>CANGCX010000053.1 GCA_947452315.1 Opitutia bacterium | reverse complement strand
GGTTTTATGATCTTCGGCTCGGGTGATGGATTGGACGATTTCAACTGGCGCAATCCTGACACCAACGCGGCGTTTAAGCGTTCGATTTATCAAAACGCGCCGACGTCGCTTTATCCTAATTATTCCTTGGTGGAGCGTTTTCCCGGCGGTTTTGCCCCGTATTTTGCCTCGAAGGATGAGGATTACCACTTCGTGGGCGGTCTAAAGGGGAGCACCGCGATGGGCCTGAATTATGATTTCAGCGCCGCCATGGGTCGTAATCGTATCGATTATGAATTAACCAACTCCGTAAACGCTTCGTTTGGCCCGGAGTCTCCGACGGTGTTTGATGTCGGCGGTTTGAAACAAGCTGAACGCAATGTGAACGCGGATTTTGTCTATAATTGGAACAGCGGATTTTTCCCGAAGCCGATCAACATCGCGTTTGGCGCGGAAAACCGCCGCGAGCATTTTAAAATCCGCGGGGGTGATCGTTACTCTTGGGACGTCGGACCTTTTGCCGATCTCGCGGTGGGGGCCAACGGATTCCCCGGTTGGAGCCCCTCGCAGATCGTCGATGCCAAGCGCGACAGCAACGCGGCCTATGTCGATTTCGACGTGCAGCCGCTCGAGCGCTTGAGTTTCGCGCTCGCGGGTCGCTCGGAGGATTATTCGGATTTCGGGGCCACGACCAACGGTAAGTTTTCTTTGCGCTATCAAGCGTTGTCGACCTTGGCGGTGCGAGGAGCCGTGAGCACAGGCTTTCACGCTCCAACGCCTGGGCTTTCGTATTACACGCGCACGAGCCAGGGTTTGTTGCCCGGAACGTCCACGCTTTTCACCTCGGGCCAAGTCAGTGTGAATAATCCCGTAGCGGTATTTTTCGGGGCGAAAGCACTGAAGCCGGAGAATTCCGATAACGTCAGCCTCGGTTTGGTTTTCACGCCGGCTTCTGAGTTCACGGTCTCGGTTGATTATTACCGGATCGCGGTACAAGACCGCCTTAGTCTCTCGCAAGGTTTCACGCTCACGGCGGCCCAGCGCGACCAGTTGGTAGCTTCGGGGGTGACGGATGCCAAAAATCTTAACTCTCTGAGTTTTCTCACCAATGCGTTTGATACCCGCACGGAGGGTCTCGATCTCGTGGCCTCGAAGCGCTGGACGCTCTCCAAGCAAGAGACGGTGGCGCTCACGGCGGCATATAATTACAACGCCACCCGCGTCACCCGTTACGATGCTCGCGTGATTTCCAGAGATGCGCGCATCAATTTGGAGAATCGCATCCCGCAGAATGCGGGCAACGTCACCCTGAATTATACGCGTAATCGTTTGGGCCTAATGGCCCGCGTGCGCTATTTCGGCGAGTGGACCGACGCCCAATCCAATTCAACGATCGTGCAGGATTTCGGCCGGCAAATCCTCGCTGATTTTTCCACGTCGTGGAAATTCACGCGCCAGATTAGTGCGACGGCCGGCGTGGAGAACGCGTTTAATCGCTATCCTGACAAAGCGACGTTCAACGCCGCCAACGGCTTACTCTATTCGCGCAATGCGCCCTATGATGCCGATGGCGGTCGTTGGTACCTGCGCGTCAACGCTGCGTATTAATTTCAACTATGATTCCGCACTCGCGCCGCAGTTTCCTCACGCAACTGGCGGCGGCTGGCGTCGTCGCTCCGACTTGGCTTTTGCCTACGGCGCAAGCTGCGGCGTCGGTTGCGGTCGCTCCCGAAGCCATGGGTTTTGCGGCGGCGCGTGCAGCTGGCGCTCGCGTTCTAACGACGATACCGCAGCGCGCAGGCGAGGCGGCAGTCTTTGCGGCGGACGAGGGCTTTTGGCGCGACGTGCAGGCTTCTTGGGCGGTAGATCGCTCGATTCTCAATTTGGAAAATGGCGGGATCCAGCCCTCAACCGCTCTGGTGAATCACGCCTTTATCGAGGCTTGGCAGCAAGGGCATGAAGCGCCGGCCTACACGCTTAATCGGGTGCTCATGCCGCAGTTGGACGAGGTGCGGACGCGGCTCGCGAGCGCGTTTGGCTGCGACCGCGAGGAACTCGCGCTGACACGCAACACCACCGAGGGCATCGAAACCGTGCTGCTCGGTCTCGTTTTGCGGGCAGGTGATGAAGTGGTGACTACGACACAGGATTACTGGCGGTTTCAAAATACGTTACTCCAACGCAGCGAGCGCGATGGCATCGTCCTGCGCTCGGTCACGCTGCCGGTGCCCGTGGAAAGTACCGATGAAATTGTCGCTCGCTTCGCCGCCGCCATCACGCCGCGCACGCGGGTGATTTTGATGAGTCACATCATTAATCTCACCGGCCAAGTGTTGCCGGTGCGCGAGGTCGTGCGCATGGCGCGTGCGCGCGGGGTGCTCGTCGTCGTAGACGGCGCGCATGGGTTTGCCCAGTTGCCGTGCACGCGTGAGTCGTTGGATTGCGATATTTATGCGACGTCGCTGCACAAATGGTTGGGTGCGCCGCATGGCACGGGGTTTTTATATGTGCGGCGAGAACGTATCGGTGAAATATGGCCACTCTATCCTGCGCCGGTCGAACTGCGCGAAAATATCCGGAAATTTGAGAGCATCGGCAGCGTGGCGGCCGCGCCTTATTTGGGGATTCGTCCCGCGCTGGATTTTTGGTTGGCGATTGGCGCCGAGCGGAAGATGGCCCGACTGCGTTGGCTCCGCGATCGTTGGCTGCACTCGTTCCTTGATGACCCGACTGTTACGATACACACGCCTCGTTCGGCCGATTTTTCCGCGGCGTTGGTGACAATTGATTTTGCGGGACTGGCGCCGGCGAAGTTGGCCGGCTGGCTCTGGGAACGTCACCGCACCTTGGTGCGGCCGGTTGTGCACAAGGAGTTTCGTGGTATCCGCGTGACGCCCAATTTGTATACGACCGAAGAGGAACTGGCTCGTTTTGTAGAAATTCTACGAGCAGTGCGTTCGGGCGGTCTCGCTTAGTTTAGACTTAATCGTAGGAAGTCGCTGCACACAGCTAAACCGTCGCATAATTTCGCGGAGTGTTGAAAAAAGGATCGTCCTGTTAGCCGAGAGCGGTTGCATGTACTCTTAGATGTTTTTCTCGGCTAAAATCATATATCAGTGGATGCCCTCGGCATCGCTGGTCGCGGCAGGCGTGGATAAGGATCCAATGATCGCTCCGTTTGTACGGCTTGGGGTGGAACACATTTGGACGGGTTACGATCATCTGTTATTTCTACTCGCGCTGTTGGCGGTGTGCGCGAGTTTCCGGGCCAGCGTGCGGGTGATTTCGTGTTTTACGCTTGGGCATTCGCTCACGCTCGCGTTAGCGACGCTGGATTGGGTCAATCTGCCTGCGCGCCTCACGGAGCCGTTGATCGCTGTCTCGATCGTCTATGTGGGGGTGGAAAATCTCCTGCGGCGCGGCGCGGAGCCGCGCGGGCGCGGGGCGCTGACGTTTGGGTTCGGGCTCATTCACGGTTTCGGCTTTGCGAGCGTGCTGCGCGAACTCGGGGTCGGGGTAAACGGCAGCGGACTCGCGCTACCTTTGTTTAGTTTCAATTTTGGCGTCGAGCTGGGGCAGATCGTAATCGCGGCGCTCGTGCTGCCGTTACTCTGGCAGCTAAGAAAACGGGATTGGTTTCTGAGGCTCGGCGTGCCGGCAATTTCGGCCCTTGTGGCGCTTGCCGGGCTTTATTGGCTCTTGGCGCGCACGCTTTGGGCGTGAGGGCTAACTAAGCGCGGCTCAGATCAGGCCGAGCTGCATTTTACCTTCTTCGCTGATCATCGATTGATTCCAAGCCGGCTCCCAAGTGATGCGGACATCCGCGGCGCTGACGCCGGGGACTAGAAGAATTTTAGTTTTTGCGTCTTCGGCAATAGCGGGGCCCATGCCGCAGCCGGGAGCGGTGAGGGTCATGGCAACGTTGACCTTGTAGGCGGCGGGAGTGACCTCGGGGGTTTGTTCGACGTCCATCGAGTAGACCAGACCGAGGTCGACGATGTTGACGGGGATCTCGGGGTCGTAGACGCGTTTGAGTTGGTCCCAGATAGCAGCGGGGTCGGGTGCGCCGTCAGCTAGGGTGGCAGCGGTTACGGTATGATCAGCAGTTTTTTCACCGAGGGCGTCGCCGTCTTTGCCGTCGATGCGGAACAGACCAAAATCGGTCTGAACAGTGAAGCTGCCGCCAAGCGTCTGGTGGATGAAGAGCTTGGTGCCGGCCACGAGTGTTTGGCGGTCTCCACTTGGGATCTGCGTGCCGGTAACGTCGCGGGCGAGAATGCGGTCGGTGTTGGCCATGGTAAGAAGCGGTGAGCTTACTTTTTAAACTTGGTCTGAATGAGGACGCGGAGGGCTTCGTGGAGGTCGTCGGCGCTGAGACGGTTGAGGACCTCTTCGAAGAAACCGAAGGTGAGGAGCTCGTCGGCGGCTGCTTTGGCGATACCGCGGGCTTGGAGGTAAAATTCCTGCTCGGGATCAATGCGGGAGGAGGTGGCGCCATGCGTGCAGCGCACGTCGTTGGCTTGAATCTCGAGACCGGGCAGAGAGTTGGCCTCGGCTTCGTCGCTTAGCATAAGGTTGCGGTTGCTCTGATAGGCGTCGGTTTTTTGCGCGTCAGGATCGACGACAATCAGGCCGGAGAAAATGGTCTTCGCGGTGCCGCGTAGGGCGTTTTTGTAAAGGAGATCGGACTTGGTGTTGGGTGCCTGGTGAATCTGGAGCGTGCGCTGGTCGAATTCCTGACCGCTCTCGGCGACGGTAAGGGCGAGCATCTCGGAGAACGCGCCGGGGGCTTGCAGTTGAGAGAGGGACTCGTGGCGGGCCTGGCGGGCGCCGAGGTGAACGTTGAGGGATTGGACGCGGGCGTCTCGACGCACGACGGTGCTGTTGGACTGGAAGGAGAGGGCGCGGTGGCTCCAGTCTTGTTTGCCGATATAGGTGAGGTGGGCGCCGTGGCTGGCGTAGAGGTCGTTGGCCCCGGCGGCGAATTGTGCTTCGGTGTCCTGGCCAGAGCCGAAGTATTCGACGAGCGTGGCTCGGGAATTTTCTCCGGCGACTACGAGAGTGTGTGGGAAAACTGCAGTGGTGGCGCCGAGGGCGTACGAGAAAACGCCGATGGGCTGTTCGACCGTGATGCCGCGCGGGATGTGAATAAACGCGCCATCAACGAGAAAGGCTTCGTGCAGTGCTGAGAATTTGGCCGAGCCCAACTTGGGTGGTTGTGC
This sequence comes from Opitutia bacterium, assembly GCA_947452315.1. Classification (GTDB taxonomy): domain Bacteria; phylum Verrucomicrobiota; class Verrucomicrobiia; order Opitutales; family Opitutaceae; genus Tous-C4FEB. The sequence goes on along the minus strand of CANGCX010000053.1, from coordinate 10,653 downwards.
GAGCAGATGTTCGCGGACCAAGGCTTCGTGCTTAACAAGGGCATCTTGAAGTGTGGTTACGATCACGCCGCGGGCGGCAAGTTCGGCGGACAACGGTTCGTGCGAGAAAAGTCGACCGTTAGCGAAGACCAATTTGGCGGCTTTTTTGATGCCGATGGGTGCATGTGGAACTTGGGTCGCGGCAGCGGAGGGCAACGTAAAGCCATCGAGCGTGAGCGTGCTGATGGAGCTAAAGCGCCAGGATTCGTCGGTGCGCGCAGGAAGCGGGAGTGCGGCGAATTTTTCGTAGGCGGCGCGTTTGCGGGCAATCCACCAAGCGGGGAGCGAGGGCGGGAGGCTCGCAAGGTGCGCAGCGAAGGCTTCCGCGGTGAAACTGCCGACCAGATTCGTAGCAACAGAAAGAGAAGAGGCGGACATAGCGATGGAGTTAGAAGGAGCGGAGGATTAGCCGACGCTGCCTTCCATTTCGAGGTCGATGAGGCGTTTGAGTTCGACCGAGTATTCCATGGGGAATTGGCGGGCGAGGTCGTTAATGAAGCCGTTGACGGCGAGGCTCATCGCCTGGCCTTCGGTGAGGCCGCGTTGCTGCATGTAGAAGATCATGTCTTCCGAAACTTTGGACACGGAGGCTTCGTGTTGCGTGGAGTTTTTATCTCCGCGCACGCTGATGGCCGGGTAGGTATCGGTGCGGCTATTGGTGTTGATGAGGAGCGCGTCGCACTCGGTGTTATTTTTGCAACCCTTGAGGTGCTTGGGGATGTGGACGACGCCACGATACGTGCTACGGCCCTGACCAACGGAGATGGATTTAGCGACGATGTTGGAGGTCGTGTTGTTGGCGGCGTGGATCATCTTGGCGCCGGTATCTTGGTGCTGTCCGTCGTTAGCGAGCGCGATGGAGATCACTTCACCGCGGGCGCGTTCGCCTTTGAGGACGACGCCGGGGTATTTCATGGTGAGGCGGCTGCCGATGTTGCAGTCGATCCACTTGATCTCGGCGTCTTCGTGGGCGATGCCGCGTTTCGTGACGAGATTGAAGACGTTGTTAGCCCAGTTTTGGACTGTGATGTACTGGATTTTGGCGCCTTTGAGCGCGACGAGTTCGACTACGGCGCTGTGAAGCGTCGAGGTAGAGAATTTCGGCGCAGTGCAGCCTTCCATGTAGACGACTTCGGAGCCTTCGTCGGCGATGATGAGCGTGCGTTCGAATTGACCGAAGTTTTCCGCGTTGATGCGGAAGTAGGCTTGAAGGGGTTGGGCGACCTTAACGCCAGGGGGCACGTAGATGAAGGAACCGCCGGAGAATACGGCGCTATTGAGCGCTGAGAATTTGTTGTCACCGGTGGGGATGACTTTGCCGAAAAATTTCTTAAAAAGTTCGGGGTGTTCGCGGAGACCTTCGGTTGAGTTGACGAAGATGACGCCCTGTTTGGAGACGATTTCCTTGATGTTGGAGTAAGCGGCTTCGGAGTCGAATTGGGCTTCGACGCCGGCGAGAAATTTGCGCTCCTGCTCGGGGATGCCGAGGCGCTCGAAGGTTTTTTTGATGTCGTCGGGGACTTCGTCCCACGTGCGTTTCGGTTTCTGGCCTTGCGAGAGGTAGTAGCGAATTTTTTGAAAATCGATATTCTCCAAGTCCTTTGTGGCCCAGTGCGTAGGCATGGGCATGGACAAGAATTTTTTCAGAGCCTTGAGGCGAAATTCAAGGATCCACGGCGCCTCTTTTTTGACGGAGCTGATGTAACGGATCGTGTCTTCGCTGAGGCCGGTGCCGGCGTCAAAGGCGTACTCCATGTTATAGGAGAAGTTACCAGCAGACTGGTCGATGCCGACGGCGGGATTTTCCACGGCGGCGGCTTCGGCGGAATCGGGTAGGAGATCGGTTTCGGTGGGTGGCTTCATGGCGGCGGACAGAACGTGGCGAAGGTGGCGGGTGGGCGCTGGGAGCCGTTTAGGCTTTGGCGTTAGCGAGTTCTTTTTTGATCCAATCGTAGCCCTTGGCCTCGAGTTCGTGGGCTAGGGTTTTGTCACCGCTTTTCACGATGCGGCCGTCGTACATGACATGCACGTAGTCGGGTACGATGTAGTCGAGGAGGCGTTGATAATGGGTGATGAGGAGGACTCCCAGCTCGGGGCTACGCATCGTGTTGACGCCGTCGGCAACGATGCGAAGGGCGTCAATATCGAGGCCGGAATCGGTTTCGTCCATGAGGGCGACCTTGGGTTCGAGCATGGCCATCTGGAGGATTTCACAGCGTTTCTTTTCGCCGCCTGAGAAGCCGTCGTTGACAGCGCGGGAGGTGAACTTCCGGTCGATCTTGAGGAGGTCCATCTTGGCGTAGAGGCGTTTGTAGTAACCGGAGGCGTCGATTTCTTCGCCATCGGCTAAGCGGGCCTGTAGGGCGGCGCGGAGGAAATTGGCGATGGACACACCGGGGATTTCGCTGGGGTATTGGAAGGCGAGGAAGATGCCTGCGCGGGCGCGTTCGTCGGCTTCTTTCTCAAGGATTGAAACGCCATCGAGCAGAACTTCGCCGCTTGTGATCGTGTAGTCGGGGTGACCGGCGATGGCTTTGGAGAGAGTGGATTTGCCGGTGCCGTTGGGCCCCATGATGGCATGAACTTCCCCACCTTTAATGGTGAGCGAGAGGCCTTTGACGATTTCCTTGTCTGCGATGGAGACGTGGAGGTTTTTGATTTCGAGTTGGCTCATGGAGGAGTCGGTAAAATTTAAGCGAGAAAGTGGAAACCGGACGGATCAGTTGGCGGAAGATTTGGCTTTGCCGCGGAAGGTGATCTCGACGGCGTTGGCATCGAAGCCGGGTGGGAGTTCGGATTTGAGTTTGGCGAACAGCGTCTCAGGGAGGTCGACATCATGCGTCTGGCCTGTGAGTTCATCGTGAAAATGCGCGTGCGGGCGAAGATTGGGGCAGTAGCGGGTGGGCCCGCGCTCAAAATTAACGGCGCGCACGAGGTCGCACTGAACTAGCGTCTCGAGGCAGTTATATACGGTGGCCAAGGAAATGCCGGGGAGTTCGGGCTTAACGCGGGCGAACACTTCATCCGCGGTGGGGTGGTCGCGCTTGGTAAGCAAAACTTCGTAGACTAATTCGCGTTGCGGGGTAGAGCGCAGGCCGCTGTCGGCGAGTTTTTGCGCGAGCCCGGCGGGGTGACGGGGTGATTGGGTTGCGGTGACCATGGGTTTTTGAGGAAGGGGCAACAAATTGGAATGATTCTAAGGTGCAAGCGATAATTAGAATTATTCCAAATTAGGTGCTTTAGAACCTGATCCAAGACCTACGCATTAGCCCTATACCTCTGACGAAGCGACCGTAGTTGGATCGCCTAAGTCGTTTTCAATGAAGAGCTCCAGCACCAGTGCCAAGGCTCGTAGGCGATGCCGTGGGGGTTGTCCTTAGGAAAAGACAGGTGAAAGCCAAATTGGATGGCGTGGTTGTTTAGCCAGTTGAATGCCGGGGTTAGGGCGAAGTTAGCGTCGAGGGGCGAATCGTCGGGAGTGGTGATATCCACGGCGCGGCCAGTGTGGTGTTCGCTGTAGCCGGGTGCAGCGACTAAGCGAAGAATATCTTCGAGCGGCCGACCGGAGGCGAGGTGAGCTCGAATGATTTCTGTCTGGCGGGCGATGCTGCGAAAACCGGAGATCGGAATGAGCTGAATGGCCGCGGCATCGGCGGCGCGTTTGAGCCGAGTCCAAGCAGCTGCTGCAGAAGGGGTGAGTTGGATTGCGCGTCCGTCGTCCGTGATTGCGATGGTGACGAGTGAGTCGATTGAGGCCTCGAGCTGTAGGGCGAGGCCACGGCTTTGCGCGTAATCGGCGGTAAGTCCGAGAGAACGATGGAGCTCAGTGAGCTCGGCGGGCAAGACGGGCATGAGCTTTGTGGTGGGCCAGACAGCACCCCGTTTAAGCGGGTGCTACATCGCCCATACTTTCGTCAGCCACGAGCAGCCTCAACCATGATGCTCGGCGAGCCAGCGTTCGGCTTCGATGGCGGCCTGACAACCCATGCCGGCGGCCGTGATCGCTTGGCGGAAGACGTGATCCGAGCAATCACCTGCGACATATATGCCTGGGACGTTGGTCTGCACTTGAGAGCCGGCTTGGGGTTTGAAGTAGCCGCCTTCATCCACTTCGAGTGGAGGGGCAAACGGCCCAGTATTGGGAATATGTCCGATGGCGACGAAGATGCCTTTAACGGGCAAGACGGACTCGGCGCCCGTCTTCACGTTTTTAATTTTCAAGCCACTCACCGCGCCCTCGGGTACGCCGAGAACTTCGACCGGCACGCTGTCCCAGACCATCTGGATTTTTTCGTGCGAAGTCGCGCGGTCAGCCATGATTTTTGAGGCGCGCAGCGAGTCTCGGCGATGTACGAGGTAAACTTTGCTAGCGAAGCGCGTGAGAAACAACGCTTCTTCGGCGGCGCTGTCGCCACCGCCAAGCACGGCGACTTCCATTTTGCGGTAAAAGGCTCCGTCGCAAGTGGCGCAGGTCGTCACGCCCTTGCCGCCGTAGAGTTCTTTTTCGCCGGGTATGCCGGTAAGTCGCGGCGAGGCGCCGGTTGCGATGATCACGGTCTTGGCCAGGATGACACGGTCGCCGCAAAATAATTTGCGCGGCATCGAGGTGAAATCGACTTTATCGACGAGCGCCTGTTCGAAGCGGGTGCCGAAGCGCGTAGCTTGCTCGCGCATATTTTGGGTGAGCTGGAAACCATCGACCCCGTGCGGGAAACCGGGGAAATTTTCTACTTCGCTGGTCGTAGTGAGTTGCCCGCCGGGGAGGGGGCCTTCGAGCACGAGTGGATTGAGGCTGGCGCGGCCGGTGTAGATCGCGGCGGTGAGGCCGGCGCAGCCGGTGCCGACGATGACGACGTTTTCGACGGTGGGGGACGACATAGGAATAAGCAGTCACAGAGCGGCAAATGCGCGAGGGCGACAAGGGATTTCCCGCATCCCATTTTAGAATCGATGGATCTGCGGCCGGAGGGTTTTCTTGGCTCACGGTGTTGTTGCGCGCACGCCATCTGCTTAATCCCGTAGACGGCACCGCTTAATTTTGTACATTTTTTAAATTTTTATGAAACGCCCCATCTCCTACCTCGCGCTCGCATTGGCCGTCCTTCCGCTCGCGCTTTCCGCCGCCGCTGATGCCCGTGCGATTCACGAGCGCCTCATCACGTTCGATACTCACCTCGACACGCCTTCCAGTCTGCGCCGGCCCGGCTGGAACATCATGGACCGTCACAACGTGAAAGACGATTTCACCCAAGTGGACCAACCCCGCATGGTCGAAGGCGGCCTCGATGGCGGCTTTTGGGTGATCTATACGCCCCAAGGTCCTCGCACGCCCGCCGGCCACGCTGCTGCGCGCGACACCGCGCTCCAGATTGCCGTAAACATCCACAAAATGCTCGCCGCCAATCCCGCGCATTTCGCACTCGCCACCACCGCCGATGACGCCGCGACGATTGCAGCCTCGGGTAAACGCATCGTCTACCTCTCAATCGAAAACGCTTATCCGATCGGTCACGATCTCACGTTGGTAAAGACTTTCTACGACCTCGGTGTGCGCATGGTGAGTCCCGTGCATTTTGCAAACAACGACCTCGCTGATTCCGCCACCGACACCACCGGTAAACAATGGAACGGGCTCAGCCCGCTTGGCCGAGACCTCATTGCTGAATGCAACCGGCTCGGGATCATCCTCGACGCCTCGCACGCCTCCGATGACGTCTTCGATCAGATGCTTACACTGTCTAAGACGCCGATCATCCTTTCTCATTCCGGCGCCAAAGCCATCTGTGAGCATCCGCGCAATATCGACGACGAGCGCATGAAGAGACTCGCTGCTGCGGGAGGTGTGATCCAGATGAATTCCCTGAGCGCTTACCTCATTCCCACGCCGCCCAATCCCGAGCGTAATAAGGCCATGCAAGGCCTTATGGCCAAATACGGCGGTCGGCGTAATTTGAGTGCCGAGCAGACGAAGGAGATGTCTATCGAGCGTCGTGCGATTGAAGAAAAATATCCCGTGCCGATGGCCACCTTTGACGACTTTATGAAGCACGTGTTTCACACCCTTAAAGTGGTCGGTCCCGACCATGTCGGCTTCGGCGCGGACTGGGACGGTGGCGGCGGGGTGACGGGCATGGAAGACGTCGCTAGCTACCACAAAATCACTGCGAGCCTCCTCGCCGCCGGCTACAACGAAGCGGACTGTGCAAAAATGTGGAGCGGCAATACCCTGCGACTGCTCCGCGCAGCCGAAGCCTATGCCGCTAAGGTCAAAGCCGAGGCCGACGCTGCCGCCGCGACCGCGGCTAAAGATTAACTGACGCTACTCTAGCTCGCGCGCGGTGGGTGCGGACCTCTTACTAAATATCATGCAGATTGAAATCACGCCCGGAGCTGCGGCGTTGCACGAGCGCCTCTTTACGATCGACACGCACCTGGATACGCCGACGGCAAGTTTGCCGCGGGCCGGATGGGATTTCGGCGCGCGGCACGACTACGCTGTGGATGGTACGCAATGCGATTTGCCCCGCATGGTTGCGGGTGGGTTGGATGCGGTGGTCTTTGCCGCTTATTTTATGCAGGGCGCACGCAGCGTGGCGGGTCACGCGGTGGCGCTTGCGGCGGTCCGCGGGATTTTGGAAAACACTCGTTCTGTGATCGCCGCGCACGGGGCGCGATGCGGGTTGGCGTTGAGTGCGGAGGATGCACTGAGGCTCAAAGCGGAGGGCAAGCGAGCGATTTTTTTAAGTACAGAAAACGCATACTCGCTTGGAACGGACCTGGGGGTGTTGCGGATATTTTACGAACTTGGGGTGCGCATGGTGGGTTTCACGCACATGCTCAACAACGAGGTGGCGGATTCCTCAACGGATCCGCGCGGCGCGGAGTGGGGTGGTTTGAGTCCATTTGGCAGGGGGGTGGTCGCGGAATGCAATCGCCTTGGAATCGTGGTCGATGCCTCGCACGCTTCGGATGCGGCGCTGGAACAGATGATCGAACTGTCGAGTGCGCCGGTGATTTTGTCGCACACGGGTTGTCGGGCAGTGTGCGATCATCCGCGCAATATCGGGGATGATTTATTGCGCCGACTGGCGGCGCGGGGCGGGGTGATTCAGATGAATGCGCTACCGGTGGCGATGGTGCGGCGCACGGAAAATGAGGCGCTCTCGGCGGCAGTGGATGCGATTATGTCGCAGTTTCGTGACGCGGTGCTCACGCCCGAGGTGCGTCTGGAAGTGAGTAAGGCGTGGCGCGCGTTTGATGGGAAATTTCCGCAACCGCAGGCCATTATGGCAGATTATGTTAATCACCTCGTGCACGCCGTGAAGGTGGCGGGTGTGGATCATGTCGGGATCGGTTGTGATCTCGACGGCGGGGGTGGGTTTCAAGGCTTACGCGACGTGGCAGCTTATCCGGCGATCACGCAGGCGTTGCTCGCAGCGGGGCTGAACGAAGCGGATCTTTCGAAAATTTGGGGCGAGAATACGCTACGGGTTTTTCGTGCAGCGGAGCGAGCGCGAGCCTGATTTTAAGGTCGATTAAACCTGAATGCCGCAGTGATAAGCGAGGATTTAGGCTCAATTCATGTGGGCATGGATTTTTAAGTTGGCGACGATTTATCGATTGATTTTATCTGTGAGTAATTACATGTAATTACTTAAGACTATGACGACACGTTTCCCCATTAAAATAACCCGAATTGGGAACTCACGCGGTGTTCGCATTCCCAGCGCGGTGATAAACCAACTTGGCTTAGATCGCGCGGGCTTAACCGCCGAGATACGTGCTGACGGACTCCTGCTCACGGCCCAAAAAAGTAAGCTGTCTTGGGCCGAGACAGCCCAAGCGATGGCTCAAGCCAAAGAAGATTGGTCCGACCTAGAAAATGCTTCTGTCGATGGCCTCGCCGATCTTTAAGCGCTACGGCGTATACTGGGTGGACCTTGATCCTACCCGGGGACGCGAGTTAAAGAAAACTCGGCCGGCCGTGATTATTAGCCATGACGAGCTTAATGCCGTTCTCGACACCGTTGTGATATGTCCGCTGTACAGCTCCCAGCACCCGACTTGGAGGACCCGCTTACAAATCACCCTCAACCGTACCCCGTCTGAAATCGCCATCGATCAAATCCGCGTCGTCAGCAAAGATCGATTAACCCCAGAAAAAATGGGCGACTTGAGCCCCAAAGGGCAACAATCCCTGCGTGAGCTCCTCCACGAAGCTTACTGTGCCTGAGCAGTCCTTGGCTGAAGCACATCCGTCTGCATGGTCTGGCCTAGCCGCTAGGCCCAGCGCTTTCCGGAAAAACTTAAATCCCCAACTGTGGAATTTAGGTTAAAATTCCCAAGTCAGGCCCACGCTCGGCAAAAGGGGCAATAAATCGCGTGCTTCGCGAGTGGTCTTGACGGTGGTGCCCGACACCACGGGGGAGTAGGCGTAGCCGATGAGGTTGGTGCGGTTGTAGGCGTTAAACAGGTCGACGAAGGCGATGAGTTGGCTTCGGCCTAATTCCCAGCGGCGGGTCGCGCGAAGATCGAGGCGGTGGTAGTCGGGGAGTTGGTCTGTGTAGGCCGGGCCGACGACGCGTTGGGTGTAGCGTTTACCGTTACTAAGTGGGATTAGGATGTAGCTGACCTCGGTTGTGGGCCAGCCGCTGTGGTAGTGCCAGGAGGCGCTGAAATTCCAGTGGGTGCCCAACGCGTAGGTCGCTTCGATTCGGGCAGTGTGGCGCTGGTCGCGGGCGGCGGAGACGGCGCGGCCGTTGATCATTTCTTCTGCGTGGGCGAGCGCGTAGCTAGCGGTCCAGCCCAAGCCGCGTTGGGTGCGACGCTCCATGAGAATTTCCACGCCACGTGCGCGCGCGGAGGTGGGGGCGAGGTACGTGCGGTCGGATTGGACCTCGGAGAAGATGTTGTAGAGGTTGACGGTGTTGTCCCAGCGCGGGCGCACGTGGCTGGTGATGCGTTCGTAGGCTTCGAGTCGCAGGCTGACGTTGGTGGCGAGGCGTTGTTCTAGGCCCAAGATCCGGTGTTCGGCTATTTCAGCGCGGTTGAGGCGGGTCTCGCCGTCGGGCACGGAGAGTTCGTGGAGGCCTTGGGATTGCGTGTAAGTTCCCCAGGAAGCGCGGAGGGTAGTTCGTTTACTGAGCGGTAGAGCGGCGGCGAGCCGGGGGCTGACGTGATCGTCGCCGGTGGCGGAGTCGTGGTCGAAGCGCAGGCCAGGTTCGACGATGAGGGCTCCTGGGGCTTGGAGGCGCGCGGTGATAAAGCTACCGAAGCGGTCGCCGGCGGGACGCAGGTGCGTATTGGCGGTGCGGCGTGCCACTATGAGTACGCCGTTTTGGACGAGGTAATTGTCGCGCAGGAGTTGGTAGTCGTAGGAGGAAGTGTTGTGAGTGACTTCGAAGCCAGTGCGCAGGAGGGTGCGGGGGTTGAGTTCGAGGGCCCAATCGCTGCGTAGGGCGGTGGTGTTGAGCTGGCGTTGATCGCTGAGTTTTAGGTCGAGGGTGTTGTCGAAGGTGCCGTCGCCGCGGCGATTGGAGTCGAGTCGGCCGAAGGAGAGTACGGTCTCGCCGGCGAGGCGTGCGTTCGGGGTGGCGCGCCAGCGGGCCCAAAGGTAGCTACTGGTGTAGTCGCTGTTGAGCTCAGGATTGTTTTTTTCTTTAACTTTGAGTGTGTCGCCAGCGTGGAGGGCGTGTAGCGAGAGCGTGTGTTGCGGGGACAGGATGTAGTCGGCACGAAAGGAGGCGTCGTAGTAGCTGGGAAAAAGTTCGTCGTCGCGGCCTTTGAGTCGCAGGGCGAGGTCGGGATAGCCGCGGCGCGCGGTGAGGCGCCAGCGGCCTTGTTCGCCCGCAAAGTGGCCGGTGTGTGCGGCGCGGACACCGCTCAAGCTAAGGCCAAGAGAGTTAGCGGGCTGTGGTGAAGTGGGAAAGTCGGTTTCTAGGTTCAGGACGGCGGCGGTTCGATTGCCGTAGTCCGCCGTGTAGCCGCCGGTCAGCAGATCGAGGCGACTGACGGCCGGTAGATCTATGATCGCTAGGGCGCCGTCGATGTCTTTGAGGTGAAAGGGCTCGATGAGAGTAACGCCGTCGAGGCGGGCGAGGAGTTTGCCGTTGGCGGCACCTCGGACCCAGAATTTGGCGGTGAAATCATCGGCGGCTACACCGGGGATGCGCACAAGGGTGCGGTACACGTCTTCGCCAATTTGAGGCAGAGTCGCTAGTTCGCTCTGGGTGAGGGTTGCGGCGACGGAACCGGTGCGTTCGCCGACACCGAATCGACTTGGCGTGACAACGAAATCGGAGAGACGAAGTGGTGAAGGCGCTGGAGGAGTTTGGGCGGAAGTGTAACCGGGCGCGAAGGAGAGTAGCGTAAGTACGAGTTGGGCTAGGCCTAAGACGCGGGTGGGGGTGCGGTGCGGGGAAGGCATTCTTTCGTGTGCGCAGAGTCGTGGTGGGCGGCAACGAATTTTATCTCAGCGGACGGCGCGAAAACCTGGCCCTTTAGGGCCGGGATGAAGCGCCGCCCCCCTTGATTTTTGAGCTCAAGCGAAAAAACTTCAGTTCAGTCTTTACGAGTCGCTCCCCAAAATAATTCCTAGCCCCGCAATAAATGGCG
>CANGCX010000052.1 GCA_947452315.1 Opitutia bacterium | reverse complement strand
TGCGTGGATGGATGACGTCAAGCCCGCGCGGGAACCAGAGGATGCTTTGCTCGCGCCCCGCGCCGCGCAGGACGACGCCGCTGCGCGTGAGGCGGAGATAATCGGAGACGAGGTAACGCCCGGGTGGCAGATAAACAGCGCCCGCCGTAGTGGCATCGATCGCGGCCTGGAGCGCGCGGGTGTCGTCGGTCACGCCGTCGCCGCGCGCGCCGAAATCATGGACGTTGGTCGCGCGCGGTAATTCGGGGATCGGTTGTTCGCCACGATGGTAACCGGCGTAGGAAAAATCGGGGAGGCGACTCGGGGCGGACCATTTCTCGCCGGCTTCGCCCCAGAGTTCGGAAAACATGGGGGCGGCCGCGAGGCGAACGAGCACGAGAAAAAAAGTGGCGATACCGAACGTGAGATTGCGGCAAAAAATCGAGCGGAGCATGGGAAATTTTAAGTTTAACGGTTACGGTGCTCGGGCCGGGGTTGGAGTCGGATCGGTTGTGGTCGCGGCGATAGGGAGCACGCGAACGTAATCCGCAGGCGGTCGGCCGACAGGGCGAAGATCACCGTGGGCGATAGTGATGTCGCGTGATTGGGCTTTTTGTTCGGGAGTCAATTGGCCCTGGCCGCTTTCGGAGATGAGAATGAGACGCTCGACGATGCCAGGGTCGCGCCGGCGGACGCGCTCGGCGGTGCCGAGACCGTAGCGCATGTGGCCGGCGCCGAGAATTACGACAGCGGTGCGCGGCTCGTCGGGAGGGGCTTGCACACGGCGGGCGATCACGATGTTGACCGCCATGGTTTCGTCGCGGGCGGCTTGGGCTTCGAAGACCGGACGGAGTTTGGCGGGATCGAGCGCCATGTGTTGGGCGAGCTGAAGGTTGGTGAGGCGCTCGTAGTCGGGATCGGCAGTAAAAATCTCGGCAGGGAGTTGTGCCCGCAGTTCGGGTACGAGGAGGGTGAGGCCGCCGCCGCGACTGACGGCGCGGATGGTGGCGGAGGGAGCGTTGAGGGCGCGGATGGGAATGCCCTGGAGGCGGGCAAATTCGCAGAGCGGGCGGTAGTCGAGGTAGTTAGCCCATTTCTTGGACCAGTCTATTTCGTGTGCGAGGGTTTCGAAATCGATGTCGTGGCGGTTGTATCGGTCGATGGCTGGTTGGTCGCGTGCTTCAAGCTGCTCGAAGCACAGCACAAGGGGAAGTTTGCGAAGGAAGAGCTGCTGGAGGATTTCGAGCTGGATAGCGTGGTGGCGCGCGATCGTGTGAGCTTCGCCGATGTAAATGGCGCCCGCGGTTGCGAGATCGGTGAAGACATCGACTTCTGAAACTTCCTCGGCTTGGATGAGATCGATCCAGAATTCGGCGGGCGGCGTAATTTGAGCGACGCTTGGAAGTGGCGTCGTGGAGCAACCTGCACTAAGCATGAGCACTAAAATTGTGAACCAGATTCGGGCGAAAATCATGACACTTTGGCGGCGGGAGTGGCCGTGATTTTTTCGCGGAGGTGGGTCATGCGCGTTTTGGATTCGGCGTTGCGCACGGCCATGGCGTAGGCGGCGGGTTCGCCGATGATGAAGACTTTTTTTCGGCCACGCGTGATCGCCGTGTAAATCAGATTGCGCTGCAGCATCATGAAATGCGCCTTCAGTAGCGGCACGATCACGACGGGATATTCCGAGCCTTGGGATTTGTGGATACTCACCGTGTACGCGAGGGCGAGGTCGTTGAATTCGCCGCGCTCAAACGTGTGGACATCGCCATCGAAATCCGCCGTGAACGTGCCGCCCTCGGCGTCGATCGCGGTGATGACGCCGATGTCACCGTTGAAGAGGTTTTTGTCGTAGTTGTTGCGTAGCTGGATGAGCTTGTCGCCGGTGCGAAATTCGCCGCTCGGGGTGCGCAGGGCTTTGGCGCCGCGCGGGCTGGGGTTGAGCGCGGCTTGGAGTTGGATGTTAAAATTGCCGACGCCAGCGACGCCTTTGTGCATCGGCGCGAGGACCTGCACATCGCGGATTGGGTGCGGCCATTTTAATTTTTGCGGGATGAACGTGGTGACGAGTTCAAGAGTTTTGCGGACGCAATCCTCGGCGTCGGTCGCGACAATGAACGTGAGGTCGGCCCAGACTTGGGTGGCGGAGACTTCGTTGACGGCGGGCGGCAGAGACGGGTCGCCGGCGTTAATGGCGTGGGCGGTGGTGACGATTTGGCTCTGGCCTTGTTGGCGATAGATGACGGCGAGCCGCGTGACGGCCGGCGCGTGCGGCGAGGACTCGGCGGTGGCGACGGCGATGAGGTCTTTGAGGACGTTGCCAGCGCCGACGCTCGGAAGCTGGTCAGTGTCGCCGACGAGAAGCAGATGCGCGCGCGACGGGACGGCTTGGAGGAGCGCGGAGGCGAGCCGGTTATCGAGCATCGAGGCTTCGTCTACGATGAGGAAATCGGTGGCGAGGGGTGCGGCTTCGTTGGCGACGAAGCCACCGCTGGCGGGGTCGTATTTAAGGAGGCGGTGGATCGTAGTCGCGAAGCCGCCGGTGGTCTGGGCGAGACGTTGCGCGGCACGGCCGGTGGGAGCGGCGAGGTGGACGCGGACCTTTTTGGCCTTTAGGATTTCGACGAGCGCTCGCAAAATACTGGTTTTTCCCGTTCCTGGGCCACCGGTCAGGATCGTAAATTTTTTAGTGAGGGCGTTTTTGACGGCGGTACGTTGGAGCTCGTGGAAAGTGAAGCCGGCTTTGGCTTCCGCCCAGGTGACTGCAGCGTCGGCTTTGATTGCGGGTAGGCCGCTACCGGTGCGGGCAAGGCGGGCAACGACCTCGGCAATTTTTTGTTCGGCGCGGTCGTGGTGTGGGAGCTGGATCAGCGCGGAGCCGGGGAGTGGGTTTTCCACGCCGGCGGGTTGATGACGCGATAGGGCTTTGGCTTGGACGAGGGCGTCGATGCGGGCGCTGATGTGATCGCCGCTCGTCTCAAGCATTGTGGCGGAGTAGTCTTGGAGATCGGCTTCGCGGTAGGCGGTGTGGCCCTCGTCTTGGAGCGTCTCGAGGGCGTAGATGAGGCCAGCGTCGAGGCGGGGTGGAGCATCGTTGGCAAAGCCGAGGTTGATGGCGATGCGATCGGCGGTTTTGAAACCGATGCCGTCGATCTCGCGGGCGACGCGGTAGGGTTGCTCTAGAAGAATGGGTTTAGCTTGGGCGCCGTAGCGCTCGACGAGTTTCACGCATTGGCTGGGCGTGACACCGTAGGTTTGTAGAAAAATGTAGAGTTCGCGCTCAGTGCGTTTGGCGTCCCAAGCAGCTTTGATGGCGGTGGCGCGTTTCGGGCCGATACCGGGGACGTCGCGGAGTTTTCCGGATTCTTCGGATAGGACGCGGAACGTATCGGTGCCAAGGGCATCTACTATTTTATTGGCGTAAGCTTTGCCAATCCCTGGTACGAGGCCGCTACCGAGGTATTTTCGGATGCCGTAGACGCTGGCGGGAAGTTCGCTTTTGAAGGCGGCGATTTTAAACTGGGCGCCGTGTTGGGAGTGCTGGGTCCACTCGCCGGTGAGGTGGAGTGTCTCACCGCATTCGACGCTGGGCAGGGCGCCGACGATGGTGACCTTTTCGATTTTCTCTTCCGTGGAGGGTGGAGTTTTTACAGCAGCTGGACGGGTATCGGGGCGAAATTCCGCGATGGTGTAATGATTTTCCTCGTTGTGGAAAATAATGCGTTCGAGGACGCCGGTGAGCGTGGAATTGGCGGCGGGCGGTGGCACGGGCGAGGGAAGGTGAAGCGGGAAATCGCGTCGTGGCAAACCGAGGATTGCGGGAGGCTGGCGAGCGGCTCAGGTTGGCTAGATGAATACGATCGTACCCAGTTCGTTTTTGCCTGTGATTCAGTTGGCGATCACGCCGGTGATTTTATTGAGCGGCGTGGGTGGCTTGATGATCACATTAACCAACCGGATGGCGCGTGTCGTGGACCGCACGCGGATCCTGGCGGGTCAAGTGCGGCAGGCGGCTTCGCAAGAAAGCGAGGAGCGCGAGCACTTGGAAAATCAGCTGGATATATTGTGGCGGCGGGCGCGACTCGTGCAGCGGGCGGTCATGTTTGCTGGGTTGAGCATGCTGCTAGCGTGCGTACTCGTGATGATAATTTTCGTGGACGCAGTGCTCGAACGCGAGTTCGCCGTCGAGATGGTGGTAATTTTTTTGGCGAGTATCGTGTGTTTGATCGCGGCGTTGACCGCGTTTCTGCGCGACATCGTCGTGTCGCTGCGGGCGTTGAAATTGGAAGTCGTGCGGGTGCGCGGGCTCAGCCGCTGAGGGCGGCTTGGATTTCGGCAAGGTTAGCAAAAACCCTTGTGGCGCCGGCGGCTTGTAGTTCCGCAGCTTGGTGTGTGCCTGTCGTCACGGCCCAACAGGGGAAGCCGGCATTGATTGCGGCTTGGACATCGAATGGGGAATCGCCGATAAGCAGCGTTGTAGCTGCGTCGGCGTGAAGTGTGGTGAGCACATAGTCGGTGAAAGCCGGGTCAGGCTTGAGCCAAGGAGTATCTTGGGCACCAAAATTATTGGCGATGAAGGGTGTGAAACCTAGGTGGTTAGCGATGAGACGGGAGGATGGAGCGTGTTTGTTAGTAAAAATCGCGACGGTTAGGCCGCGAGAGTGCAGGTCGCGCAGAAGTTCAATGGCGCCGGGTAGGGCGGCGACGTCGTCGAGCATTGTGCGATCCCAGTATGCACGGTAGATTTTTACAGCCGCAGGAACTTGGTCCGCGCGGATGAACTTGAGGAGGGCATTTTCGAGCCCTCCGCCGACGGCGTCGCGTACCTGGGAGAGCGTGGGCTTGGGTAGGCCAAGTTGCGGCAGGGTGTGCGCGTAACAGCGATGGATGGCGGCGAAGTGGTCGATGAGCGTACCGTCGAGGTCGAAGAGAAGGGTGCGAAACTGCATGAGAGAAAAGAGTGGCGGTGAGGGTGGGGCGGAGGCACGGAAATTTTTTAGGGTTTGGTTTTGGGCGAAGACCGCTACAACCGAGTCCATGTCTGACAAAGCCGATCAACCGCAGGCCCGTGTGACTGTGCAAAAGGGTGCAGAGGGTTGTACGGTGAGTATTGCTGGTGTTTGGCGTATCACGGCCGCTCCGCCACGCTGGGCGGAGTGTGTGGACGGGGAGAAATTGACCCGCGTTAAAGTCGTGATGGATGCAGTGGAGCGCTGGGATTCATCGTTGCTGCTTTTTCTTTTTGAAGTTCAACAGTGGTGTCGGGCGCATGGGACGCACTGCGATCTCGAGTCGGTGCCTCAGAAGGTGCGAACCTTGCTTGGGCAGCTAGTTGCTTCGCATGAGACCAGCGTGCCGTTTGACCGTTCAGAGAATTTTTTGACGAGCGTTGGGCTCGCGACGAAGGATGCTTGGAAAAAGGCGCGAGAGATCATCGCGTTTGTAGGCGAGTGTGTGATCAGTGCGTGGCGGCTGGTGCGGTTACCTCATAAATTTCGCTGGCGTGACTGTGTCGACGAGATGCAGCAATGCGGCGCCATGGCGTTACCCATCGTGAGCCTGATTAGTTTCCTCGTCGGGCTGATTATGGCCTATCAGGCAGCGGTGCAGCTTCGGCAGTTTGGTGCGGATATTTATGTAGCGGATCTAGTGGGCCTATCGGTCGTGCGTGAGATGGGGCCGATGATGGCGGCGATCGTGTTGGCAGGGCGAACAGGCGCGGCGTTTGCGGCGACGCTTGGCAACATGAAGGCCAACGAAGAAATTGACGCTCTCGCGGCGTTGGGGATTTCGCCGGTAGATTTTTTGGTGCTGCCTCGAATTGTGGCGCTAGGTTTGATGATGCCGCTACTGGCCCTTTACGCTAACTGTGTGGGTATATTGGGTGGTATGATCGTGGCGCTCGGGGTGCTTCAAATTCCGCCGGCGGCGTACTGGATCGAGACTCAGAGTATCATTGATCTTTCGGATGTGAACACGGGGTTGTTCAAGGCGCTAACGTTTGGCTTGTTGATCGGCTTAGCCGGTTGTTTACGCGGTTTACAGGCGGACCGTAGCGCGGCCGGGGTTGGGCGGGCGGCGACTTCGGCGGTGGTGACAGCGATCTTGTTGATAATAGTATCCGACGCCTTTTTCGCGGTGGCATTTAATATTCTTGGACTATGAGTACGCCGAACTGGAATCACACTCAGAGCAGCGGACCGGCGATCGAGGTGAGCGGCTTGGTCTGTGGCTACGGCGAGCAGACGATTTTGCGGGATGTGACGTTCAATGTCGCCCGCGGAGAGATTTTTTTCATCGTGGGCGGTTCAGGATGCGGCAAGAGCACTCTGCTGCGGCATCTAGTGGGTTTGAATTCCCCGACTGGCGGAAGTGTACGGTTTCTCGGAGCGCCGTTTTCGGAAGCCGATGCTGGAACGCGACGGGCGCAGTTGCGCCATTTCGGGATGCTATTTCAAGGCGGTGCCCTTTGGAGTTCGCTAACTTTGAGGCAGAACGTGGCGTTGCCGCTTGAGGAATATACATCGCTCACACGGCGCGAGATTGAGGAATTATCTGCGCTCAAACTCGGGCAAGTGGGCTTAGGTGGCTACGAAGATTATTATCCCGCGGAGATTTCGGGCGGTATGAAAAAGCGCGCGGGTTTGGCACGGGCCTTGGCGCTCGATCCGGAGATTTTGTTTTTTGATGAACCGTCGGCAGGGCTCGACCCGGTGACTTCTCGCAAGCTTGACGAATTGATCGTGGAAATTCGGGCGATGTTTGGGACTACGATCGT
The DNA here is from genome assembly GCA_947452315.1 of Opitutia bacterium. Taxonomy (GTDB): domain Bacteria; phylum Verrucomicrobiota; class Verrucomicrobiia; order Opitutales; family Opitutaceae; genus Tous-C4FEB. Next base: position 9,392 of record CANGCX010000052.1, on the reverse strand, counting down.
GGTGGTGTCTCACGAATTGGCTTCGATCTACGATATCGCTGACCGTGTCATCATGCTCGAAAAGCAGTCGCAGGGTATCATAGCCGAAGGTGCGCCACGCTCACTCGCGACGACGAGCCGGGATCCCCGCGTGAAAGAATTTCTGACGCGGGGCACGGGCAAAGTGCCGATTTTATGATGTACCTATCTCTACCGCTCTCAAACGCGTTGTGTAACGTTTTTGGCAACCGCAGCTTCCGGCTGTCCTTTTAATCTAATTTTGATTCTTCTTTTAATCACGTGAAAACCAAGGTCAGTCCCGCTATAGTTGGAGCGTTTGCGCTGGGAGCGTTTGTGCTGGGTATCGTCGTGTTACTGGCGTTTGGCGGTGTGAACTTTTTCTCCAAGCCGCAGCGGTTTGTGGTGTATTTCGACGAGTCGATTCATGGGCTGGATCTCGGTTCGCCGGTGAAGTTGCGTGGCGTACGTGTCGGTCGTGTAGCCGATCTCACGGTGCGATACGACGAACGTAAAAACCATTCGGTTGTAGTCGTGACCTGCGAATTTAGCCGCAACACACTCACCGACAGTCAGGGCGCCTTGATCAACGTTGCTGAGCGCGGTGAATTACAGACTTTGATTGACCACGGCCTGCGCGCTCAACTCGGTGTGCTGGGATTAGCGACGGGCATGTTGTTCGTCGAACTAGATTTTTTGAACCCCAAGGAATTTCCAGCAGATTCCCGCACGACGGAATTGAAGTATGTTGTCGTACCGGCGGTGCCATCGGCGATCTCGGAGTTTCAAGCCAGCGCGAGCGAGATCCTCTCCAAGGTGCGGAAAATCGATTTCGACGGACTTTCCGTGGAGCTGAAAACCTTGCTCGCGACAACCCGTCGTCAAGTCGACGGTCTAGATTTGAAAGGGGTAAGCGCCCAGTGGCAACGCACCGGCGCCGCGGTCGAAACGCTTGCGAGTTCTCCTGAGCTTAAAGAAGCATTCGTGAATCTTAATGCCACGCTAGTCGATCTGCGCACGACCTTGGCGAAGCTTGATGGCCAAGTGGCGACGGCTGGCGCAGATGTCCACGCCACCCTCGGCAAGGCGCAGGAGACGCTCCAGAATTTCAACGCCACCGCTCTCACGCTGCGCAATTTCATCAACGCGCAACAGGGCCTGGGTGAAGGCGCCGGCGAGGCCTTCGGTAAACTTTCAGAAGCCGCCGATGCGGTGCAACGCCTCGCTGATTTTCTCGAACGCAATCCCAACGCCCTACTCACCGGCAAGAAGGCGCCGCGTTGAGCGATTAATTCACCAATCTACAATTCCCTATCGTTCGTATGAGTATTCAGAAATTTTTGACTCAGGATTTAGGGTGGCGTGTGCTAGTGACGGCCGCCTGCACGCTGCTAGTGACGGGGTGTAACTTTATCCCAGCCCCGACTGCAGACACCACGCGTTATTATGTGCTCTCGGCCCCCTCAGTGGGTGCGACGGGTGCACAGCCAATTAACGGCGGACTACGCATAGGTTTGAGAAACGTCGAGCTCGCGCCCTACTTGAAGAAAGGCTCGCTCGTCGTACGCACTGGAGAAAACGAGCTATCGTTCCCTTCTGAGGCGCGTTGGGCGGAGCCGCTAGAGCAAGTAATTTTGCAATCGATGCGCGCACAGATGTTGGCCTCGCCGACGGTTGGCCGGGTTTTTGTGCAGCCGTTTCCGTTTGAGGAGCCGCGTGATTTTGATGTGAGTGTACGCCTAATCCGCTGCGAAGGCGTGCTGCCTCCCGGCGGTGGTTCCGGCGTGGTGCGGCTCGTGGCGATGATTGAGGTGACGCGTATCGGTGCGCTTGGCGAAGTGGTGGCGCGCCGGCGTTTTGTCGCGCCCGAGACCGCGTGGGACGCCAAAGATTTTTCCCAGTTGGCTTCGCGTTTAAGTGCGGCCGTGGCGGCGCTGAGCGAAGATGTGGTCGGAGTGTTGCCGGCGAAGTTGTAACGCTCGGCCTGGGCGAAAAAAATCGGGCCGTGGTCGGCCCGATGTGGTGCAGCGATCTCGCTTGAGACCGCCGCTTTTTATTTTTGGCGGAGTTTGATGCGCAGTTATTTTTTCAGCGCCCTGGCGATGCGTTCGAGGGCGGCTTCGACGTTGGCGCGGGAATTGAAGGCGCTGATGCGCACGTGACCTTCGCCGCATTTGCCGAAGCCGGCGCCGGGCGTGCAGACAACTTGGGCGTTGTTTAGCAGTAAATCAAAGAACTCCCAAGAATCGCGACCAGTGTTTACCCAGATATAGGGCGCGTTGTCCCCACCGACGCAGCTTAGACCGAGTTGGTTGACAGCGGTGCGGATGAGTGCGGCGTTGGCGAGGTAGAAGTCGGTCATGGCTTTGACTTGGGCTTTACCTTCGGGCGTATAGATCGCCGCGGCGGCTTTTTGGATCGGGTAGGCGACGCCATTGAATTTTGTGGTGTGGCGGCGATTCCAGAGTGCGTGAACGGAGTGGGTTTTGCCGGCTAGGTCATAGGCCGCGAGCGTCTTAGGAACCACGGTGTAAGCGCAGCGGGTCCCAGTGAAGCCGGCAGTTTTGGAGAAGCTACGGAACTCGATAGCTACGTCGCGTGCGCCTGGGATTTCGTAGATTGAGTGGGGGATTTGCGGGTCACGGATGTAGGCTTCGTAGGCGGAGTCGAAGAGGATGATAGCGTTGTTGGCTTTGGCGTAGGCTACCCAAGCGGTGAGTTGTGCTCGCGTGGCGACGGCGCCGGTGGGGTTATTGGGGAAACACAGATAGATGAGATCGGTCGCGTTGCTCGGTATAGCGGGCACGTAGCCGTTGGTCGGCGTGCAATCAAGGTAAGTGATGCCGGCGTAGCGGCCATCGAGGTTGGGACCGGTGCGACCCGCCATGACGTTGGTGTCGATGTAGACGGGGTAAACGGGATCAGGGATAGCGAGCTTCAGGCCTTCGGTGGCGAAAATTTCCTGGATGTTGCCGCAATCGCATTTGGAGCCGTCGGAGATGAAAATTTCGTCGGCTTCGATGGCGCAGCCACGGGCAGCGTAGTCGTGTTGCGCGACGGCATCACGGAGGAAGGCGTAGCCTTGCTCGGGGCCGTAGCCTTTGAAGGTGGCGCGCACGGCCATCTCGTCGGTAGCAGCGTGGAGCGCGGCGGTGCAAACGGCTGGCAGGGGTTCGGTGACGTCTCCGATGCCCAGGCGGATTACTGGTTTATCAGGGTTTGCGGCGACGTAGGCGCTGACACGCTTGGCGATGTCGGCGAAAAGATAGGAGGCCTTGAGCTTGGTGTAGTTTTCGTTGATGCGGATCATGGTGCGTTTCGGTAAAACTTAGTGAGGATTTTGCGGAATAAGGGTCGCTGGATTGAGGCGAAAAACTTGAACAAACGCGGCGGGACTAGTTTGTTCAAGCCCGACGTTAGTCCAAATCGGTATACCCCTATGAAAATAATCGAATCTGTGACGGAGATGGCTGCTGAGGTAGCCGCATGGCGTGCGGCCGGCAAGACACTCGCGCTGGTGCCCACGATGGGAGCGCTTCATGCCGGCCAAGCGGCGATGATCTGCGCGGCCAAGGCACGTGCGGATATGGTCGTGGTTTCCATTTTTCTGAATCCGCTGCAGTTCGGGCCAAATGAGCGCTTCGAGAAATATCCGCGCACGCCGCTCGAAGACCTCGCACTCTGTGAGGCTAGCGGTGCTCATGTGGTGTTTTCGCCAAAACAGGATGTGTTATTGCCGCGCGGTTACGCGACGTTCGTCAGCGAGGAAGCGACGAGTAAGCCTTTGTGCGGAGCTTCAAGGCCGGGACATTTCCGAGCGGTGACGACGGTCATGGCGAAACTGTTTAACATCGTCCGACCCCACGCGGTTTTCTTTGGACAAAAAACGGTGCAACGGGCTGCCGTCGTGCGCCGCATGGCTGAGGAGTTAAATTTCCCCGTGGAAATCGTGGTGGTGCCCACGGTCCGCGAAGCGGATGGTCTCGCGGCAGGGGTGCGTAACCGCGAGTTCACATCCAGTCAGCGTCAGGAGGCTCTCGCGCTCAGCAAAGCGCTTAAACGCGCCAAAGAAATGGCCGATAGCGGCGTGCGTAGTCCCGATCGCTTGATCGCCGAGGCGACGCATATCATGGGGCAACACCGTCGTGTGCGTGTCATTTACGTCGCTATCGTTGATACTCAGACCATGGAAACTTTACGCGAAGTTGTCCCGGGCCGGAGTTTGTTGGCGATCTCTGCTTGGATCGACGAAGTGCGGTTGATCGACAACGTCGAGCTGTGATCCGCCACACAGTAAAAAGGACAGATTGAGAGATTTTGGTGGAATCTCGCACTATCTCTCATTTTGCTGTCGTTTCTTCATGGCTGCGAAACCTTCATCTGTTCCCGCCTCCGATTCGCTTGCTCGGTTGCTCGAACTCTCGCACCAACTCGGTCGCGAGGAGCGCAAACTGGCGATTCTTGGTGAAGGCAACACCTCGACCCGCCTTGGAAGCGATACGTTTTTAGTCAAAGCTAGCGGCTCTAATTTAGCCACCCTCTCACCGGTCGGCGTGTCGGCGTGTCGGATTGAACCGCTTGTTTCATTGCTAGAGGAAAAAAATCTCGCTGACACCGCCGTGGATGAACGCTTGTTGGCCGCGCGGGTAGATCCTGTGGGTAAAAAACCTTCGGTCGAAGCGATGTTTCACGCGTGGCTACTTACATTGCCGGGGGTAAATTTTGTCGGCCACACTCACCCGATTGCAGTGAATGCCATTTTGTGTACGCCGCATGCGAAGAGCTTTGCCACCCGCCGACTTTGCCCTGACGAGATCGTGTGCTGCGGGACAGAATTCGTGCTCGTGCCTTACGTCGATCCGGGTTTGAAGCTCGCTCAGGCGATCCGCCGTAGTGTTCTCGCTTACGTGAAACGTCTCGCCCGCGCCCCGCGCGTGATCCTCCTTGAGAACCACGGTTTGATCACACTTGGCGGTACGCCTGAGGCGGTTTTAGCGGCGACATTAATGGCCGTAAAGGCGGCGGAAATTTATGCCGGTGCCGTTGCGCTTGGTTCGCCACGTTTTCTGTCCGCCTCGGTAGCGTCACGCATCGCCGGTCGGCCTGATGAGCTTTACCGTGAAAAAATGCTCGGACTGCGCTAACTGATTCCTCCTCTTTTTTAACTCCATGAAATCCTATAAATTCGTGAACTTCCTCTGGGACGACGCCAAAGCTGCCGCCCTCGATCCCGTCGGCCGCCTCGTCTATCGCTCCAACATTCTTGGTAGCGATCAACGCATCACCAACACTGGTGGCGGTAATACCTCTTCTAAAATCTCAGAGAAAGATCCGCTCACCGGCCAGCCCACGGAAGTGCTCTGGGTCAAAGGCTCGGGGGGCGATCTCCGCACCAGTACGCGCGAAAATTTCTCCTCTCTCTATCAGCAAAAATTGCTCGATATGCAGCAGCTCTACGCCGCCCGTCCTGACAAGGGTCTGAAGGCTCCTGCTGAGGATGACATGGTCGGCATGCAGGCGCACGCCACGTTCAACCTTAATCCGCGCGCATCCTCGATTGATACGCCACTACACAGTTTTCTACCTGCAAAATTCGTCGATCACATGCACCCCAACGCGATTATTTCGATCGCGGCTTCCAAGCATTGTGAAAAACTCACCCAAGAAATTTTCGGAGGTGAAATGGCCTACGTGCCTTGGATGCGTCCCGGTTTTGAGCTCGGACTCGCGATGCAGGCCATCGTCCAAAAAAATCCGAACGTTAAATCCATCATGATGGGCCAACACGGCTTCATCTCTTGGGCTAACGAAGAAAAAGCCTGCTACACTTACACGCTCGATTGCATCGAGAAAGCCTCCGCCTTCATCGAAGCCAAATATCAAACCAAGGGCGGCGACGCCTCGGCTTTCGGCGGTGCCAAATACGCCACGCTCACACCCGAGCAGCGTCGCGCGACGTTCGCCGCGATTCTCCCGTGGTTCCGCGGCCAAGTCTCTAAGGCTAAGCGCCTCATTGGCACCGTGCAGGACGACGAAAAAATCCTGCGCTTCGTAAACTCCAAAGACGCCGCTCGTCTCGCCGAACTTGGTACAAGTTGCCCCGACCATTTCCTCCGAACCAAGATCAAGCCGCTCTACGTGGACTGGAATCCGCAGGCCGAAGATACGGCCGCGCTGAAACAAAAACTTGCCGCCGGCCTCGAAGCTTACCGCAAGGACTACGCCGCTTATTACACTAAGTGCAAACACGCCAATTCGCCCGCGATGCGCGACCCGAATCCCACCGTCGTGCTCATCCCTGGCGTCGGCCTGATCGCTTGGGGCAAAGACAAATCCGAGAGCCGCGTTACTGCAGAATTCTATAATTGTGCCGTCGAAGTCATGCGCGGTGCTGAGGCAATCGACACTTACATCGCCCTCCCGCAGCAGGAAGCATTCGACATCGAATACTGGCTTCTGGAAGAAGCAAAATTGAAGCGCATGCCCGCCGAGAAAGAGCTCGCGCGCCAAGTGGTCATCGTCGTCGGCGCCGGCTCCGGTATTGGTAAAGAAACCGCGCATCGCATCGTCAAAGAGGGCGCTCACATCGTGTGCGTCGACATGAAGATCGAGACGGCGCAAGCTACCGCCAAAGAGATTACCGACAAATATGGCGTCGGTATCGGCGTCGCCGGCTCCGGAATTTCTGCCTGCGGTCCCGCACTTGGTCTTGCGGCCAACATCGTTGATCGCGCCAGCGTACGCGCCATGCTCGACGACGTCGCGCTCGCCTACGGCGGCTTTGACTCGATCTGTGTGACCGCCGGCGTTTTCTGGCCGAGCGATACGACCGGCCACATTCCTGACGACAAGTGGGCGTTCACCTTCGGCGTCAACGTCACTGGCAGCTACATCGTAGGCGACGAAGCGCTCAAGACCTGGAAAGAGCAGGGGCTCAAAGGCCAGCTCGTGCTCACGACTTCGGCCAATGCCGCCGTCGCGAAAAAAGGTTCGCTTGCCTACGATTGCTCAAAGGCCGCCGCCAACCATCTTGTGCGCGAACTCGCCATGGAACTCGCGCCGCTGGTGCGGGTGAACGGTGTCGCTCCCGCCACCGTTGTTCAAGGTTCCGCGATGTTCCCGCGCGATCGCGTCATCGGTTCACTCGCGAAATATAACATCCCTTATAAGGATGACGAAGCGACCGATTCGCTCGTATCGAAATTGGCTCAATTCTACGCAGACCGCACCCTTACGAAGGCACCGATCACGCCCGCCGATCAGGCGGAAGCGTATTTCCTCCTCGTATCGCAGCGCCTAAGTAAAACCACCGGCCAGATTGTCACCGTGGACGGTGGCTTGCACGAAGCGTTCCTGCGCTGAGTACGGTTAGTTTCGTTTTGATCAAGCCCCGGCCCCGACCGGGGCTTTTTTGTGCCCGGTAGATGATGATAACGGGCTTGCGCGATGCGTCGCCCGGAGAAAGTTTGCCCCATGCGAACAATTACCCGCGCGGCCCACGCCGCCTTTGTCCTCGCGTTGAGTACTCTCGCTCACGCGGAAATTAATCCGAAAAATTTTGATCCCGAAATTCGTCCGCAGGACGATTTCTACCGATACGCGAATGGGACGTGGTTGAAAAATAATCCCGTCCCGGCCGATGAAAGTCGCTGGGGCGGCTTCTCCGTTCTTCAGGAAGATAATCAAAAAAATCTTCACACGATTTTGGAACGCGCCGCTACCGCCAAGACGCCTTCGGCGATTGAGAAACTCGTCGGTGATTTTTACGCTAGCGGTATGGACGAAGCGGCCATCGAAGCCGCGGGCACACGCCCGCTTGCGCCTGAGTTTGCATACATCGCTGCGATTAAAACACCCGACGACATCATGGCCTCGCTCGCGCGATTTCATCGCATGGGTGTTCGCGCAGGTTTCGGTTTTTACAGCGGAGCCGACGCGAAAAACAGCAACCTTGAGATCGCTCAACTCCGTCAAGGCGGGCTATCGTTGCCTGATCGCGATTATTATCTGAATGACGACGAGAAATCGAAAAATATTCGCGCTGCCTACCGGGCCCATGTGAGTAAGATGTTTGTTTTGCTTGGCGATGCGCCGACGGTCGCAGATAGCGCCGCTGCTGCCGTTATCGCGCTCGAGACCAAGTTCGCCTCCGCTTCTTTGAAGCGGGTGCTTCTGCGTAATCCTTACGCGAGTTATCATAAAATGTTGGTCACGGATTTGACCAAAACCACGGGCGCGCTCGATTGGGCAGCGTATTTCAAAGCCGTGGAAACTCCGCCGTTTACCGAGATCAATCTCGCGCACCCGGATTTCTATAAAGCCTTTGCTACTGAACTGACCGCGACGTCCATCGCCGATTGGCAGACTTATCTGCGCTGGCATCTTATACGCGCCGCCGCGCCGCATCTCGGCGCTGCGTTTGTGAATGAGAACTTCGCATTTTTCGGCACGACGCTCAATGGCACCACAGCCTTGAAGGCGCGCTGGAAACGCATCGTGGCTCAGACCGATAATTCGTTGGGCGAGGCCCTCGGTCAGCTTTACGTCGCGGAATATTTTCCGCCTGAGGCCAAGGCGCGTGTACTCAAGCTTGTAGCTGACCTACGCGCTGTCTTGCGGGCGCGTTTAGAAACGCTCGAGTGGATGGATGCACCTACGCGCACCCGCGCGCTAGCTAAGCTCGATGCATTCACCGTGAAGATGGGTTATCCCGATACGTGGAAAGATTACAGCACAGTCAAAATTGATCGCGGGGCTCACGTGTTGAATGTGTTCCGTGCAGCTGAATTTGAGACACGGCGTAATTTTCGCAAAATCGGTCAGCCGGTCGATAAAGCCGAGTGGGGCATGACGCCCCCTACCGTGAACGCTTACTACAGCCCATCGGCTAACGGCATCGCGTTTCCCGCTGGAATATTGCAGCCGCCCTTTTTTGATCCCAAAGCTGACGATGCGGTCAACTATGGTGGTATCGGCACGGTGATCGGGCATGAAATGACCCACGGCTTCGATGACCAAGGCCGACAATTTGATGCGCAGGGTAATCTTACTGATTGGTGGACACCTGAGAGCGCGGCCCGTTTTAAGGAACGCGCGGCCGTGGTGGTGAAGCAATTTGCCGGCTATGCGCCGCTGCCCGGCCTCAATCTCAACGGCGAACTCACGCTCGGAGAAAACATCGCCGATCTCGGCGGAGTCAAAATTGCCTACGCCGCTTTGCAAAAAGCCCTTGCGGATCAACCACGCACGCCGATCGACGGGTTCACGCCTGAGCAGCGTTTTTTTCTGAGCTGGGCGACAATCTGGCGTAATAACATTCGCCCGGAAAATTTGCGAATGCGCGTCATGACCGATCCGCATTCACCTGGAGAATATCGCGCCAACGGGCCGCTGAC
>CANGCX010000051.1 GCA_947452315.1 Opitutia bacterium | reverse complement strand
GTCGGGATTTAAGACGATGCCGGCTTGGCAACCGAGGGCGCGGATGCGGGCCAAGGTGGCGGCGTGGTCGTAATCGGGCTCGATGTGGATGCTGATGAGATCAGTGCCTGCGTTCGCGAAGGCTTCGACGTAGTGGTCGGGGCGCGCGAGCATCAGGTGGGTGTCAAAAAAAAGCGTGTTACCGTGGCGGCGTAGGGCGGTGACGGTTTCGGGACCGAACGTCAGGTTCGGGACAAAGTTGCCGTCCATGATGTCGATGTGCAGCCATTTCAGGCCGAGTTCTGCGACGGTGGCGGCGCTGGCGGCTAGGTGCGCGTGATCGCCGGCAAGGAGCGAAGGGGCGAGTAGGGGCGCGTGTATCACGTTGTGTAGAAAAACGGGCCTTGGCTGGTGGCGCAAGATTGGAGCGCTTCGAACCGATTGGGGCCGAGGTGGACGGGCTTCACCACACGTCGAGGACCGCGTGGGAGACTTTGGTGGCCAGCGCTTCGGCTAACAGAGGCAGGGTTTGATACTCTGCCTGAAGTTGTCCGCTTACGACGGTCCCTGACGGCAGGTTTTTCCCGCTGTCAGTGTAGGCGTCACGGCGGGCTTCGATTAGCCGTTGATCAAAAAGGGGGCGGCCCGTGCGGCGATCAGTGAGGGTGCATGCGACGCCGAGGGTGAGGGTGAATTTGCGGGCGAGTCCGGTGTCGTCGCGGCGTTGGGTGGCAACGTCGCGGTGGTAATCGATGAGGTGAAGCTTGAGGGTGGCTTCGGCGGCTTCAGGGGAATTGACGAGAGTGACGCGACCGTCGCGGACCAAAGCTGAGCGGACCTGCGTCTCAAGAGTCTCTTGTGATTGGGGTAGGAGAATCTTGGTGGTTACCGGCTCTACGTATAGGGTGGTGAAGGCAGGTTTCGCACCGGCTCCGAGTTGGTAATGCGCACAACCGCTGGCCAAGATGATAAGTCCGGCGCAGGCGAAGAGAGCAAAGAGCGGACGGAGCATGGCGCTTATAATCCGCAGGGAGCGGGAAGGCTTAAAATAGCCAAAAACGCTTCTTTTTACCGGCTTCGGGTGGGACAGGTTTGCCTTCGGCGCCGGCTTCGACTTCTACGAGGCGGATCTTGGCGCGTTTGGCGACTTCGGAGTCGGGGTAGGCGGTGATCGCTTCGTTATAAAATACTTTGGCGGCTTTGAAGTTGCTGCGTTTGTACAGGTAGAAGTCACCGATCTTCATTTTGCTCTCGGCGATGACGACCTTCATGCTGTCGAGGCCTTTGGCAGCTGCAGCGATGCTGGGATCGCTGGGAAACAGAATCATGAAATCTTCAAAATAAGTAACAGCTTCTTTGGAGGAGGCTTGGTCGTAGTAGGGGCCTTCGACAAGGCCGGCGTGGGCTTGGGCGAGTTTGAGGTAGGCGTCTGGGGCAAGCAGGCTTTGGGGGTAGGAATTGATCATGCGGTCGAGGGCATCGATCGCTTCTTCGGGTTCGCGCAGCTTTTGGTGGCCTCGAGCGATATTCATGAGCGCTAGGGGAGCGTAGTCGCTGTAGGGCGCGTTGATGAGGATGAACTCAAAGTATTCGATGCCTTTCTCGCGATTGCGGAAACCGGGTAGCCAACCCCAGGTGCGATTGCGCGCGCCGTCGAGGAGGGCGCTGGCGATGCGGTATTGTTCGCCAATGATTTCGGAGAAGTGTTTGCTGTTGGGGTAGCGGCCTACGACGCCTTGGTACGCTTCGAAGGCTTTGAAGTATTCTTTGCGACCGAGGTGCAGTTTGGCTGCGCGGTAAAGGGCTTCAGGGGCGTAGATCGAGTTAGGATATTTCTTGGCGACTTTGTTGTAAGAGCTGAGGGCGGAACCGACGCTTTTGTTTTCCTCGGCTTCGCGTGCCTTGTTCATGAGGTCGACGGCGTTACGACCTTCGCTGCCGAGTAGGCCGGATACGGCGCCACCATCGACTTGCCAGCCGGTGCCGGGTTTCCAGACGAGATCCGCGGCCAATCGAGCTGGCAGGGATAGGAAAAGAGCCGCGAGCGTGAGCGCGAGGACGGGCAGGCGGCGGAGAAAGAGGTTCGACATGACGGCGTAAATCACCAGCGAAGCAGCGCGCTACCGTAGGTCAAGCCCGCCCCGAACGCGACGAGGAGCGTGAGGTCGCCGGACTTGATGCGGCCGGAGCGGCGCGCTTCGTCCAATGCAATGGGAATCGAGGCGGCGGAGGTGTTGCCGTAGCGGTCAAGGTTGACGAAGAATCTCTCCAAAGGGAGTTCTAGGTACTGGGCAATGGCCTCGATGATGCGGAGGTTGGCTTGATGAGGTATCACGAGCGCAATCTGATGCGCCGGAATGGCATGTTGTTCCAAAATATCCCGGGCGGCTTCTTCCATCCCTCGGACGGCGTATTTAAACACCTCTTTACCCTTCATCTTGAGAAAGTGGTCACCACCGGCAAGTGAGGCGGGGGTCGCGGGGGCGTTGCTGCCACCGCCAGGAATACAGAGGAGATCGACGCAGTCTCCGTAGGCTCCGAGCTTGGTGCCAAGCAGGCCAACTTTGGGTTGAGCTGAGGCGCCCACGACAACGGCTCCGGCGCCATCACCAAAGAGCACGCAGGTGGTGCGGTCTTTCCAATCCACAATCGAGGAGAGTTTTTCGGCACCAATCACGAGTGCGTGACGGTAGCGACCGGAGCCAATCATTGCACTGGCGGTATCTAGGGCGTAGATGAATCCGGAGCAGGCGGCGTTGAGATCGAAACAGGCCGTCGATGTGGCGAGCCCGAGCTTATGTTGAACAATGCACGCGGTTGCGGGCATGGGGAGATCGGGCGTGATGGTCGCAACGATCAGTAAGTCGATATCAGTGAGCTGGAGTTTAGCGTCGGCGATAGCCAAGCGTGCCGCGTGCACGGCCATATCGGAGGTCGTTTCGCCGGGCGCGGCGATATGACGTTCACGGATACCACTGCGAGTGCGAATCCACTCGTCCGAAGTCTCTATGCTAAGAGCTAATTCGGCGTTGGTGAGGACGCGAGCGGGTGCGTACGAACCGGTGCCGAGAATAACAGTGGATACGGAAGATGACATGCGGGCGCGGGCGAGAGGGAGCCTCAGAGGGCGTGTGCGGGCGGGGGGCCGCTGAGGATCTCGTTGGCGCGGGCGATGTCGGCTTCGATGCAGTGGTTCATGTCGGCCTTAATAATAGCTCGGGCAGCATAGATAGCACTGCTGATAGCGCGGGCGTTAGATGAGCCATGCGCTTTTAAGATGTTGCCGCGAACGCCGAGTAGTGGCGCTCCGCCGTAGCGCTCAGGATTGATACGTTCTTTAAGGGCGGTAAAGGCGCCTTTAGCCAAGACGGCCCCCGCGGCACGGAGTGGGTTGGCTTGCAACTCTTCGCGGAGCATGCCGGAAAAAAACTTCACGAGTGATTCCCAGCTCTTGAGCATTATGTTACCGACGAAGCCGTCGCAGACAACCACATCGACATGGTCGGTGAATACTTGAAAGCCTTCGATGGGGCCGACGTAGTTGATGATATCGCCGATGCGCCGGAGTTGTTCGTTGGTCTCGGTGATCAGGGCGTTGCCTTTACCGTCCTCAGTGCCGATGGTCATGAGTCCCACGCGAGGCGCGGAGACACCGAGCATGACGCGACAATAATGCGAACCGAGAATGGCGTTGTGCACCAGGTGCTCGGGCTTGGCCTCGGGATTAGCACCGGCATCAATCAAAATGAAGTGGCCGCCTTGGCGGGGGATGACGGCGGCGAGAGCGGGTCGGTTGACGCCTTCCATCATTCGAAGGCGCAGTGTGCCTCCGGCCATTAATGCGCCGGTATTACCACAACTAACAAGTACGCTGGCATCGCCATTTTTGACGAGTTCGATGGCTCTTACCATCGACGAATCTTTCTTTTTCTTCAGCGCCATCAGCGGTTTATCGTCCATGGTGACGACCTCCGAGGCGTGAAAAATGGAGAGGTTGGGCCCGAGGCTTAGGCCGGCCTGTTGAATCAGTGGTTCCAACAAAGCCTGATCTCCGACTAGGGTGATCGGGTCGAGTTGGGGGTCTCGTTTTTGCGCAAGTTTGACGCCAGCGACAACCTCGGCAGGGCCGAGATCTCCGCCCATGGCGTCAACTGCGATCCGACGGGGTGTTCCCGAAGACATATCCTCCGCGGTGGCGGGGCGAGGAAGGGAACGCGAGGCTTAGGCCTCGACGTTAAGTACTTGGCGGCCGCGATAGAGACCGGTCTTTGGGTTCACGCGATGGCGGCGGTAGAGCGTACCATCCACTGGATCCTTGGCGAATTCAGGAGCGATGAAAGCGTTGGCTGCGCGACGATTGGCGCTGCGGCGTTTGGACTGTTTGCGTTTCGGATTAGCCATGTGAGTGGTGAGTTAGGTGTGAGGGGACATCGCTCAAGCGAGTCCTATGAAGTAGTGAAAGGGTCGGAGTTAAGGCGCCGAGTTTTGCGCGTCAAGCGCACTTATTTAAGTAAACCACCGGCGAGTAGCCCGGTAAGCAGCGCCGCGACACCTAGGCGATACCAAGCAAAGGCGCCAAGTCCATGGCGCGTTAGCCAATTAATCAGGAAACGTACCGACAGCGCCGCCGTGATCGCGGCGACCACCGCTCCCAGTGCAACGTGCGACCAGCCGAAAACTTGCAACATTGCGGCACCGCTCTTGTAGCTTTTATAAATCGTGGCTGCGCTCAAGGTCACGAAACCGAGTAGAAAACTAAATTCTGCCGCTCGCCGTGGCTCAAGTCCTGAAAAATAGCCTCCCACGATAGTGGTCATCGATCGGCTTGTGCCCGGCCACAGCGCCAGACATTGAAGGAAGCCGATGCCAGCTGCTTGGCGTGAGGTCAGTTGGATTGGCTCATTCGAAATTTGCTCGGAGCGATGGCTCCGCCGCCACGCTTCCGCATAAAACATCAGGCCCGCACCAGCGACTTGTGCGGCAATGACGGCCGGAATGGAAAACAAATGGGCATCGATCCAGTCGTGAAATAAAAATCCGAGCGCAGCCGCCGGCACGAAGGCAATGATAAGATGCTGAAACAGACGAAAGCCGCTTGGGTCACGTCCAAGTAAGCCTCGCAATATCGAGATTAACTGGGCCCAATAAAGCAGCGCGACGGCTGCGATGGCTCCAAATTGGATCACGACGTTGTAAGTGTCGGCAGCCAGTTTTATCGTCAACGGAATGCCGTCGGGATGTTTTGGGGACGGCGCTCTATACCAAAGAGCTTGCCCTTTGTTATCGACCAGCGCTCGTTCGCTTTCTAGCCCCAAAAAATGGGACGCGATGATTAAATGTCCCGTGGAAGAGATGGGCAAAAACTCGGTGACCCCCTCGACTACTCCGAGCACCACGGCGTCGGTTACGCTCAACTCAGCGGCTGGCGCCGCAGCTTTGTGAGTCGGCGCGGTCGCCGTCGCTGCTTGGGCGGAAATTAAGATCGCGGTGAAATAAAATAGAAACATTCGCACGGCAGGTTTTTTTCAAGAATGGACGGACGGTGCAAATTTATTTGCGGATGGCGGAGGCCTGCGCTCTTTCAAGTCCGCATGACGGACCTAGCAGCGCTCACGACCCAACTCCACGCCCGCCAAGATTTATTGCCCGCGCAGATCGAGGGTGCGGCGGCAGCGTTGGCCGAAGTCGAGCCGAGCGAAGAAATCAAAGCGGCTTTTCTTACTGCGCTCTCGGCTAAGGGTGAATCGGTGGCTGAGGTGGCGGGTTTTGCGCGAGCGTTTCGTTCGCGTGCGGTGGATCCCGGCGTGGGCGCATGGTCCGCGCGTGCGCTCGATATCGTCGGCACTGGCGGCGATCATGCTGGCGGGTTTAACATTTCGAGTTTAGTGGTGTTGGTGTTGGCTAGTGCGGGGGTGCCGGTGATGAAACACGGTAACCGCGGCATCACTTCAAAATGTGGCAGCGCTGATTTATTGTCTGGTTTAGGTGTCGATCTAACTGCGTCGCCTGAGAAATTGAGACGGGCTTTGGCTGAGCTTGGCTTCGTTTTCTTTTTCGCGCCGAATTATCATCCGGCCTTTAAAAATATAGCGCCGGTACGCAAGGCACTGGCCGCGCGCGGTCAACGCACGGTCTTCAATATCCTTGGGCCGTTGATTAATCCGGGTCGGCCGGCGCATGTGTTGCTTGGCGTATTTGCCGAAAGCTGGGTAGAGAAACTCGCAGGAGCGCTTGATCTGCTTGATTGCTCGGCAGGTCTGGTCGCGCATGGGGTAATCGGACCGGGGCAGGGGATCGACGAATTGACGACAGCGACACCAAACCGCGTGCGTGGTGCGGGCCGATTGCGTGAAATCGATGAAATGTGGCGCGCGGAAGATTTTGGTTTGGCGGTGGCGCCTTTTGCGCAGCTGCAGGGTGGCGATGTCGCAGCCAATCTTGCTTTGACGCAGGCTTTGCTGTCGGGCCGAGGGCCTGAGGGACTCGTCGACACAATCTCGTTTAACGCTGCGGTTGCGCTGTGGCTTACGGGCAAAACGTCATCCGTGAAAGAGGGACTCGGCGCGAGCCGTGAACTTCTGCTCGGCGGCGCCGTGCGGGCCAAGATCGCGGCGACGCGGGAATTTTACCAATCATGAAGCGACTTTATTTTGGAACCGACGGCATCCGCGGAAAATTTGGCGGACCGGTGATCAATGCTAGTTTCGCGTTTCAGCTAGGTGGTGCGGTGGGGCAATGGTTGCAGTCTACTGGTCCGCATGCATCTGATGATACCGTGTTGATCGGCCGTGACACGCGCGGCTCTGGCGCAGTGTTGGTTACTGCGGTGGCGGCGGGTCTGAAGCAGGCTGGTTGGCAGGTGCGAGATCTTGGCGTGGTGCCGACTCCGGCGGTATCGCGCGCGGTGAAACAGCGAGGCGCTGCCCTTGGTGTGATGGTGACGGCTTCGCACAATCCAGCCGAAGATAATGGGATTAAGTTTTTCAATGCCCGGGGGGTGAAACTCACTGATAAGCAAGAGCACGCGATCGAACAGGCTCTTACGCTTGTTTCACAATCAGTCGGAGTTTATCCGCAACCTGAGTCACTGAGCGACGCGGGTCCGGCCTACATCGCCGCGGCGAGTGCGCTTCTGCCGGCGGGTGCGTTGCAAGGTTGGCGCATCGTACTAGATACGGCTAACGGCGCTACGTGTGCGACCAGCCCGGTGGTGTTGCGCGCGCTGGGTGCCGAGGTTGTGGGCATCGGCGATGCCCCCAACGGCTCAAATATCAACGCAAACGTTGGTAGCGAACATCCTGAAGCGCTCGCGGCCCGGGTGCTAGCCACGGGCGCTCGTCTTGGTGTTGCGCACGATGGTGACGGTGATCGCTGCGTTCTGTGCGATGAGCGTGGTGGGGTGCTCGACGGCGACGAAGTGCTGACAATGCTCGCTACGCATGCGTTGGCGCAAGGGCGCCTAGTTAAACGTACGCTAGTGGTCACGGTGCAAAGCAATCTCGGCGTTGATGCGGCAGTCGCGGCCGCCGGTGGCCAGGTGCGTCGTACGGCTGTGGGCGATCGTTATGTGAGTGAGGAAATGTTGGCCACTGGTGCGATGCTGGGCGGCGAGTCTTCCGGCCATGTGATTTGTGCGGAAGTTGCGCCGACGGGTGACGGCTTAGTGGCGGCGCTCAAGGTTATCGAAGTGATGTTGGCCACAGGACGGCCGTTATCGGAGCTCCGGCAAGTATTGCAGAAATTTCCGCAAGGTACTCTAGCGCTGCGCGTAAAGGACAAACGCCCGCTGGAAACATTGCCGGCTGTGACCGCGGTTATCGCGGAGCTCGAGCATGAGCTCGGGACACGCGGGCGTTTGCTCGTACGCTACTCGGGCACGGAGTCCAAATTGCGGTTATTGGTCGAGGGACCTAACGATGCCGTAGTGGCTGAGGGGCTCGCGCGCTTGGAAAAAGCGGTTCGGGCTGATCTAGAGGTCGTTTAGCTCTAGCGTTGACGCACTCGGCACTGGGCGGCTGATTCGAAAAGTATGCCCGAAGTCGCCGTCACCTCACTCGACCCTCGTCATCAAAAACTTATCGATAACGCGCGCATCGCCCTAGATCGCGGTCAGCTCGATTACACACTAGACGCCTGTGCGCAGGTGTTAAAAAGTGCGCCGGGTTGCTTGCCCGTTCGCCGGTTGCAACGCGCCGCTCAATTGCGTGATTTCCGCTCGAAGAATAAATTCATGGCCAAGGCTTTTGGCGGTTTTTCCGGCGGTGGTTTGATGTTTGGCGGCGGCAAAAAAGATCCGGCCAAAGCACTTGAATCGTCCGAGGCGATGCTCGCGAAAGATCCGACCAGCGTCGCGGCGTTGAAACTTTTGGCAGAAGCAGCATCTGGCTTAGGCTTACTCGAGACCGCAGCGTTTGCGCTCGATGCGGTGCGTGAGTTGGAGCCGGATAATCGAGCCAACTTGCTTTTACTCGGTGAGGCTTGGATTGCGGCGGGCAAACCAGCCGAAGCCGTGAAGACTGCCGATGCGTTGCTTAAGTTGAAGCCAGCTGACGCAGAGGCTCAGAGTTTGTTGCGTAAGGCCTCCGTCGCTCAGACCGTCACCAAGGGCAACTGGGATGCGCAGGGAAGTTTCCGAGACAAGTTGCGCGATGAAGCGCAGTCGATTTCTCTCGAGCAAGCCGCTAAGGTCGTCACCGGTGGCGATATGGCACAGCGTCTAGTCGACGAGGCTCTCGCTCGGGTCCAGGCAGAGCCGACGAATCTTAATCACTATCGCGCAGTCGCTCAAGCCTATCGTCAACTTGGCCGTAGTGATGAGGTCTTGGCTTGGGTGCGCAAAGCGCGTGCTTTGCCAGCTGGTGCGGCTGATCCGTCTTTGGAAAAGGAAGAGTCGGAATTGCAGACGGCCTTGCTCGATGAGCGTTTGAAAAGCGCGGAAGCGGCGGCAGCAGCGCAGCCTAACGATGCGGCACTCGCGGCTGCGTTGGCGACGTCGAAGGCTGAATTGGCTGCGTGGCGGCTGAATGAAGCCAAGCGCACGGTCGAGCGTTACCCCAATGACTTTCCGGCGCGTTTGGTCCTCGGAGAGTTATTGTTGGCGGCGGGTCAGATTGATGCGGCGCTCGTTCAATTTCAGCAGGCGCAGAAGGGCCCGCAGGTGCGTGTGGCGGCGTTGATCGGTCTTGGCCGCGGATTCAAGTCGAAGAAGATTTTGGATTTAGCGGTGCTGCAATTCACGACCGCGAAGGCTGAATTGGCTGCGATGGATGAAACCAAAAAAGCGGTCGTTTATGAGCTCGCTTCGTGTTACGAAGCGATGGGTAAAGCCGAGGAAGCTATTGCTGAGTTCAAACTGATTTACGGCGAGGACATCGGTTATCGTGACGTCGGCGAAAAAATTACGGCACACTACTCAAAATGAAGCTGTCGTTGCGGCTGAGCTTGCTGGTTATTTCGGCTTGCTTGGCTTTCGCCGCGGTTGGACGCGCGGCGGAAAAAGCCAAGCGTGATTTGGAGATTTATTGGATCGATTCCGAGGGTGGTGGTTCGACTTTAATTCTTACTCCAGCTGGCGAATCGGTGTTGATCGACACAGGTAATCCAGGCGGTCGTGATTCAGGTCGGATTATTGCGGCGGCGCGATCGGCGGGTATTAAACAGATCGATCACTTAATTGTGACGCATTTTCACGGCGATCATTTTGGCGGTGCCGCGGAAATTGCCCAAGCGCTGCCTATCGTTACGATCCCCGATAAAGGAATTCCTGAGCGGGACCCGGATGGGCGCGCGGCGTCGAGTTTTCAGCTTCAGATCAAACCGTACCGTGAAATCGCGGCGAAACGGGAGCGGGTTTTACCCGGAACTGTGATCGCGTTGCGCGGAGTAGAGGGCCAGCCAGTTCCGGTGTTGCGTTGCTTAGCGGCGAATCAGCAGTTCATCGCGGCCACGCCTGAGCAGCAGAAGAAAAGAGTCATTAATGACGTCCCGGCAAAAGCGCTAGATACGAGCGACAATGCTAACAGCACGGTCTGGCTCATGGACTTTGGAGGTTTTAGGTTTTTTGATGGCGGTGATCTGACCTGGAATATGGAGGCGAAGTTGGTCGCGCCGCATGACTTGGTCGGCAATGTCGATGTCTATCAAACGAGTCATCACGGCCTCGACGTGAGCAATCATCCGGCGCTGATTAAGCAACTCAACCCGAGTGTCGTCGTGATGAATAACGGTGCGCGTAAAGGTGGTGAGCTTGGGACTTGGGCAACTTTACGTGCAACACCCTCAATTGCGGCCGTGTTTCAATTGCACCGCAATGTTCGCGTCGGGCCAGAGGCGAATACGGCGCCAGAGCTGATTGCGAATCCGGACGAGGCCTGCGCAGGAAACCTGGTTCGTTTGGCGGTAGAGGCCGATGGCGCGAGTTATACTGTTACTATCCCTGCAACGGGCTTGAGCCGGAAATTTGCGACGACTTCCAAGTGATGCGGTCCGGGTTTTAGTTGGTTTCGCGGCCGCTTATAAAAAGGGCGAGTGTGAAACAGGCAAAACTCGCGGCGAGTCGAGGTAGGTTGGTTTGTTCGCCGAAAAATAAAAGTGCCACTGTTACAGTCAGCGGGACCTTGAGATTATTTAGCACGGCCAACGTGCCCGTAGCGACGCGTGTCGCTCCAAGATTCCAGAGAAAGAACGATAGCCCTGAGGCTATTATGCCGAGGTAAAGCAAGGTGATAACCTGCGTTTGCGTAGGCTGGATTGCGGTCCAATCGGTCGTAAACGCGCTGAAAATACCGGTTAGCGCCAGCGCGCCTGCATAGGGGAGCGCGAACAGTGAGGTGTCTTGGATGTTTGAGGGCAGGGTGGCTCGAGTGCGGCACCATGCGAGTTGGCCCGCGGCAAAGCAAAGATTGGAGAATTGGACGAGTATGCAGCCGTAGAGCCAACCAGTGGGTGCGCCGGAATTGGCTTCAAACAGTACGACTGCACCGACAATGGCCAAGGCGGCTGCAATGGCGTGACGCGTTTGCCAACGCTGTGTGATGATGGCTTCGATCAAGACCACGTATAATGGCGTGGTAAGCGTGAACAAACCGATCGCGTACGCTGGTAGAAAAGTGAAGGCGTGTAGATAACCCAAATACATGAGGCCAAATTGCACGGCGCCGATCGCAACGAGTCGTAGAAGGATGGGGCGCGGGATTGCGCGGGGCCGAAAAAAGGGCAGAAATACGAGCATCGCTAATGCGAGTCGGATAACGCTAACCGCGTTAGGATCGAGGCCCGTTAGGCGACCCTTGATCAGACCTGGGGAAAACGCCCATATAATTGAGACGAGCAAAAGATAGATCATGGACGTGGTGGACTGAGTAACTTGCTTAGTGCGCCTCAGGCGGAGGCAGCTGACAACGCAGATTCCTTATCCCGAGAAAGGAGGTGATTACGGTTTGGGTAAATTTTCCAGCTTAAGGGAACCAGACGAAGATTGCCGCCGAGCTCTGCACGGTTCAGGATGGCGGCAGTTTCAATATGACCAAGACCGATCACCCAGTAGATCTTATTGCTGAAGCGGCAGAAAAATTTCCGCACCGTCCCTCTTGGGATGAGTATTTTATGGCGACAGCAGTGCTGATGTCTACGCGTTCAAACTGCGAACGTTTGCACGTGGGCTGCGTTATTGTGACCGGGGGTGAACGAAAAAATCGCCTAGTCGCGGCCGGCTACAACGGATTTTTACCAGGCACTCCTCACGTGTCGCGTCTGCGTGAAGGGCATGAACAGGCGACCGTCCACGCTGAGCAAAACGCCGTCGCTGATGCTGCGCGCCGTGGGAGTTCGGTCGAGGGTTGCGTGGCTTATGTGACTCACTTTCCGTGTATAAATTGCGCGAAAATTCTGGCAGCCGCCGGTATCGCCGAAGTGCGTTATCGTTCAGATTACCACAACGATCCCCTCGTGGCCCCACTGCTACTGGATGCCGGCGTTGTGATACTTAAGCTCTGATGGGGTCTAACACGCGATTTCATTAATGTCTGCCCCACGCACAGAACGCGATGAGACGTTGGCCGGCGCGCTTTTACTGGCGCACCCTTCATTGAAGGATCCTAATTTTCGACGTACCGTGATCCTTATGTCGTCGCATAATGCCGACGGAGCGATGGGTGTCGTCTTAAACCGACCGCTGGGCAAGCGTCTTGGTGAGCTCCAGGGGGATTTCGCACTCGGGCCACTAGCCAGTGTGCCGCTTTGCAATGGCGGTCCGGTGGAGAAAAAACAACTAGTTCTGGTCGCTTGGGAGACGCAGGAAAACGGCTTCCGTTTGCACTTCGGGATCGAACCCGAACAGGCGACACAATTGCGCGACGCGGAAGATGCTGCACTTAGGGCTTTTGCAGGTTATGCGGGCTGGACAGCAGGCCAATTGGAAAACGAGTTAGAGCAAAATACGTGGGTAGTCGTTACGGCGCCGCCCGATTTGTTTGAATTGCCGCTCGATCATACGCTTTGGTGTAATTTACTGGCGAGAGAAGGGGCGGAATGGCGCCTGCTTGCGCATGAACCCGAGGAAACAGGACAAAACTGAGGGTTTTTACTGCGTTTTTGTCCCAGCTGGACAATTCAGTTGACAGAGGCGAAATCGAAGACTGTTTTCACCCGTTTTATGAAAGTTGTTTCCTCCATCAAATCCGCCAAGAAGCGTCACCCGGCCTGTCAGGTCGTGCGTCGCAAAGGCAAAATCTACGTGATCAACAAAGTCGAGCCGCGTTACAAAGCGCGCCAAGGCTAATTAACCCTTTTTTACTACTGTGAAAGCCGAAGGCCATCCCACTCTCAACGACGTCTGCTTCCTGGATATCGGAACGGGCAAACGTTTCCTGACGAAGTCCACGATGAAATCCGCCCGTAAGGAAAACATCGATGGTACCGAGTATTTCATCATCGTCCGCGACGTGACGATGGATTCGCATCCCGCCTACACTGGTGAGAAGCGCTTGGTCGACACGGCCGGTCGTGTCGAAAAGTTTACGAACAAGTTCAAGCGCGTTGCTGCCAAGAAGTAATTCGACTCGCCGCTCCTTTCAAAAGCCCTCCTGTCGGAGGGCTTTTTTGTTGCCCGCTTCCTTCAGGCGCGACCTGTTAAAGCGCAATGGGGACCATGAAAATCATCGCTTTCGACTGTGATAGTACGCTGAGCGCGATTGAAGGCATCGATGAACTCGCACGCAGCCGCGGCCCAGCGGTTTTTGCCCAAATCGAAGCGATGACAAATGACGCCATGAACGGGCGCCTGCCTGTTGAGGCTGTATTTGGTCGCCGACTTGAGATCATCCAACCGCGCCGAGCGGATGCGGATGCGGTGGGGCGGCGTTACGTTGAGACCGTTGAGCCTACGGCCCGGGCCACGATGGCTGCACTCAAGGCACGCGGTTGGACCCCCTTGATTATTAGCGGTGGGTTCCGCCCATTGATGGTTTCCTTGGCCGAGCACCTGGGGATCGAGCGCGTAGAAGCGGTGGATATTTTTTTCAGTGCCGATGGTGCCTATCACGGTTATGATACTAACTATCCGACGACTCGTTCTGGTGGAAAACCGGAGATCGTAGCCTCTTTGAGACGCGAGTTTTCGCCTGCTCAATTCGTGATGGTGGGTGATGGAGCGAGTGATTTGGAAACGAAACCGGTAGTGGATAAGTTTGTGGGATTTGGTCGCTACACGCCCCGTGAGACAGTGCGCCAAGGAGCGCACGATTTTATCTACACGCTTGATTCACTGCTTAAAATTTTATGATGCCGTCGATAAATTTTCCGCCGCAGCTTGATTCGTATCCGGCATTATCATCGGCGGGGTTGTTCGAGGTTTTGTTAGCGCGGATTCAAGCGGAACCCTTTAATTTGGTGGCCACTTTGATTTTTCTGCTGGCGATCACGCACACTTTTTTAGCCGGAAAAATTCAACATTGGGCCCACCTCGTGGAGGAGCGGCACGCGCGTACTCTGCGTGAGCGAACACCTCCTTCGGATATGAACGAGGATGGCCAGCCTGATGAAGTCAGCTTCAAGGGCCAGGTGCTGCATTTTTTTGGAGAAATTGAAGCAGTTTTCGGCCTTTGGGCTTTGGTACTCGCGGGTGCTTTAGTAGGGTTCAAAGGCGGAGACACGGCGATTAATTACATCGCGCATCAGGTTAATTATACGGAGGCGATGTTTGTGGTCATCGTGATGGCGATTGCCGCAACACGACCTGTTTTGACGTTGGCGGAGCGGGCGCTGCGTGGGGTGGCAGGGTTGGGGCGGGGAACGCCCGTAGCTTGGTGGTGGTCGATTTTGATTTTGGCGCCGTTGTTGGGTTCGTTTATTACCGAGCCTGCGGCCATGACGATTGCGGCGCTGATGTTGGCGCATCAATTTTACGAGTTGAAGCCTTCGACGCGGCTCAAGTACGCGACCCTCGCGTTGCTTTTCGTTAATATCTCGGTGGGAGGGACTTTAACGCATTTTGCTGCGCCCCCAGTGTTGATGGTCGCAGGCCCCTGGAATTGGGGTGCTGGGTTTATGCTAGCACATTTCGGCTGGAAGGCGGCATTGGGGATCGTGGCGGCCACCGGCTTCACGTTTGTTAGTTTTCGATCTGAGTTGCTTGCGATGAAATCGAGTTCGGGACTGCAAAAAAAATCTGCTGTCGTAGCTTCGATTCCATCTTGGGTGACAATCGCGCATTTGGTCTTTTTGGGGTTTGTGGTCTGGATGGCGCATTACCCGGTACTATTTGTGGGAGCATTTTTATTTTTTGTGGCGTTCATGCAGGCCACGGCCCACCACCAGACGAAGCTCGATTTGCGGGCTCCGATTTTGGTCGGATTTTTTCTAGCAGGTTTGGTTGTGCATGGCGGATTGCAAGGGTGGTGGATTGAGCCCGTCTTGAAGAGCCTCGGGGAAGTGCCAGTTTTTTTTGGCGCGACCATTTTGACGGCGTTTAATGATAATGCGGCTATAACTTATTTGGCGACGTTGGTGCCCGGATTCACGGACGGAATGAAATATGCGGTCGTTGCAGGGGCCGTCACCGGAGGTGGTTTGACGGTGATCGCCAATGCCCCCAATCCGGCCGGGCAGACGATCTTGAAGCGTTACTTCCCAGAGGGGGTAGCGCCGCTTCAACTTTTTGTTTGGGCGTTGCCGCCCACTATCATCATGGGCCTCAGCTTTATGTTCTTCTGAGGTCTCGAGGTGCTGGCCGATCGAGGTGGCCGAGGATGAGCAGGAGGTGATATTCTAAGCGAGTGCTTTGACCAAGACCTTGGCGTTGCGGCCACTGTCTTCGTAGATTTTGAGTCGTGCCTCAGGTAAAACGTCTTTGGTTGCTTCCTCAAAACCGCATACGTTGGAGAAGAAGCCGAAGCTTTGGGTGGAGAGTGCGATGACTCCTGTGACGCCACGCTCTTTGGCTTGGAGGCAGGCGTACTCGACCATTTTTTTACCAATGCCACGGTTGTGATAAAACGGCAGCACGTACAGAGAGCCGATCTCCGCGAGCTGCGGTTTGTCGGGGTAAAAATAGAGGGTGACGCAGGCGATGATGTTTTCGTCGATTTCGAAGACGAAAAACTGATCGATGTTTTTCTCGATGGCTTGCTGAGTACGGTGGAGCAACTCCTCCCGTTTCACGGCGGCACGAGTTAAGTTGTAAATAAGCCGGACGTCGCGTTTCGAGGCTTTGCGAATCTGTTGGTAGTCGTTGCCGTAAACGAGGGAGCCGACGCCTTCATTGGAGAAGATTTCGTTGAGTAAGCCGTCGAAGATGCGGCCATCGACGATGTGTACGCGCGGGGTTCCGGTCTCGATCGCTTTGACCGCGTGCGCGGCTTTGCTACGCACGGGCTCTGAGATTTGATCGGGCTGAGTGCCGAGAATCTTGGTCAGTGCTTCGACTGAGATTTCGCGGCGGACGCTGCCGTTAATCTCAAGGCCGGCGTGGGGCGTGAGGTAAATTATCTTGGTAGCGTGCAGCGCTTCTGCGACTTCCGCGGCAAGCAGGTCAGAGTTTACGCGTAGAGATTTCCCGTCGGGACCAAAAGCGATGGGTGTGATCAGCGGAACAACCTGTTGGGCTATAAGTTCGAGGATAAAGTCTTTGTCGATGCGCTCAACTTTGCCGGTGAGCAATTGATCCACGCCACGGATGATGCCGAGAGGGAGCGCACGCACGGCATTAGTGATTACCGCCTTTAGGGAATTTTGCGTGAGTCCTTCGAGGATGAGATGTGAGACGCGTGAGCCGGCGCGGATGGAGAGATCGAGTGTTGCAGCATCGGTGATTCCGGTCCCGTCGTTGTTGGTGATGGCGACTCCGCGTAGTTCAGACAGTTCTTGGACCTGGTGGCCTATGCC
>CANGCX010000050.1 GCA_947452315.1 Opitutia bacterium | reverse complement strand
TTTGCCGCCAAAGATGCCTTCCTGGCCGACACACTGCGCGAGCGCGCTGCCGCCCTCGCTGCAATGCCCACCCCGGCTCTTCCGACCGGCCTACGCGCCACTTTGCGCCCCTATCAAGAGGAAGGATTTCAATTTCTCGCTCACTTGGCCGCCCGAGGCTTCGGTGGTATTTTGGCCGATGACATGGGTCTGGGTAAAACCGTGCAAACCCTCGCGTGGCTGCTGCACCAAGCTCACGCCCACGCTGCCGCTCAAGTTGGCAGCACCAATAAAAAACCGTTCCGAGCCCTCGTCATCTGCCCGAAGAGCGTGATGCACGGCTGGCTCACTGAGACCGAACGGTTTGCGCCGGAACTCGCCGCCGAAATCTTCACCCCGCTTATATCCTACGGTACCAAAATGCCCGGCCCGGCTGATCGCGGTGCGCTGCTCGTGGTCAACTACGCTCAACTCCGCCTTAACACCGCGTGGTTTCACCGCCACAACTGGGATGCCGTTATTCTCGATGAAGCTCAGTTCATCAAAAACCCGACTAGCCAGACCGCGGCCATCGCGCGCGCCATTCCCGCGGCCCACCGGGTCGCCCTGACCGGTACGCCTATCGAAAATCGCCTTCTGGATCTCTGGAGCCTCTTCGCCTTCGCGCAACCCGGCCTGCTCGGCTCCCAAGCCGGTTTCCGTCGCCAATACCCTACCGAAGACCCGACCTCTGCCGCCCGTCTCCGCCGACGTGTCCGCCACTTCATGTTGCGCCGCACCAAGGCCCAAGTCGCGCCTGAACTGCCGCCGCGCACCGAAGATATTATCTTGGTCGATCTCGACGGTGAACAACGCTCCCTTTACGACGCCGAACTCAAACGCGCCCGCGCCCAACTCCTGGGTATCGAAACCGCGCGCGCCCTCGACGCGGTGCGCTTCAACGTGCTCGCGAGCCTCTTGCGCCTGCGCCAAATTTGCTGCCACCCCGCACTGGTCTCTGGAGCGCATAGTGAGATTCCCAGTGCCAAACTCGATGCCCTCCTAGAGCGCCTCGAGGAGCTGCGCGACGAAGGCCAACAGGTTCTTGTTTTCAGCCAATTTGTCTCGCTCTTGGAACTCATCGAACCCCGCCTTCAAGCGGCAGATATCGGCTACCTCAAGCTCACCGGCGCCACCGAAAATCGCGCTGAGCTGGTGGATCAGTTTCAAAGCGATCGCTCCAAAACGGTTTTTCTTCTCTCGCTCAAAGCCGCCGGCTCCGGGCTCAACCTCACCGCTGCCAGCTACGTGATCCTATGCGATCCGTGGTGGAATCCGGCCGTCGAAGCCCAAGCGATCGACCGCACGCATCGCATCGGCCAGACCCAACCTGTCGTCGCCTATCGCCTCGTCGCCGCCGACACCGTGGAGCAGAAAATCCTCGCCCTCCAACGCGACAAAGCCGCCCTCGCCAACGCCGTCGTCCAGGAAGAATCCCTCGCTAGCGTCCTCGACCTCGACAGCCTCCGCCAGATCCTCGCCTAAAGCCCGCAAACGCCCTGGCCGCGATGGAAAACGCCTGCCATTTCTCCCCCGACCGCCGCCACCGTTACAGTCTGATCCACCGGCTAGATCCGCTCCTTGGCGGGGAGCGTCTGATTATGTGGATTGGGCTTAATCCGAGCACCGCCGACGAATCCCAACTTGATCCCACGCTGCGTCGCATCGCCCGTTTCTCCGAACGCGATGGCTTTAATGGTTTCTGGATGGCCAATCTTTTCGGGCTGCGTACGCCTTACCCCAAAGAAATGAAATCTGCGCCCGATCCCGTTGGCCCAGAAAACGACACCTCGCTGCTCGCCGCCGCAGACCGCTGTGATCGGATCGTCGCGGCCTGGGGTGTGAGTGGAGATTACCAAGCCCGCGCCGATGCGGTCGTGCGCCTGTTCGGCGAACGCGAACTTTGGTGCCTAGGCACCACCCAAGCCGGCCACCCCCGCCACCCGCTTTACGTGCCCGGCGACCAAAAACTCGTCCGCTACCAGCCGAGGCTTCATTCCGCTTAACTATGGTTTTTTGAAGCTCGATTACCTTAATTAAGGAAAGAAGTGCCCAGCGGAACTAAAGTACCTGTTTCTTTGGTTGGCGAACGCTGCTTCGCTTTCGAGCCCAAACCCTAACCCCCCGGAAACGCCCCTGTTGTGGGACGGCTCTCTGCATCGCATACGCCCCCACCGCCAATACCGCCCTCGCCGTGCTGGTGGAGCAAGCAATCGTCAGCGAAATCACCGACCACCGCCGCAACCGCATTTTTAGCTACACCAAGCACCTCCGCACGCTCAATGAAGGCACAGAGTAATAGCGCAGTTTCCTAGCTAGGATCGCAGCAACTTAGCAGAGGGTTCTATAATTTTAAGGAGGGGGTACCAACGCTTAAAATCACGGGCGTTACGCGTAACTAAGCCGCTTCGATTGGCCGCAAATCCACCAATCAAAATATCAGCGACCGGCCTTTTGGGCGTTTGGGCCTGACGTTTCGCTACGATGTAAAGGTTCCATGCCGTGCAGGCGCGCTCGGTATCGGCTGCAGTCCAAGCCTCGACATAGGAAATACCGGCTTGGTCCAAAAAGTGTTTTTGCTCGATTATATCACCTGAAAAAGCCACCGAGAGTTCTACCATGGTTATAGGGCTAATACTCAGCCCTTGAGGCAGTAATTTCTGGAGTAGTTGAGCAGAGGCCCGGCCAAACTCCGGATCGTTTTCGAGGATATCTAGTACAATACAGGTGTCGATGACCCACATGTTTATTTTTCGCCAGCGCGTAACTCCTGCATCCAACTCGCGGTGCGGCGGGCGGGACGTTTAAGCAATTTTTGGGCATAACCCAGCACGCTTAAGGGGCCTGCCTTGGAGGAGGTTTCGATCGAAACTCGTATTTCTCGTTCAGAAATACGCTGCCATCGAAACGTCTGACCTGGTTGTAACTTCATGGATCGGCGAAGAGAAGCCGGAACGGAGATTTGACCTCTTTCTGTAAGAGTAGAACTTCCCATTTTTTTTAAATTATCATGTAAAATTATCATGTCAAGTTGTAGGGAAACTTATGCGGAAAATTTTTTAAGATATTTTTTTTCGATCATGAGTTGCACCCATGAATCAGGAATGATCACCCGCTCATCCTATACTCGGTAACGCCAAAGGCCGCTCACCCTTTAGCGCAATTTCACCCGCACACTGCGGTGAACCCCGCTCCAAATCGCGGCACGTAGCTGGTCGCTTCTCATACACGGAGCAAAAATATTCCCGCGCGTCATCCTCGCCCACGCGCACCACCAACGCCGCGCAATGCGCGTCGCTCATGCGCATATACGCACGATTTCCGACAAAATGAGCTAATCGCTCCGCCTCTACGCCGAGGCGCGTCCAATCCTCGCCGGTCACACGGACATACGTTTCCAATTTCGAAAAACAACACACGCCGCAACGCAGGCATACCGGGGGTAAAGGCATGACGCTTCGAACCTGTAGCTTGCCGCGTCGTACGCAACCGTTTCGATTGCTATCCGCATGGAAGCCTACGCTCGCGCCCGCCAGTTGATCGACTCCGCTCACGCCGCTGATCCCACGCGCGCCAACGATGGTCGCGCGGCAGAACTAATCTACGGGGAACGCGTCGAAGCCTGGGTGGTGCGGCTGGTGCCCGATGCGAGTCCACTTCTGCGGCTGGCCGCACGATGCCAACATCTCGAGCGTTGGCTCACTCCTCGGGCCACGTTTCCGGAAGGCAAAGTCGGCTACCTTAGTTGGCGCCGCTCGCTCTACGTGAAACAAGCCGAACGCGCCCGCGATCTACTGCTCGCCGCTGGCGTCGCTGCGAGCGAAGCCGCCGAAGTCGCCACCTGGGTTTCCAAAACCGGATTAAAAACTAACCCCGGAACCCAAGCGCTCGAAGACGCCGCGGTGCTTGTTTTTCTTGAAAACGAAATCAGCACCTTCGCCGTGCAACACGCTGATTACCCACACGAAAAATTCGTCGAAATTTTAAAAAAAACCTGGCGCAAACTAAGTCCTGCCGCGCAACAGGCCGCCATCGGACTCACGCTTCCGCCCCCTATCGCCGAACTCGTGCGTGCCGCTCTCGCGTAATTCTCCCTGGCAGAATTACACTTGGATGCCGCAACGTTCGGATGGCCGCGACGTCTCGCCCACTACCCTCCCGTCGTATCGCCATGATTCGTCCGCCCGCTACTTTCGCCACCGCCCGCCTTACCGCGCGGCGACCTCGCGCCGAAGATGCTGCCGCTGTTTTTTCCGCCTACGCCAACGATCCTGAAGTAACCCGCTACCTCGCTTGGAAGCCTTACGAACGCGTGGAATTGCTTGCCGATTTTCTGCGCGATCGCGCCGCTGATTGGGACCGCCCGAAATCGCCGCACTACGCGTGGCTGCTTTGTCTACGCGGCACTGATACGCCGATTGGTTCTATCGGCCTGATGCCCGATGGCGGCAAAGTCATGTGTGGCTATGTACTCGCACAAAAATTTTGGGGCCGCGGCATGATGACCGAGGCGCTCACTTACTTGGTTGATTGGGCGATGTCTCAACCTGACGTGTTTCGCCTCTGGGCTTTTTGCGATGCAGCCAATCCCGGTTCCGCGCGCGTCATGGAAAAAGCCGGACTTACCCGCGAAGCCTTGCTCAAGCGTTGGCACGTCGCACCCAATATCGGTCCCGAGCCACGGGACTGCATCCTCTGCTCGAAAGTAAAATAACCCGCGCGCGTGGTTTATTTATCCGCGGCCGCGCCCAACACCGCACTCACCGGAGTGGACGCCGTAGGAAAAGCCGCGCGAAAATTTTCACCCAGCAACGCCGCTACAGTCGCGGCAACTTGCGCTTGATGGACCTCAGCGACGCTAGTACGACGCTCCCCCAGCTTCGGTGTATCTGGACCATAAACCGCTAACCACGTCTCTTCGGAGTGTGGGATTTTTTTACCATGACCGTTCCAATCTTCCAACGTCACGCCCCGCCCGTGATCCGGTGTGAGCACGATCGTGGTGCAATCACGGTAATCCGGCATGGCCTGAAGTTTTTCCCAGATTTGTTGGATGAACCGATCGCAGCGCCGGATCGATTGAAGGTACCGATCATAGCGATGCGCGTGCGCCCATTCGTCCGGCTCACCAAGAGCGATTAAAAATACGCGAGGCCGATGCGTGTCGATGCGATCAAGCGCCGCATGATAAACAAACGCGTCGAAATTTTCCGTGTTACTGATCGGCGGGATATCTTCCATCCAGCGCTCCAATTCAGCAATGCGCGGCGACACACTGCCTGGTGCCGAATGTTGACCTGTGACGAACAAAGGCAGCCGACTACGCCCGACATTAATAATAGGCGCGAACACATTCCAAGCCGCCGCGACCGCGACCCGACCCGTGAATCCGGGCCGCCCATTTAACCATTCCAACACGGTCACATTGCGATTCGGCACAGGCGCGTTGGACGTGATCAACGGATCCGCCGCGCCTGTCAGCAGCTCGTTGTAACCAGGATAAGAAATACGCTCCGCGTTGAGTACACTCGCAGCGCTGCCGAGATCGCGGTTACCAAAGGCTTGTCCGCCAGGCACGAGAGTGCCCCAAAAAAACGGCATAAGTTTTTTTCGCCGCTCTTGCGCCGTAGCACCGAGAAAATCAGCCTTCAAGGCGACGATTTCACCCGCCGGCACACCGCCGGAGTTTTTTTCTTTGTTTATGAACGCCTCATCCGCGCCACGAAATACTTCCTGCCAACGCAGGCCGTCGATA
Source organism: Opitutia bacterium (assembly GCA_947452315.1). Lineage (GTDB taxonomy): Bacteria > Verrucomicrobiota > Verrucomicrobiia > Opitutales > Opitutaceae > Tous-C4FEB. Next base: position 10,684 of record CANGCX010000050.1, on the reverse strand, counting down.
GTGATAAGAAGCACGTTACGGGTTTTATTTTCCAGCGCACGAGCCTCGAGGGAACCCAACATACTCAAAACCAGCAGCAGCCATGCGTTTGTTTTCATAAGGGGGGTTAGGATAAAAATTCACCGTGACCTCGACTCATCGCGATCACCAGCCCGAAGCCTTCTTTGACAGGCTTGAGTTAACAGTGCGGTTAAAACAAATTATTCGCATGAAGACGATCGCGACCTGCCAGCGGCTAATTGAGGCGCAGATTCTACAAGCTGCTTTAGGTGGGAGTGGAATCAAAGCTTATCTTCCTGAAGAACTAACGGCACAAACATCTGGTAACACTTATAATTACGCGATTGGTGGGCTTCGTGTACAAGTGGAAGATGAAGACGCGGATACCGCGCGAGAGATTTTAGCGAATTTTAATAAAAGCGCAGCCGAATCGGAAATTCCTTAGTTTTTTGGATTTGGCGCTGGGCTCGATCCTGAGGGAGCAAAGGGTGCTGTTTTACCGTACGCATTATCCGGAAATAGCGTTGCCGAGCGACGCAGGTCTATTAGCTCTTAGTTTCCCATGTATCAGGTCACTTTTTCCGCGCAGGCGATGCACGAGCTCAACCGGCTGGATAAGCTGCTGCAGCTCGATCTCGTCGAGCCGATCAGTTCGCTAAAACCGGACGATCTTGCTCATCCGCGCGAGCCATTGGGACGTTTTTCCAGAACCGGAAAAGAATTCTACCGATTACGAGCGGGGGATTTTCGTTTATATTTTGATGCTCAAGGGGAAAAACTGCATGTGAACTACATTCTGCATAAAAATTCCCTGGAGGATTTTCTATTGCGCAATAAATTCCCGGTTTCCGAACAACAACTCTTCGAGCAGGATTCGAAATTCTGGAAATACCTCGAAAGCCTCGCGAAAAAATGATCCCGACGCGCCGTTCTGCTCCGACCGATCCCGAAGATCCTTACAACGTATCACAAGCAAGCCGGATCTTCTTCTGGCCCAATGCGATGACGGCGGGAAATCTTTTTTGCGGTTTTATGGCAGTAGTGAACTGCATCCAGGCCCGCTTGGCTGAAACTTCGATTACTGGCGAATACCTTGATGCGACGCCAGCTGGGCATTATCGCATGGCGGTGTGGTTCATTTTTGGCGCGGCCGCCTTTGATACGCTGGATGGTCGGTTAGCGCGGATGGGGGGTCGTGAATCTTTATTTGGGGCGGAGTTCGATTCACTGGCCGATGTGGTGTCATTTGGAATGGCTCCAGCATTGATGATGTTTTTTTTCATTCTGTCGCCGACCCAAGGTATTACCTGGTTTCGTAACATTGGGTGGTTTGTGGGCTTTGTGTATCTTTTATGTGCCGCCATGAGACTGGCGCGTTTCAACGTGATCACTAACCCGCTCGTGCATCGCGGCAAAAAAGAATCCTCCAAAGATTTTATTGGGCTACCCGTTCCGGCTGCCGCAGGCACCGTGGCGTCCTTGGTGCTATTTTTACTCAAACTTGAAGATTCTGATAAGTCCTTGAATCGCTGGGCTTTAGTTCTTCCTTTTTTGATGTTATTAATCGCTTTATTAATGATGAGTACCGTACGGTACCCAAGTGGCAAAAAACTCGATCTACAAACTCAGACTAAGTTGTTCCCATTCATATGGATACTGCTTTTAGCTTTTTTGGTTTATCAATTTAAAGAAGTCGCGCTGCTCATTGTTTGTTTGTCCTACATTTTTTTCGGACTGATTCGCCAAATCCGTCGCCCACGACTCGTGAAAATGGGTGCTCATGATTCTGCCGGACCCGAGAAAAACGTGTGAGCAACCTGCGTGTGACTCACCAACAACTTTTAGTCTGCGAATAACCCCGAGTTTACTACGATGAGACCGAAAGTTTTTCACCCTCGTTTTTCAGCTAATTCTCAGAGGAGAAACGCGCAGTTGCTACGGTTATTCGCAGCCTATACTGATACGGATATAATTCATTATTGAACCTGTATTCTTTTAACGTTTGTTAACTTCCTCACGCGTCTCGTTCCCTACCCCGTCTAAATTTCCATGAAATTCAAAATCAACCGCGACCATTTCGCCAACGGCCTAGCCCAAGTGTTGAACGTCGTCGGGTCCAAAGCGACGATGCCCATTCTAAGCAATGTGCTGATCGAGGCGGAAAAAGATCAGATCTCTCTCTCCACCACCAATCTAGACCTTGGTATCCGGTGCAAAATCAAAGCCGAAGTAAAAGAAACCGGCTCGGTCACCTTGCCGGTTAAACGTTTAGCTACGATTGTTCGCGAGTTACCCAGTGTGGATGTGACCTTTGACGGAGCCCCGAACCATCAAGTAAAACTGACCTCAGGAGGTTCTACGTTTAAGATCATGGGTATCGGCAAAGAGGAATTTCCGCCGTTGCCTGAGTTTGGCGATGAAAAGGCCTATACGCTCGAGCAAAGTGAGCTCATTAGCATGCTTCGCAGCGTTTCCTACGCGCAATCAACAGACGAGACCCGTTACATCCTCAACGGTGTCTATTTCAATTTCCGTGACGAAAAGCTTACCCTTGTGGCAACCGATGGCCGACGCCTTGCGCTTATCGCCAAAGAAATGGAAGTTCCCACCGCAAGTGCCGGTGCGATCATTTTGCCAGCCAAAACCGTTTCCGAGCTTAACCGGCTACTCGACAAGGGTTCTAAGGTTAAAATCAACTTTAACGAACGTCGTGCCGCATTCCAAATCGCCACCGACAAAGATACTAGCGGTCTAATTGATCACGTTTACCTTTATTCGAAAGTCGTCGAAGGCAATTACCCGAATTATCAACAAGTCGTTCCGAAAGAAACGCACCAACGTATCAAACTTGAACGCGAGTTATTGCTGCAATGTGTTCATCGTGCTCAATTAGTGTGCTCCGAAAAATCGAATTCGGTTAAAATCAAAATCAGCAGTAATTTGTTAGAAATTTTTGCTTCGAGTTCTGATTTTGGCGAAGCTCACGAATCAATGGCCATTGGTTACAGTGGTCCGGATCTTCAAGTCGCCTTCAATCCAGCCTTCTTGATGGATCCGCTCAAAGCTCTGACCAAAGACGAAGTCTTCTTTGAAGTTAAAGATGAAGTAAGCCCAGGAGTTTTCAAAACTCTAGAAAGTTTCATCTGTGTGATCATGCCGGTAAGACTGAGCTAAGAACTGCTATTTGCGGTTCGCTCTTAACCCTTCGCGCCTTTGATGGACACACAGTATTTAATATTAGGCGCGATCGTCCTTTCGTTGGTCCTAGGTCAGCTTAATCAACGTTATGCTTCGCCGCTTTTGGCGATAGCTGATCGTTGGCTGCGATGGATGGTGTTCGCTTTTGGTGCTGCCCAATTGTGCCGCGATTTTGATTTAATCAACCGACCTTACTGGGTGCTCACGGTCATGTTTTTCCTCATCTGGTTTTTGGGAGAAACACTTTATAACTGGCTCGCTATATCAGCACTCAGCGTCAGTCCGCTTCCTTTGTTTCCTCGCTACGCCATCAACTCCTCGGGTGAAGAATGGCCGGTGCAACCGCGCCTTTTGAAAATCCGCGAATGGTTACGCGCGCAGGGTTTTCGTCAGACCCAGGCTCTCAAAGCGGAAGTCGGCGGAGGGCTTTATTTGAGGGTTTCAGTTTATCAAGATCCCGCGGCGACCTTGCGCGTACAAATCACCTTTCTGCCGCAGAGTAACGGTGCGATCGGGCTCTGCTACACGTTGACCTCTCTTACGCTCGATGGCGCTCGTTATGTGACCGATAATCTCACGGTACCGTTTGCGGGTTTTTATCCCGAAAACTGGTTTGTAGAACGTCGGCCCTGGAGCCGCTCCCTGCCGCGATTGCTCGCTCGGCATCGGGCGAGACTCCTTGCCGCCAAAGCCGTCGAGACATCGTTTACCACGGAACCCCTCTACGATCTCAACGCTACTCAAGGCGAACTCGACCGTCTTAATACTGAATTAGGTTTCCTCCACCCTCATCCTGAGCGCGAAGATTTCGGCAAGATCACGCATGAAGGTCGCTATCGGGTGTGGAAAGAAATCTGGATGCTCAATTACTTGGGTCGCGCGCAACGTTACGAATAACGGTAGCGAGTTTCTCGGTTGGGTTTTATCGAAGAAAAGTTATTCGTTAAAATTAACGGTATTCCACCCACTCGCTTGAACGATACTGTTCTATCAGTCCGCTCAGCTCTTCTTCGTTAAATTCTGGCCACGGTTTTTCAGCAGCGGACGCCTCTAATTGCGTCGCCAAAGCTGCGATGAACGACGTGCCAAAAAGATCCCAATCAATGTTCGTCGCGCTCGGTCCTAAGGCAGGGCGCCACAGTGAACCTTGAAATAGTAAACCGCGTTTATTTCGTTTCTGTGCAGCTCCTGCAATTTTATGACCGGTATCGCCGTGAACGACGTCGTAAAGTTCCGCGCGTTGAAAACACACCCCTGCTGGTCCGCAGGCGAGTTCACCTTCGGTGGGAGCCTCACAATGGGTCTTCACCACGGCTGGCACACCTTGCGCGCGCAGGGCCGTCGCCAGGCATTCATGCACGCGCCGATAACTTTCTGTGGCGCGCAATTCTTCGAAGGTAAAACCTCGCGGAATCACGAGCGCATAGGTCCAATCTTCACGATGATCTACCACGCCACCGCCTGTAGCCCGGCGACAGATTTCGTTGGGATTGGCCTCGGCCGGCAATTGCGTGCGGACGAAGGTAATTTTCTGACTGTAGCCAAACGTCCACGCCGGTCCGCGCCAACCGTAGTGCCGAAATCGTGCGGCTTCTGCTTGTGGATAACGTTGCAGTAACAAAAAATCGGTCGCCATGTTTTCGGCGGCCCCGCCTATGCGCGTGGGCAAAATATCCAAAGTCATCGTCGCCATAAAATTACTGCCGAGAAAAATACCAATCGCGACACGTTGTGGGCACGTGAAGTTCGGCCAGTTGAGCTTCGATGGTTTGAGTTTGGGTTTTCAAAAGACCACGTAGAGGCGCGAGATCCATAGCGAGACAAGCCTGACGTTTTTTGGCCGCTTCGGGTGTTTCCGTGCGCGTGATCGCGAAGATCGGGGCGTCGGTGTCACTGAGTTTAAAATGCGCCCGAATCCGGCGACCCAGTTCGTAGCGCGACGACAGCTCGGCTCCAGCCCAATGACAGACTCCGCGCACATCTCGGCGCTCGCATAATTCGAGCATCACTTCGGCGAGATTTTCCGCGGTGCAGGTCTGGCGAAATTCATCCGCATAAAGTTTTACTGGGCGACCCGCGGCCCAGTCGGCGAAAAGTCGTTCATGCGTGCTGCGCTTACCGCCTGGGCTATTGCCCATCAGTAGAGGTGCGCGCAGCGTTACGGCGAATTCCGCGGCATGGGCTTGTACGGCGCGCTCGCTCTCAATTTTTTGTCGCCCGTAAAGATTGATCGGCGAGGTGGCATCGCCGACGGCGTAGGACGAGGTACGACTACCGTCAAAAACTTGTTCGCTCGAAAGATGGACTAGCCGTGCACTCAAGTGATGTGCGAGGCGCGCGAGCACAGTGGGAAGAGCGACGTTCAACGTCTGTGCCCGAGCAGGATTGGAATCACATATTTCCGGTACGGAAATTGCGGCGCAGTTTACGATGGCATCTGGAAAAACTTCTAACAGCGAGGCTGTGACGGTAGATTCATCGCCAAGATCCAGTGAGCGGCGTGCGGCAAGACCAGTTAGTTCCCCTGTGAATTCACCTACGATACCTGTGACTGCATGGCCGCGACGAGTCGCGGCGCGGGCGAAGGCCGCTCCGACCAAACCAGAAGCGCCGGTGAGAAAAATGCGCATAGGGCGGGCCGAGCAAAGAGTTTAAAATAATTCAGGGTGCGAGACGTTCGACGATCCAACTGCCATCTTTTTCACGGCGATAGCGCAAGCGATCGTGCAAGCGGCTGCGGCGTCCCTGCCAAAATTCGATGGTTTCTGGCGCTACGCGATAACCGCCCCAGTTGGGTGGCAAGGGCACATCGGCACCGGCGTGTTTTTTCTCCAATGCCTTCATTGCATCTTCGAGTGTTGTGCGTCCTGGAATAACCGCGCTTTGCTGGGCGACCCAAGCGCCGAGCTGGCTGGCACGCGGACGTGAGTGAAAATAAGCGGCGCTTTCTTCGCGGGCGACCTTGGTGATGGTGCCTTCGATGATGACTTGGCGTTCCAATACGATCCAAGGGAATACTAGGCTAGCGCGTGGGTTGGCCTCGAGCTCACGTCCTTTGCGGCCCTCGTAGTTGGTGTAGAAAACAAAACCGCGACCATCGAGGCCTTTTAATAGTACGGTGCGGGCGGAAGGGCGGCCCTCGCGATTGGCGGTGGCGAGCGTCATGGCATTAGGCTCGGTGATTTTTGCGGCTTCGGCTTCTTGAAACCATTTCTCGAACTGGCGAAACGGATCGCGGGCGAGGTCTTTTTCATTCAGCCCAGCGAGGGCGTAATCTTTGCGGAGGTCGGCCAAGCTCATGATGGTGGCGGAGCGTGCGTGTGGCGTTGAGCCCTGTCAAAAATCATCTCGCGAGAATAATCGAAAAATGGCGTCCGCAGTCTCCAAGCTTTCGTTTTTCGTGGTTTAGCGTTAAGCTACGGTGATGGATTTAGCGCTCTGGATTTACCCGTTGTTGTTTCTTGCGGCATTAGCTGCGGGGTTGATCGACTCGATCGCTGGCGGCGGCGGTTTGATTGCGTTGCCGGCTTTGTTGATGGCAGGGTTTCCTGTTCCGCTGGCCTTAGGAACGAACAAACTTCAGTCGCTATTTGGAAGTAGTATGGCAGCTGTGCATTATGCGCGGCATGGAGTGGTGGACTGGCGGCGGTGTCAGCAAGGAGTGGTGCTGACTTTTTTGGGCGCGGTCGTGGGGGCTTGGACGGTCCAGCGCATAGATGCGAGTCGGCTGGGATTACTGATTCCTTGGCTATTGGCGGTGATTTTAATTTACACGATTTTCCGCCCGCAGATCGGTCAGGTAAAACGCGAGCCGAGAATGGCATCGAAAGCGTTTTGGTTGGTGGCTGGAATTGGATTGGGTTTCTACGATGGATTTTTTGGGCCGGGCACGGGCATGTTTTGGACGATCGCGCTCGTTTTATTGCTTGGCCAAGATTTCATGGCGGCGACGGGTCATACCAAGGTGATGAATGCGGCGAGCAACTTAGCCTCGCTGGGTGTTTTTATACTAGTGGGTCAGGTTGACTGGATTGCTGGCGGGGTGATGGTTTTGGGTCAAATTGTGGGTGCTCGGCTGGGTGCTGGGCTAGTGGTGAAAAAAGGCGCTCGCTTCATCCGGCCAGTGTTTCTGACCATGGTGACGCTCACCATTGCACGGCTCGCCTACGTTGAACTGACGCGCGTGCGTTGAGTTAAATTCCTATTTTAGCTATGACGCCTGCTGCCTACATCGATCTTAACTCCGCTGGGCTCCTTAGTCGCCTACAAACCCTTATTGGTATCTCTACAGTCAATCCTCCTGGAGAGAACTACGATAAGATCACTGCTGGTCTCACCCAAAATCTTACGGCTCTGGGTTTAAAAACAAAACGTTATCCGATTCCAGCGGCTTTGTTAAAAAAGTCTCTACCCGCCGCCCAACTCGGATTTCCACGTTATAATGTCCTTGGCAAACTGGGTGTGCCTGGCGCGAAAAAGACGATTCATTTCAATGCCCATTATGATGTGGTTCCAGTTTCTGGTCGTTGGCGACACGGGAGCCCGTTTAGCGGTGCGGTAGAGCGCGGCTGGATTTTTGGTCGCGGCACGGCCGACATGAAAGGCTCAATCGCAAGCTTGCTTATGGCGCTCGAAGCTTTGCAAGCCACGCGCACCGCTCCGCGGATGAACCTTGAGGTTTCATTTACGGCCGATGAGGAAACGGATTCAGCTTTGGGTACCGGCTGGCTAGTGGAACATGCTCCGATTAAGCCCGACTACGCGGTTGTGATGGAAGGTGGCGAGGGCGCCGCTGTGTGCTGTGGTCATAATGGCGTCGTGTGGCTTGAAGTCACGGTTCATGGTCGGCCTGCTCACGGCTCGACTCCAGAACGCGGTATTAACGCGCTCGAAAAAATGGCGGCGCTTGTGCTCGGCCTCAACACCCACAAAAAAGAACTCGCTCGACGAAAATTCAAAACCCCTGAAGGCCGCACAATGGTGCCAACATTAAACATTGGTGGCGTCTTTGGTTGCGGAGAAGGCGCGAAGATTAACACAGTGCCTGCAACGGCAACATTCACGATTGATCGCCGTGTGCTCGCGATGGAAAACCACGCCGCCGCAGAAAAAGAACTGCGCGCGGCGCTAGCAATCGCTGCAAATAAAATTCCCGAATGCCGGATTACAGTGGCTAAAATTTCAGAGAACTTCGCGTGCTTCACTCCGCCAACGCATCCGTTTTTCGCGGCGATGGCAGCGAGTGTTGCCGAAGTGCGGCAGGAGCCAGCAGTGTTTAACGTTTCAACGGGTTTTAATGATATGCACTTTTTCGCTGCCCACCGTAAAATCCCAACGCTCGGTTATGGTCCGGGTGGAATTGATTATCACGGTGTCGACGAACGTGCATCGGTGAAAGAGTTGATCGCGAGCGCGAAAATTTACGCGGAGCTGATGACTAAATTCGGCGGATAAAAGCAGCCGTAATTTACACCTAATTTACATCGATAGCGTCTGCTGCGGCTTTTTGAAACGCCCGGCGGACGTCGCTCGCGTCGCTATTAGGAAAGTTGGTGCGTTGGACCATCAGGATGTAGGCTACGCCGCGCACAGGATCGACCCATGCTTGCGTACCCCAAGCTCCACCGTGGCCGTAAGAGCCGGGTGCAAGCATGGCAGCGACGCCTGGGTGTGGAACTTTTAATATACAGGTGCCGATACCCCAACCGTAGTTGGTTCCGCGTTGACCGTAGGTGTCGTTTTGAAAAAAGCCGGTGGGCATGTCGGCGGGTGTTTGCGAGGTGCAGAGAAGCTTAAGTGCGACGGGCGAGAGGTAGCGCTGCCCGTTGAAGGTGCCGCCGTTAAGTAACATTTGGCAAAAACGGGCGTAGTCGTGAGCAGAGGAATACAGACCAGCGTTGCCGGTGGGTGGGCGAGTGCCGCGTGCGGGAGGTGACGCCGGGACGGCTTCGAGTGTGCCGGTAGTTTTGTTTTTCGTGTAAGCTGTAGCTAGGTAAGTTAGCTGCTCGGCTGAGGGATAGTAAGTGGTGTGTTTCAGATCGAGCGGAACGAAAAGACGGGTGTGAAGAAATTCATCGAAGGATTTGCCGCTAACAATCTCGACGATGCGAGCGGCAGCGTTGATGCCTGATTGGCAGTAGCGCCATTTGACGCCGGGCTCGTTTTGCATGGGAGCGGCGATCCAAAGTGGCACGAGATCAGCGAGGGTGCGGGCCTCGCGGGCAGCTGCGGCTGAGGCTTCGCCAAGGCCGGAGATGTGGGTGAGTATCTGCAGCAGCGTGAGATTGGCCGGTTGGCCAGAGGGGCTTTTAAGTGTGGCAAACGCGGGAATATATTTAGCGACGGGGTCGGTGAGTTTGAGTTTACCCTCATCTTGCAACATGAGCACGGCGGTGGCGGTCATGAGCTTGGTCATGGACATGATGTTGAACATCGTGTCTGGCGTCATCGCACGTTGGGTGGCGAGGTCAGCGAAACCATGCGTTTCAAAGTGGAGAACTTTTTCGCGCGAAATCACCAATGTGACCGCGCCGGCGATTTCTTTTTCATCGAGGGCCGGCTGCAAAGCAGCGGTGATGCCGGAAAGTCGGGGATCAGCTGCGCTTAACGCGGCGGTTAATACAGACGTGAGCACAAGGGAGCGCAGAGTAAATTTCATGACGGGGTTTTTGTGGGGAACTAACGAGAAACGCTGATAAATTTATCCGGTCCAGCCTTTGCGAATCATGCTAATGGCAATGGCGGCGAGGAGCATGGAAATAATTTTAGAAATCGCGCGTAGGCCGGTCGAACTGATGAGTCGGGCGAGGCGTTCGCTGTACGCAAAAGCGAGAATAACAAGAACGAGATTTACCGCGAGAGCGGCGAGCGTCACGGCGAGTCCCAGCGTCTGAGCAAGTAAGATCAACGTGGTGATCGAAGCGGGACCTGCAATCAGTGGCATACCCAAGGGTACGACGCCAAAATCTTCAGCGATTTTGGCCGGTTCCTCGGCGGCGGAGTGGACGAGATCACGCGCGGCGAGGATAAAAAGAATGAGGCCGCCAGCGATTTGAAAGTCGCTGGTGGTGATGCCGACGGCGGTGAAGATGGATTGGCCGAGAAATAAAAACAGCAGTGCGACTCCCCCACCCGTCCAGGTGGCTTGCTTGGCAATGCGACGACGTTGTTCCTGTGGGGCACCTTGTCCCAGGGCGATAAAAACCGCAGCAAGCCCAATCGGATCAATTGCCACGAACAGAGGAATGAACGCTTTCAAGAAGAGTTCGATTACCGGGGGCATGAGGGTGACTATCGTCGCTTAGAGGATTACGTGCAAGCCCGCCTAAGGCCGATCCCTCTTGAAGGCTTAAAAGCTACGGAAAATTAAAAACTTTCGTGCAGTCTGCTCGGTTCATGGTTCTCTCTATGTTTCCGTTATGAAAATCAACGCCACCCTTACTCCGGCCAAGCTCACGAAAAAAACCGCCCGCGTGTTTGAACTCGC
>CANGCX010000049.1 GCA_947452315.1 Opitutia bacterium | reverse complement strand
CGACCCCGCCGCCGCGCAGAACGTCCTCGCCCCGCACCTCGCCGGCCTCCCCGGCGTGAACCTGCACTGCGCGATGCACAGTTACCGCGTCACCAAAGAATTCGGCAAACCCCTCGCCCCCGGCGCGCCCGGCGCGTTGTGGTTCGACTACCTCGGCCTCCAATCCAGCGGCCACGGCCCGCAAGAACCCATTGCGATCACATTCGTCGCCAGCGACAGCCCGATCACGCGCGGCCTGGAAAATTGGACGACGATCAAAGAAGAACTCTACAACAACGTCCAAGATCCGAAAAATTTCCCCGGCCACCAGTCCCTCGCCACGGGCAAGCAAACCGTGAAAGCCAAAGACGGCACGTTGAGCGACAAAACTTCAGTTGTCGTTTGGACCAACATCTACGGCTCGAACCACGCGCGAGTTTTCAGCACGACCCTCGGCCACAACAACCTCACGGTTAACGATCCGCGCTTCCTCGATCTCGTCACGCGGGGCGTCCTCTGGGCCACCGGCCACCTCGACGCCAACGGCCGCCCCGCCGCTGGTTACGGACCGCAGAGGAAATAAAAAATCTGGCTCAGCCCGTGCGCCCACCCACCGCGGCGCGCCTGAGCTGCGCCCGCCCTTAGCCCCAAGTGCGCCCCGTCGTTTTGCCCCAATGAAGTTCTTCCCGCTCCTGCTGCTGAGTGGCGTGCTGTTGAGCGCCGCCGAGCGCCCGCCCAACATCCTCTTCGCCATCGCCGACGATTGGGGTGTCCACGCCAGCGCGTATGGCACGCCTTGGGTGCGCACGCCGCACTTCGATCGCGTCGCCCGCGACGGCATCCTCTTCACCCGCGCCTACACGCCCAACGCCAAATGCGCGCCCTCCCGCGCTTGCATCCTCACGGGCCGTAATTCGTGGCAACTCAAAGCCGCCGCAAACCACCTCGCGTATTTCCCCACCGAGTTCAAAGGTTGGGGCGAAGCCCTTGCTGAAAACGGCTGGTTCGTCGGCTACACCGCCAAGGGCTGGGGCCCCGGCGTCGCCCGCACCGACGCCGGTAAACCCCGCGCCATGACCGGCCGCGCCTTCAACGCGCGCCGCACCCCACCCCCGACTACCGGCATCAATGCCGCCGATTACGCCGCCAATTTCGACGACTTCCTCGCCGCCGCTCCCGCCGATCAGCCTTGGGTTTTTTGGTACGGCGCCACTGAGCCGCATCGCGATTACGAATTTGGATCCGGCGTGAAAAAGAGCGGCAAAAAACTCACCGACATCGACCGCGTCCCTGCGTTTTGGCCCGACAACACCACCGTGCGCCACGACCTCCTCGACTACGCCTACGAGGTCGAACACTTCGATCGCCACCTCGGGCGCATGCTCGAGGCCCTTGAGAAACGCGGACTCCTCGACAACACGTTGGTCATCGTCACCTCCGACCACGGCTTGCCCTTCCCTCGCGGCAAAGGCAGCGCCTACGAAGCCTCCAACCACGTGCCGCTCGCCGCGATGTGGGCCCGAGGTATCAAGGGCCACGGCCGCGTCGTCCAAGACTACGTCAGCTTCATCGATCTCGCGCCGACCTTCCTCGAGCTCGCCGGTTTGTCTTGGGCCCAATCCGGCCTCGCGCCGTCACCTGGCCGCAGCCTCACCGATATTTTTCGCGCCGCCGGCTCCGGCCAAATCAATCCCGCCCGCGACCACGTCTTGATCGGCATGGAGCGCCACGACATCGGCCGACCAGGCGACGTCGGCTACCCGATCCGCGGCATCGTCCGCGATGATCACCTTTATCTCGAAAATTTCGAACCCACCCGCTGGCCTGCCTGCAACCCCGAGACCGGCTACCTTAACGTCGACGGCGGCGCCACCAAGTCCTTCATCCTCGAGGCCCATCGCGCGAATCCCGCCGATCCGTATTGGGCCCTCTGTTTCGGCCGCCGCCCCGCGACCGAATTTTACCGCTTAACCACCGATCCCGACTGCGTGAAAAACCTCGCCGCCGATCCCGCCCTGCGTGCGACCCGCGAAAACCTCCAAACCGCGCTCTACGCCGAACTCAAAGCCCAAGGCGATCCGCGCATGTTTGGCGAAGGCGACAGCTTCGACCGCTACCCGCATTCCAACCCCGAGCACGTCGGTTTTTACGAACGCTACATGCGCGGCGAAAAAATAAAAACCAATTGGGTCAATGCCAGCGACTTCGAGCCCGAGCTCTTTAAGTAAATCGCGCAGGCTTGGCGAAAGCCGAGGTTTCGCGTTGCGGGCGGTGACGATCCGGTTTTCGTGAGGATATGGTGCTGGACAACGAATTACTCAAACAGGCGCGGGAGGCAGGGATCGATCTCGACTTGATCGATACCAATCTCGCGCTCCGAGTGGAGGATCGTTGGCGGCAGCACGACGGCGCGTTGCGATTCATTTTAAAATTACAGCAAGCTAAAGCTGCCCATGACACCGGACTTCAGCCAGCTGATCGCTAAGTTAACGGACTCGGGATTCGAGTTTGTCATGATTGGTGGCTACGCAGCGGTCACTTACGGTTCATCTCAAGTCACGCGCGACTTGGATATCTGCGCCGTCCTGACTAACGAAAACATTGAGTTGTTGCGTCGCACCCTCGCGGACTGGAATCCGCGTCATCGCATGACCCCGGACCGGCTTTCGTTTCTGAAATTCCCCAAGGCCGGTGAGCCGGTAAATAATCTCTATCTGGAAACAGACGTCGGGGTCGTGGACATTCTCTCATCGGTGCTAGGCGTCGGTGATTTCGCACGGTTGAAATCTACGGCGGAGAAATTCGAGGTGGACGGACGTGTTTGCTGGGTGATTTCACTGCCAGACCTCATTGCAGGAAAAGAGGCGATGGGACGCGGCAAAGACAAGCTCACGGCCGTGGAACTCCTTGTCATCGCCGCCAAACGAAAACGCTGAAGAGAAAAACGGCCGAGATCGATACGCTCCGCCTTTGCATAAATCCGACGGCCACCGAGCCACCCTGCGCCAAGGTACTGAGAAACCCCTGCGCGAGCCCGCACGCGACCAACCCGGCCCTTGGGCGAAACCAACCATTTCGCCACCCGCGAACCCGCCTGCTTGGCCGATCTCACCGCCGCTTGGGAAACGTGGAGCCGGGCCTAGGCTGCCTCGCTTTAGTGGGCTTTTCCCTTTCGCTCTATTCACCGTGACTTCCATCCGCCTGCTCTCGATCTGCGTCGCCACGATGGCCACCGGTTTCGCCGCTGAAACCGCCAAAGGCTCAGCTCCGGCGAAACCCAACATCCTCCTCATCCTCGTCGACGATCTGAACGACTGGGTGGCTCCGCTCGGCGGCCATCCGCTCGCTCAGACGCCTCACCTCGACGGCCTCGCGCGCCGCGGCACCACCTTTCTCAACGCCCACGCGCAAGCCCCGCTCTGCAACCCTTCCCGCACCAGTTTCCTCATGGGCCTACGGCCCAGCACCACCGGCATCCACGGCCTCGAGCCTTCCATCCGCACGCTGCCGGAGTGGCGCGACCGTCCTTCGCTGCCCCAGTATTTTCAACGCCACGGCTACCGCACCCTTTCAGTCGGTAAGGTCTGGCACAGCCTCACCCCCAAGCTTCGCGCAACCGAGTTTGACCTCGTGGGCAACGCCGGTGGTGTCGGCGCCCGCCCGCCCGCCAAACTCATCGGCTCCACTCCCGCCGGCAACAACCCCCTCATGGATTGGGGCACGTTTCCCCACCGCGATGAGGACAAGGGCGATTGGAAAGTCGCCGACTGGGCCGGCCAACAACTCGCCGCTTTGCCGCGCGACCAACCGTTTTTTCTCAGCGTCGGTTTTTTTCTTCCGCACGTCCCGTGCTATGTGACCCAACCGTGGTTCGATCTTTACCCCGACGATGACCGGGTCCTGCCGCCCGTGCGCCCAGAAGAACGCGCCGGACTCTCGCGTTTCTCTTGGTATCTCCACTGGTCGCTCCCCGAGCCTCGCCTCTCTTGGCTCCGCGAGCGCAACCAATGGCGCAACCTCTGCCGCAGCTATCTGGCGAGCATCAGCTTCGTCGACGCCCAGATCGGTCGCGTGCTCACCGCCCTCGACGCCTCCGGCCAACGCGAGCACACGATTATCGTCCTCGCCGGCGATCACGGCTATCACCTCGGCGAAAAAGAGATCAGCGGCAAAAACACGCTCTGGGAACGCTCGACCCGCGTCCCCTTCTTCATGGCCGGCCCGGGCATCGCCGCTGGCGCCCGTGTGACTCGACCCGCCGAGTTGCTCGACATTTTTCCGACCCTCGCCGACCTCGCCGGCCTTCCCGCGCCCTCCGGCCTCGAAGGTCTTAGTCTCGTCCCGCAACTCCGCGACGCCACCGCCCCGCGCGAACGCCCCGCGATCACCACCCACAATCAAGGCAACCACGGCATCCGCAGCGAACACCACCGCTACATCCGCTACGCCGACGGCAGCGAAGAACTCTACGATCTCCGCAATGACCCGCACGAGTGGACCAACCTCGCCGCCCGGCCCACCTCCGCCGCCCTCCTTGCCGAACACCGCCGCTGGTTGCCCCAAATCGATGTGCCCGCCGCCCCCGCCAGCGCCCAGCGCGTCCTCACCTACGATCCCGCCACCCGCCACGCCACTTGGGAAGGCCGCCCACTTTCCGAAAACGATCCGATTCCCTTCCGCTAACTTAAATATCCGTCACTGTTTAATTGAGGCGATTTCACCGCCGGATATCGTCTTTCCGCGCACACATGAGATATTGAGACGCACCGTCTAACGTTTCGGGTTATCCGCGCCGCGAAATAGTTTCCAAATCCCGTTTCAGCCGAAAATGCCCTCGACAGGATGAAATCCGGGGGTGATGCCCATGACCGCGCATCACCCCATGCCACCGACCGAACGAGCCCGCTGGTTTGCCGAGGAAGTTCATCCCCATGAACCGGCCCTGCGTGCCTATCTCCAAGCGCGCTTCCCCACCCTCGCTGATCACGACGATCTGGTCCAGGAAACCTACACGCGCCTCCTCCGCGCCAAAGACACCGGAGGCGTGCGCTACCCGAAGGCATTCCTGTTCACGGCCGCCCGCAACGCCGCCTTCGATCTTTTTCGCCGCCGCCGAGCCCACCCCACCGAATCGATCAACGACCGCGCCGAGCTCGTCGTCCTCGACGCCCAGCCCAGCGCCGCCGAAGCCCTCGACCAAAGCTACGAACTCGAAGTGCTCGCCGAGGCCGTGCGCGCCCTGCCGGATCGTTGCCGCCAGGTCATCATGCTCCGTTACCTCGACGGCCTCGCCTACAAAGAAATCGCTGACCAACTCGGCATCTCGCCCGAGACCGTAAAAGTCCATATGGCCAAAGGCATGCGCCGCTGCGCCGCCTTCTTTGCCGCCCGCGGCCTACTGGACGCCGCCGTCCCTTCCTCTGGAAAAGCCATCGCATGAACGACTCGCTCGACCACGAAGATCCCGTCGAGGCAGCAGCAGCCGATTGGCTGGCGCTCCGCGCCGAGGGTTTTTCCTCCGCCCAAAAACGCGAGTTCGCGCGCTGGTGCCGCGCCGACACTCGCCACGCCGCCGCAGTTGCGCGACTCGAAGCGACGTGCGCCCTACTGGAGAAAATGCCCCTCGTGCGCGCCGAGCTGCAGCCCGTCATCGCGTTTCCTGTGACCGCCCGCTCTGGGCGACCCGTGAACGCATCCCGACGCGCTATCAGTCCGCTGCGCGTCGCCTTCGGCCTCGCCGCCGCGGTCGCCGTCGCGTTCCTCACCGTCATGCCGTTTCTTCCGCCTCCGGACTCGGCCGCGCAGGTCTTCACCACCTCCACCGGTGGTTACGAACGCGTCGCCCTCGCCGATGGATCCGTCATCGAACTCAACGCTGAAACCAAGGTGCGCGTCACCCTCACGCCCACCAACCGCCGCGTCGAACTCGTCGCCGGCGAGGCCCACTTCACCGTCGCCCACGATCGCGCTAGGCCGTTCATCGTTTCCGCCGGCGGCATCGCCGTGCGCGCGGTCGGCACCGCGTTTAATGTCCGCCTTGCCTCCACCGCCGTGGAAGTACTGGTCACCGAAGGCAAAGTCTCGGTCGCTGAAGCAGAGAGCGTTGTTCCTAACGCACGGCCATCGCCCACCTCGACCACCTACGTCGCCGCCAACGAACGCACGCTCGTCCATTTACCTTCACTCACTAACGCCACGCCGTCCGCTCCCGCCGTGGAGAAGATCGCGCCCGCGACGGTGCGTGACGCTCTCTCCTGGCAGGAGCGCAAGCTAGCGTTTTCCGAGACGCCGCTCTCCGAAGTCGTCGCCCAGTTCAACCGCCGCAACCGCGTCCAGCTTATCCTCGGCGACGCCACGCTCGCGGAGCGCCCCGTCGGCGGCACCTTTGCGGCGGACAACGTCGAGGGCTTCGTTCGCCTGCTCGAGAGCGGCAACAGCATCGCTGTCGAGCGAGAGAGCGAGACGACCGTAGTCCTGCGCGCCAAACACTAGGCTGTGGCCGCGTCCAGCGGGAAAAAATCATGCGCGCCCGAATAACCCGTTTCGTCCGTCGCTGCGTCTCAGGAGCGCTCCCCCTGCTCCTGTTGATGAAACCCCTTATCCCCACTGGTTCGGCTGCCGTCGTGACCGTCGTTTGTTTAGCCTGCGCCTGCGCGCCCGCCCAAGCCGAGGAAACGGCGCGTAAAAGCTTCGACCTCGCGCGCGGAGATGCCGCTAGCACATTGAAGCGTTTTGCCGACGAATCGGGGCGCCAGGTGGTATTTCTAGTCGATGCCGTCCGTGGCATCACGACCAATGCCGTGCGAGGTGCGTATACCGTGCAGGAGGCGCTCACGCTGCTCATCGCTGACACTGGACTCGTCCTCGCAGAAGACGCCAAGTCAGGCGCTTTGATGGTGAACCGGATGGGGAACGAAGGCTCACCCGCCGCAAAATCTAAATCCAATCAAACACCGACCGCTAAGAACCATCCTCAAGAATCCCCCATGAAAAAACCCAACGTCTTCAGTATACTCGGAGTATGGTTCGCCATGACCGCATCTTCGGTCCAAGCTCAGGCGCCAGCCCTCCCGGAAACTACCGGCACGCTGCAGGGGCGAGTGCTCAACGAGCGTAGCGCCCAGTATATCGAAGGAGCCCGTGTTTCAATCGAGGGCACCGGGCTGGTGACACTCACCGACGCCGAAGGTCATTTCCGCCTGACGCAGGTGCCGACGGGCACGGTCAAAGTGCAAACGTTCTACACAGGTCTACCACGCGATATGCGCGCCGCGGAGATTGCGGCGGGCAAGGCCACCGAGCTCAGCATAGCGCTGGGCGTACCGCCCAAGAGCAGCGGCGACGTCGTACAGTTGGCAGAATTTCAGGTCTCTTCGTCGCGCGAGATGGACGCCTCGGCCTTGGCCATTAACGAGCAGCGGTTCGCGCCCAACATCAAGCAGGTCGTGTCGACCGAACAGTTTGGCAATGTCGCGGAGGGCAACACCGCCGAGTTTTTGAAATTTCTGCCCGGGATCACGATCAGCTACACCGGCGGAAATGCCCGGGGTATCTCGATCGACGGCGTTCCGTCTGACTACGTGCCCGTCACCATCGACAATTTCAATCTCGCCTCGGCCGACGGCGGTAAAACCAACCGCACGGTCATGGCGGACATGGTTTCGATCAACAATCTCTCGCGCATCGAGGTCCTCAACACGCCCACGCCCGAGTCTCCGGCCTCTGCGCTCGCAGGCACCGTGAACATGGTGACGCGCAGTTCCTTCGAGCGCGCCAGACCGTTGTTACAGTCCAACCTTTATTTCAGCATGCGCGACAACGCGAAGAGTTTTAGTAAAACTCCGGGGGCCAAGCCGAGCCCGACACGCAATGTTTATCCGGGATTCGATTTCTCCTACTCCGCGCCGGTGAATAAGAAATTTGGATTCTCCTTATCGGCCGGCGACTCCACGAGTTATTCAGCGCAGGATCGCGTGCAGGCAACCTGGCGCGGCACGGGCGTCGCCACCTCCGGCACCGCCTTCCCGGCCACGGCGTATTCGCAGCCCTATTTGTCGGCCTACCGCGTGGAAGATCAGCCCAAGATTACAGAGCGTAAATCCTTTGCCGGATCCATGGACTTCAAGTTGTCGGACAATGACCGGGTTTCCTTAGGTTTCCTGTATTCCTCCTTCAATGTGCAGTTCGCGTTGCATTCGCTGACGTTCAACCCGGGCGGCGTTCAGCCCAGCGGCTTTTCTTCGACCTTCGTCCGCGGGGCCGCCGGTGCGGGCAACGTCTCGATGATCCACAACGAGCGAAATCGTTTTAATCGCACCTATATGCCAAGCTTGGTGTGGAAACACCAGGGGCCCGTGTGGAAGGCCGACCTCGGCGCAGGGTACTCGTCAGCGACCGACGATAACCACGACACCGACAAAGGGTATTTCCGCGCAGTGAATGCCATTCGCAGCGGTCTGACCGTGTCGTTCGACGATGTCACTTATCTGCGTCCTAGCACGATCACGGTGAAGAATACCGCGGGGGCCGACGTGAATCCGTATCTAATCTCGAACTATGCCCTCACTTCAGCCACGAGTCAGCAGAACGCGACCCACGATACTCAGAAGACCGCCTACGGCAGCGTGAGCCGAAAGCTGGATACGAGAATTCCCATCACGCTGAAGGCCGGATTCAATCTCCAGGAAGGAGTGCGCGATATCACGGACGACTCCGCGACCTACAACTATGTGGGCGCGGACCGAGTCGCCAGCACCACGCCCGTCACGGGTGATGATTCGCTGGCGCCGTTTCTTGATCCGGTTTTTTCGCAGCGCGTGATGCCCTATGGGTTTTCTGCCTCGGAGGCGCCCAGCGACCGCAAGGTGTGGGAACACTACCAGGCGCAGCCGTCCTATTTCACCACCAATGCCAACACCATCGCGCGCAACCGGGTCGCGACCTCCAAACTTGCCCGCGAGCGAGTGGTGGCTCCTTACCTACGCACCGATTTCGATTTCCTCGACCAACGCCTGAAGATTGTCGCCGGCGTGCGCGGAGAAAAAACTACCGTTAACGCCGAGGGACCGCTGACGGATCCCAAGAAAAGCGTAAACGGGATCGAGCGCGGATCCACGATCGAAAAGACCTACGATAAGCTTTTCCCGAGCCTCAACGCGAGTTACTCCATCCGGGAAAACTTGATCGGGCGTATCGCCGCCTACGAGTCCATCGGTCGGCCGGACTACAATCAATATGCCGGCGGCCTGACTTTGCCGGACACGAGCGCCGGTGACAGCGCGACGAATCGAATCGTCGTCAACAACGTCGATATCAACCCGTGGTCCGCCAAGTCGCTGGTCTTACGCCTCGAGCATTATTTCCAAGGCGTCGGTGTTGTGTCGGTGGCCGCATTTCGCCGCGACGTGCGCAATTTCTTTGGCAGCACCGTGCAAGCCGCCACCCCTGAATTTCTCGCCTCCTACGGGCTCGATCCCAACGCCTACGGCCGCTACGGCGTTTCGACCCAATTCAACATTCCGGGCACGGTGCGCTTCGAGGGCGTGAGCTTCAACTACCGCCAAAGCCTCACCTTTCTGCCTCATTGGGCCCGAGGCTTCGAGGTCTTCGCCAACGGCACCTCCCAGCGCGCCGAGGGCGATACGGGCGGAAACTTCGCCGGCTACATCCCGCGCAGCGGCAGTGCCGGCCTCAGCTTTACCCGCGAAAAATACAACCTGCGGGTGAATGCCAATCATCGCGGCCGCACAAGGCTGAATGCGGTGACGGCGGGGGCCAGCATCGAGCCCGGCACGTTTAATTGGCAGCCGCCGTCCACGTTCGTGGACGTGATCGGCGAATATAACCTGCGCAAGAACCTCTCGATTTATGCCAATCTGCGCAACGTCACCGACCAAGGCGCGACGACAGAAATCTACGGCCCCAGCACCCCACGCAACGCCCGGTTTTTCCAAACCACCAAGTATGGCTCGCTGTGGACGTTTGGCGTCAACTGGTCACATTAAGCCCCGCACTCCATGAAGAATTCCAAGCGTCCGTTTATTCTGCTCGTAGCACTGACGCTTGGACTGGTCTGGCCTACCTTGGCCGCAGAGGTACACCAAGCCACCGGTTTCAAGGTTGTTAATGTGACCTCGACCACCGCCGATATTTGGACCCGGGTCACGCTCCGCGCGGCGGCGAATCCGGCCGAAGCGCCCTTGCCGCGAGTCGAAGCTTTCGAACTAAAGACCGGAAAGCCCGTGGCGCTGCGAGAGAACCGGGCGTTTCCAGATACCCGCATCGTCGTGCAGATGCCGGACGGGATGAACCTCGGCGGTGCGGCGGGTGGCGCGCCCGCCGCTAAGGGCCAGACCCGGGTGCGCTTTCGCCCGCAAGGCACGACAAACTGGTCGGAGACCCCGTGGCAGCATACTGGACTGGAGCAAGATGGCATTGCGGTACATTCGCTGTCGGCGATCGTGCCGGGCACCTACTACGAAATTGTGGTGCAGGCACGACGGGATGCGGATGATAAAGGGCCGGATGATCAGCCGGGTGAATTCAAAACCGCCCCGCTGCCCGAGCACCGCGGGCCCGTCAC
Source organism: Opitutia bacterium (assembly GCA_947452315.1). GTDB lineage: Bacteria > Verrucomicrobiota > Verrucomicrobiia > Opitutales > Opitutaceae > Tous-C4FEB. The sequence goes on along the minus strand of CANGCX010000049.1, from coordinate 5,923 downwards.
GTTTTGCGTGATGACCTGCCAACAATACGAACACTTGGACCGTCCCGACGGCTTGGCGATTTACCCCGCGATGGCGGCATTGAAACCAGATTTTTTTGTGAACACGGGCGATGCCGTCTACTACGACCATGGGCCGGTGATCGCGCTCACCTCGGCGTTGGCCCGCTACCATTGGGCGCGGATGTTTGCCCTCCCGACCCTACGAGATTTTCACCGGAACTACACCAGCTTCTTCATGAAGGATGATCACGATATCCTCTCGAACGACTGCGGGCCCGCGACGCGGAGCGGAGAGTTAACCTACGCAGAGGGCGTGCGGTTGTTCCGCGAGCAAACGGCTTTGCCAGGGAAAGCCAACCGGACGTTTCGCTGGGGGCGCGATTTGCAGGTATGGCTAATGGAGGGTCGCGATGACCGCACGCCGGACTGGGCGGAGAATCCGGGACCCGCGCCGGCCCTCTGGGGCCGCGATCAAATCAAATGGCTTGGCGAAACGCTGGCTGCTTCCACGGCCACCTTCCGTGTGATCCTCACCACCGTACCCGTGGTGGGCCCGGACCGGAGCAACAAAGACGACAACTATGCCAATGTCGGCTTCGCCGTGGAAGGCAAAGAGGTTCGCGATTTGTTGGCCCGCTACTCCAATCTCACCGTGATCACCGGCGATCGGCACTGGCAGTATGTTTCGGTGGACCCTGCGACTTCAGTCAACGAGTGGAGCGTCGGTCCATCGAGCGCCTCCCATGCCGGCGGTTGGGAAGAAAAAACGCCGCGGCCCGAGCACCGCTTTCTGCGCACGGGACAGGGCGGGTTCTTGTCGGGTGTGATCACCCCTACCGCCACCGGCGCGAGTCTGGAACTTCGCCTGCATGATGTAGAGGGGCGAGTGGTTTATCAGGAAAAGAAGTGAGCTGAAACTGATTCGGCAGCCGTCAGGCACGCCGGCTGGTGTGGCGCGTAGTCGGGGCTTAATGGATCCCCGCAGCCGACCCATTACATCGTTCGTTCCGGTGTGTTTTCGCGCGGGGCGATCACCTCTCGGGGAGAAGACAGCCGCGGGCCTGCTTTCATCACTTGGCCGGGCGTCGTGTGGCCGAGGAGTTTCTCCAAATCTCTGGCCGTCTCGATCAACGCATCCAGATTTACGCCGCACCGGTAGCCGGAAATCTCCAACGCGTGGATCAGATCCTCGGTGCAGATATTGCCGGTAGCACCAGGCGCATACGGGCAGCCGCCAATCCCGGCCAAAGCGGCGTCAAAGTGAATCACACCAGCATCGAACCCCGCGAAGACGTTGGCTAGGCCGAGTCCCCGCGTGTTGTGGAAATGGAGCGTGAGATTTGCCTCCGGCGATGCTGAGCGAACGAGTCCGACCAGATCATGAACGAGCGCCGGATAGGCCATGCCCGTCGTGTCGCACAGACTAATCGAACGGATACCCGCCTCCTCCTGCAACCGTCGGCACCACATCAGAATCGTGGCAGCCGGCATCTCGCCTTCAAACGGGCAGCCGAAGCTGCACGAGAGGGAAGCGTTGACCCTCAGTCCAGCGGTGGCGGCAAGTGAGGCCGCCTCCTTAATCGCTTGAAACGAGGCGTCGCAGGACATGCGCAGGTTCGCGCGATTGTGGCTCTCGCTGGCCGACATCACGAGGTTCACCTCATCGGCTCGGGCGGCGATGGCCCGCTCCATGCCACGGACGTTGGGCACCAAAGCCGCATAGATCACCCCGGGCAGACGGGTGATCCCTTGGAACACCGCCTCGGCGTCGGCCAGTTGCGGGACTGCGCGGGGCGAAACAAAAGAACTGACTTCAATTTTCCTGAGCCCGCTCGCGGCGAGCCGGTCGACGAGTTTTATTTTTTCTTTGGTGGGCACGAAGCCGGCCTCGCTTTGTAAGCCGTCGCGTAGCGCGACTTCCTGCACGTGAATCATCTTTCCCTCGCCGCACCACGGACTCATGCGATGACTCCCTCGGCCTTGAGTCGCGCTTGTTGTTCATCCGTGAAGCCGAGGTCTTGAAGAATACCCTGAGTGTGCTCGCCGAGCACGGGTGCCGGTGAGCGGATTGCGCCCGGGGTGGAGAGGAGCTTCGGCACAATACCCGGCACCTCGACGTCGAATCCCTGGCGCGTGCGTTGTTTGAGAATCATATCGCGCGCCCGATAGTGCGGGTCCTCCGCGATGTCTGCGATGTCGTAGATTCTTCCGGCCGGCACACTGGCCGCACCCATCTGCGCAAGGACTTCGGCGACCGTGTGGTGCTCCGTCCAATCGCCGATCGCCTGGTCGAGTTCGGTGGCCACTTTTACGCGGCCTTGATTGCAGGCGAGGTCCGGACGACGGCCGAGATCATCGCGGGCGATCACGGTCATCAGGCGAGTGAAAATCGCATCGCCGTTGCCGGCGATGAGCACCACGCCATCCGTGCAGCGATAGGCGTTGGAGGGGGCAATTCCGGGCAAGGCGCTTCCAGCGGGCGCACGCACCACCCCGCGCGCACTGTATTCGGGCAGCATACTTTCCATCGTGTTGAAAACCGACTCGTGTAAGGCCACGTCGATAACTTGGCCCGTGCCCCCGTTGACCTTGCGGTGGTGCAACGCCATCAAGACGCCAATGGTACCGTGCAATGCGGCCAACGTGTCCCCGATGGATATGCCGCAGCGCACCGGGATATGTCCCGGTTGACCCGTGAGGTGGCGCAGGCCGCCCATGGCTTCGCCAATAGCGCCGAAGCTCGGAAAATCGCGATAAGGCCCCGTTTGCCCATAACCGGAAATCCGCAGCATGATCAGGCCGGGGTTGATGGCTTGAAGTACATCCCAACCCAGCCCCCATTTCTCCATCGTGCCGGGCCGAAAGTTTTCAATCAGCACATCGCACTCGCCGATCAGCCGTCGGGCGATTTCCTGGCCTTGGCTCGTCCGCACATCGAGAGCGAGCGACTGCTTGTTGCGCGACTGCACCTGCCACCAAAGCGACGTGCCGCCTTCGAGCAGACGCCATTGCCGGAGCGGGTCGCCGTTAACCGGGGGCTCTATTTTGATAACCTCGGCCCCGAATTCACCTAAGGTTTTCCCGACAAAAGGACCCGCAATCAATTGCCCCATTTCCACTACTCGGACGCCGGCGAGAGCCTGAGTTTGAGGTAGCGCGGGAGACTGGGACGATGGAGAGGGCGAGGCGCCCGGTCTCATTCGGACCCCTCTTTGGATCGGAGCCCCGGCGGGAGTAGAAATAAAACCACGCCGGCACCCAAGAGCAGGGCGCCGGAAATGCCATAGAGCGCAGGAGTGGTGCTGCCTGTGAGGTCGCGAATCCTGCCTACCATATAAGGGCTCACAATTCCGCCCATTTGCCCTAATGTGTTAATCAGAGCGATACCTCCAGCAGCCCCGACTCCCGTCGCCAATTTCGGCGGCAGAGACCAGAACGCCGGGATCGCCGCGACCATCCCGAGTCCCGTGAAGGCTAACGCCACGACGAGAATCACGAGGCTATGATCAAAAATTCCGCACGCCGTGAAACCGATCGCGGCAATCACGAGCAAACCGGCCAGCACGTGGTGACGCTGACCCGCAGAATCGGCCCAACGTCCGGTCACAATCATGGCGATGGCGCCGCAAATGTAGGGTCCTGCGACCAATAGCCCCATCATCGAAGCATCGGTGACGCCGGCGGTGCGAATCAAGTGGGGCGCCCAGAAGTTCAGCCCGTAAGATCCAATCTGCACCAGAAAGTAGACCACCGCGAGGGCGATGAATCCCGGAGTCTTGATCGCCTCCAGTAAGGATTTTTCCCGGGCACCGGAGTGTTGTTGGCGAATATGCTTGGTCAACCAGCGCTTCTCATCGCCGTCGAGCCAAGGCGCGTCCTCCACTTTATCTTTCAGCACGCGTAGTACCAACAACCCGAGCGGCACGCAGGGCAGGCCACCGCTTAAGAAAAGCCAATGCCAACCCGAAAAACCCATGAGCCCCTCCGTTTTTTGAAGAATCAAGCCCGCGAGCGGACTGCCCACTAATCCGGAGAACGCCGGCGCCAAGAAAAGCAACGCGGTGATCCGTCCACGATGGCTGGCGGGAAACCACGTGGTGAGGTAATAAAGGACGCCGGGAGCGAATCCCGCTTCCATGGCTCCAATTAGAAAGCGCAGCGTGTAGAATTGCCACGGAGCTTGGACAAACACCATCGCCGCCGTAGCCAATCCCCAGGAAATGATGATCCGCGCCAACCATTTTCGCGCACCGAAACGATAGAGGAGCATGTTGCTCGGCACTTCAAAAATCACATAGCCGATGACGAAGAGACTCGCCCCTAGCCCGTAGGCTGTGTCGCTCAAAGTAAGCGCGTCCTGCAACTGAAACTTGGCGAAGCTGATATTGATGCGGTCGAAGTATGCGAAAAAATAGCAGATGATGATGGTGGGCATCAGCCGCCAAGCGACCTTAGTGATGATGGGGTGATTCAAAGCAGGAAAATGTGAAAAAAACGTGGGAAGACGCGGGGTTTTGCCGTCGGGGTTCAGTTGCGACGTAGTGAGACGCAGACAACGCGTTTCTGGGTTATCTGCTCCAAGAAAAAAGTGGCGCGAGATTAGCGGAATCCCTTTCGGTCGATCCAATTCGGGCTAGTAAGCCAACCCTCGTCAGCTCATTAGCCTTGCGGAACTCACGGATCCGATGGCCGACCATTGTATAAAGCCGAAGCGTCGAGAGACCTCGACGAGCCTAAGCTTCCGGCTCCTTCCGTTATAAGCCGATGATTATTTTACTGAGGCTCGCCCAAGCGCAAACAAGGCCTTGCTCGTTCTCGCGCACGCGGAAAACCTCATTGCAGTTTTTCAGCCACCCCTTTCCCCGATGCGCTCACTCCTCCGCTCCGCCCTGCTCGTATTCCTCGCCCTCACCGCCGCGCGCGCCGCTGACTCTACCGCGCCGCGCCTCGAGCTCCGCGACGGCGACCGCGTCGTTTTCCTCGGCGACACCATCATCGAGCGCGAACAATACCACGGCTGGATCGAGCTCATGCTCACCGCTCGCTCCGCTGATCGCAACGTCACCTTCCGCAACCTCGGCTGGAGCGCCGACACCCCCACCGGCACCTCCCGCACCGGCCTCAGCCTCATGCAAGCTGGCCGCGAACCCGCCGACGAAGGCTGGACGCAGCTCCAACAACAGATCACCGACGCCCGCCCCACCGTTATCTTCGTCGGCTACGGCATGGCCAACTCCTTCGACGGCTCCGTCGGCAACGAGAAATTCCGCGCCGATTACAACCGCCTCCTCGACACTCTCGCTAAACTCGCCCCGACTGCGCGTCTCATCCTGCTCAGCCCGGCGCCTCATTTAACGCTCAGCGCCGCTCAAGCCAGCGCCGCCGCGCACAACGCCACCCTCGCACGCCTCTCCGCCACTCTCGGCGAAATCGCCGGCGCGCGCCGTCTCCCGTTCTTCTCGCTCTTCGACGCGCTCGCCACACCCATGGCCGCCGCCACCGCGCCCGCCCCCGCGCTCACCGACAACGGCATCCATCTCAACGCCGCCGGCTACCGCGCCGCCGCCTTCGCCCTCGAGGATTTTCTCTTCGGCGCCGAGCGCGCCGCAGGTCCCGCCGGCACGTGGCGCACCAGCGCCGCCACCGAGCTACTCCGCCAAGCCATTCTGCGCAAAAACGAGTGGTTCTTCCACCGCTCGCGCCCCGCCAACATGGCCTACATTTTCGGCTTCCGTAAAAAAGAGCAGGGCCAAAACGCCGTCGAGGTCCTCAAGTTCGACGCCTTCATCGCCGCCGAAGAGGCCCGCATCGCCCGCCTGCGCACCTTCGATGCCGCGGCGGCGGCCGCTGTACCAGAAATTCCCCTACGCGTCGGCAACCTCATCGCTAAATCCACGCCGCAGCCGATCCCGTCGTTCACCGT
>CANGCX010000048.1 GCA_947452315.1 Opitutia bacterium | reverse complement strand
GTATCCGGCGGCTTTGAGCATCTGCGGCAAAGTGCGTTCCTCAAGCGGCAGCCCGTATTGGGCCCATGGACGGACGACGCCTACTTGCAGGCCGTGGCGCATCGGATATCGCCCAGTGAGGAAGGCCGCGCGCGTCGGAGAGCACACCGGTTGAACGTAAAATTGCTCGAGTTTGGCGCCGGCGGCGGCGAGTCGATCTAGGTGCGGGGTCTTGATTTCAGTGCTGTGCCAGCCGACGTCGGCCCAGCCGTGGTCGTCCGAGAGAATAAAAACAATATTGGGGCGCGGGGCGGTGGTTTTATTTGTGGTCGCGGGCGCGGCGATACTGGGCACTAGGGCGGGGGTGAGTAACAGGAAAAAAGCGACGGGCGATTTCATGGCAGGGTAGGGGTATTTAAAAACGTCACTCGATTCCCGACGAACCATGGCGGCGGGGTAACCCCAGCTGCGCTTAGCCGCCGAGGTAGGTGGCTTTGAGCTGCGGGTCGGAGCGAAGTTTTTTGCTCTCGCCAGCCATCACGATACTACCGGTCTCTAGGACGTAGGCTTGTTGGCTGACTTCGAGCGCAAGGTTGGCGTTTTGCTCGACCAGCAAAATCGTGATACCGTGGCTTTGGTTAATCTCCACGATTTTCTCGAAGATGGTGCTGATGAGGCGTGGGGCGATGCCAAGAGAGGGCTCATCGAGCATGAGGAATTTGGGGTTACCCATGAGGGCGCGCCCGATGGCGAGCATCTGTTGTTCGCCGCCTGATAGGGTGCCGGCGGTTTGCTTCAGACGTTCTTTCATGCGTGGAAATACGCTGAAGACGTAGTCGCGATTTTTGGCGATCTGGGCTTTGTCGGAGAGGAGGTAAGCGCCCATCGACAGGTTTTCATCGACGGTGAGATTGGAGAATACCATGCGACCCTCGGGCACGTGGCTGAGGCCACGGGCGACGATTTGGTGTGCTGGGAGTGCGGTGATGTCTTCGCCGAGGAATTCTACTTTGCCGGTCTTGGCGCGGAGTAGACCGGAAATCGTGCGCAACGTGGTGGTTTTGCCTGCGCCGTTGCCGCCGATCAGCGTGACAATCGCGCCCGCGGGAATGCTAAACGATATGCCGCGCAAGGCGCTGATTGAGCCGTAGCTGACGTGAAGATCGGTGACGGTGAGCATGCTCAGTGGTGCGATAGGGCGGTTTGGTGGTCTTCGCCCAAGTAGGCTTCGATGACTTTTGGGTCGCGCTGGATTTGGGCTGGGTTGCCTTCAGCGATCTTCACCCCGTAGTCGAGAACGGCGATGCGTTGGCAGACTCCCATGACGACTTTCATTGAATGCTCCACCAGTAAGATCGAGAGATTAAATTGTTTTTGGACCTGCTGGATTAAGCGGACAAGTTCGACCTTCTCGGTTGGGTTCATGCCGGCGGCGGGTTCGTCGAGGAGAAGCAATTTCGGTTTCGTGGCGAGGCAGCGGACGATCTCGAGGCGGCGTTGTTCGCCGTAGGGTAGGCTTTTGGCTGGGGCGTCGCGGAAGCGGCGCAGATTGAAGATATCGAGGAGCTCTTCGGCGCGGTGCGTGATTGCGGCTTCGTCGGCGCGGAAGGTATTGCCGCGGATGAGTGCCTGCACGGGGCTCGTGCCACGATGTAGGTTGCAGGCGACGCGGACGTTGTCGAAGACGCTCAGGCTGCCGAAAAGCCGGATGTTTTGAAACGTGCGCGCGATGCCGAGGGAGACGATTTCGTTGACGCGCAGACCGGCGAGGGGCGTGCCGTTGAACGTGATGACTCCATCCGTGGGTTGATAGACCCCCGTCATAAGATTGAAGACGGTGGTTTTGCCGGCGCCATTGGGGCCGATTAGGCCTACGAGTTCGTTGTCACCGACGGTGAGATCGACGGCGTTGACGGCTGTAAGGCCGCCGAAGCGAATCGTGGCGCGGTCGAGTTGGAGGAGTGGGGCGGGCATTAAAGTTTCGCCTTTCCAAATTTGAAGTTAAACAAGCCCTGTGGCCGCGCGAGCATGAGCACGATGAGCATCAATGAATAGATGATCATGCGGTATTCGGCGATTGGACGCAGTAGTTCGGGTAAAAGTGTCAGGAGAATCGCAGCGAGGATGACGCCGAGGGTGTTACCCATGCCGCCAAGAATAACCATGACCACGATCTCGATACTCTTCGTGAAATCGAAACCCGTGGGTGTGATCGTCATTTTAAAATGCCCATAAAGTCCACCCGCCGTGCCGGCAAAAAACGCACCGATCACGAATGCGACAATTTTGTAGCGTGTGGTGTTTAGGCCCACGGCTTCGGAGGCGATCTCATCGTCGTGGGTGGCAAGAAATCCGCGGCCGTAGGTGGAATTCACCAGACATGTGACCACAAACACCGTGAGCCCCACCAATGCAAGTACCCAGAAAATCGTTGTGTAGGCAGGAATGCCATTGAGGCCGAGGGCACCGCCGAGCGGTTCAAAATTTTGGAAAATCACGCGAATGATTTCGCCGAAGCCAAGTGTGACGAGCGCAAGGTAATCGCCTTTCAAGCGCAGTGACGGTACGCCGACGGCGAGGCCAGCGAGGGCGGCTGCGCAACCACCGGTGATTAACGCGGCGAGAAAGAGCGTGCCTTGTTGAAGCGCGGTGCCGCCACTTTCGCCGAGCAAGCGCGGACCGAGGAAAACACTGACTGCAGCGGCCATGTAGGCGCCGACGGACATAAAGCCGGCGTGGCCGAGGGAGAATTGGCCGGTGTAGCCGTTTACGAGGTTGAGCGAGACCGCTAGGATCACGTTGATCCCGATGCCGGTGAGGACGTCGAGAAAGTACGGGTCCATCCGGTCCGAGAAATGCGAGAGGCCAAAAGCGCAGGCTAAAGTCGCGAGGAGATAAAGATGCGGGCGGGGCATGGCGGGCTCAGACTTTCTCAATCGTGAATTTGCCGAGGAGGCCGGCGGGTTTGAAGAGCAGGATCACGATGAGAATCGCGAAGGCGATGGCGTCCTTGTACGTGGAGAATTGGCTGCCGCCGATGAACGTCTCAACGGTCCCGAGTAACAAACCGCCGAGTGCCGCGCCGGGGATGTTGCCGATGCCGCCGAGGATGGCCGCGACGAAGGCCTTGAGGCCGGGCATCACACCCATGAGCGGGTCGATGGACGGGTAATTCATCGCGTACAAAATGCCCCCGGCCGCTGCGAGCGCGGAGCCGAGACCAAAGGTGAAAGAGATGACGACGTTGTTGTTCACGCCGACGAGTTGCGCGGCCTTGGGGTTGAGCGAGACCGCGCGCATCGCCGTGCCGATCTTGGTTTTGAAAACGATGAGTTGGAGCGCGATCATCAACAGAATCGCGACGCCGATTACGAAGACTTGATTGCTCGAGATAGTAAGCGAACCGACGTGATAATTAGCGGTGGGGAAAATCTGCGGGAACGTGCGTGGCGCGGCGCCGAAGACGATCTGGCCGGTGTATTCGAGGAGCAGCGAGACGCCGATGGCCGTGATGAGGACGTTGAGCGTGGGGCCATGCCGCAGCGGGCGGTAGACGACGCGCTCGATGAACATACCGAGGAGTGCGCAACCGATCATAGCGCCGCTCAAGACGAGCAAACCACCCCAGAGCGTGCCTTCGGGGACGAGTTTCCCTAGATAATAACCAATAAAAGCGCCGACCATGAAAACATCGGAGTGCGCGAAGTTGATGAAGCGGAGGACGCCGTAAACCATCGTGTACCCGAGCGCGATGAGCGCGTAGATGGCGCCGAGGGAGAGGCCGTTGAGGAGTTGCTGGAGGAATTCGGACACTGAAAAAAGGAGGTGAAGGGGCGTAGGTTACGGTTGGATCACTTGGACGAGATGATAGTCGCCGGAGTTGTAGCCAAGAATATAGGCAGGTTTCAACTGATCCCGGTTGGCATCGACATTGAGCGGGCCGCCGACGCCGCGCAGGCCGCGCGTGGTGGCGAGGGCGGCGCGGATTTTTTCAGGCTCGGTGGAGTCGGCGCGTTTGATGGCGTCGGCGAGCATGAGGACGGCGTCGTAGGCATCGGCTGCGGTGCCGCCGGGCATGCTTTGGAAACGGGCCTGATATCGGGCGATGAAGCGACGGGTTTCGGGTACGTCGGACTCGCTGGAAAAATTATTACAATAGTAAGTGTCGCGCAGCGCAGGGCCGCCGATGGCGAGAAGTTGCGGGCCTTCCCAGCCATCACCGCCGAGCACGGGCAGGTTGAGGCCGAGTTCGCGGGCTTGGGCGACGATCAAACCGGCTTCGGTGTAGTAGCCGGGGACGAAGATGGCGTCGACATTCGCTGCCTTGATGGCGGTGAGCTGGGCTTTGAAGTCGCGCTCGCCCGCGCTGTATTTTTGCTCGACGAGGATCGGCGTCTGGTGCGCGGCGGCATCGGCGGAAAAATATTTAGCGAGGCCGACGGCGTAGGCGTTGGTGACCTCGGTGAGCAAGGCGAGGCGGCGGGCGCCGAGTTTTTCGCGGGCGAAGCGCGACATTACGGTGCCTTGAAACGGGTCGATGAAGTGCGTGCGGAAAATGAAGTTTCCGACTTGGGTGACCTTGGGGTTGCTGCCGCCGCTGATCATTGGAATGCGGGCTTGTTGGCAGATCGGGGCGGCTTCGAGAGAGCGTCCCGAGGAGGCTTCGCCGAGTATAGCGATGACTTTATCGCGGGAAATCAGTTTGCGGACGGCGGTGACCGATTCGCCGGGCTTGGATTGGTTGTCCTCGATGATCGCGAGGAGTGGCCGGCCGAGGACGCCGCCGGCGGCGTTGACGTCATCAACGGCGAGGCGCGTCGCTTTTTCAGCGGATTGGCCCCAGACGGCTTCTTTGCCGGTGAGCGAAGCGTAGACGCCGATTTTGATCGGCTCGGGCTTGGTCGCGGCCGCAGCGGCGGCAACACTCGCGCACGGGGTAGCCGCGAGTGCGGCGGCGAACCAAAAACCTGCGTTTTTAACAAAGCGCAGGTAGCGAAGAACGTGGAGGCGAGGTGCGATCAAGGCGCGACGGTTTTCAGGAACTCGAGCTTGCCGTTCTTGATGGCGATGATCGCGGCCGGCTTAGAGGCGTCGCGGTTGGCGTCGATGTTGGTGACACCGGTGACGCCGGCGAAATTTTTGGTAAGTGCGAGGGCATTGCGTAATTTGGGGCCTTCCGTGGATCCGGCGCGTTTGATGGCGTCGACGAGCACGTAGGCGGCGTCGTAGCCGAGCGCGGCGAAAGCGTCGGGGTTTTCGTTGGCGCCCCAGCGGGCTTTGAATTTTTTCACGAAAGTCTGGACGACTGGGTCTTGGTTTTCAGGGGAGAAATGGGTGGAGTAGTAGCAGCCGTTGAGGGCTTCGCCTCCGATTTCAAGGAGCTGGTCGGCGACCCAGCCGTCGCCGCCGAAAAACGGGACGTTGATGCCGAGGTCGCGAGCTTGGCGGGCGATTAGCGCAGCTTCGGTGTAGTAGCTTGGGACGAAGACGGCGTCAGCGCCGGCGGCTTTGACGGCGGTGAGTTGGGCGCGGAAATCTTTGTCGCCTTCGGAGAAATTTTTCTCGGAGACGATGATGCCGCCGTTGGCGGTGAAAGTTTCTTTGAAGAATTTGGCGAGTCCGACGCTATAGGCGTTGGAGACACTGGAGAGTACGGCGACTTTTTTGGCTTTGAGGTCGGTTTGGGCGAATTTGGCCATGACCGTGCCTTGAAACGGATCGATGAAGCAGACGCGGAAGATGTAGTTGCCGGTTTGAGTGACTTTGGGGTTGGTCGCAGCGGGAGCGATCATGGGAATCTTGGCGGCTTGGGCGATCGGGGCCGCTTCAAGGGAACGGCCGGAGGCGACTTCACCAATGAGAGCGACGACTTTGTCGCGGGAAATAAGTTTTTTGACGGCGGTGGCGGATTCGCCGGGCTTGGTTTGGTTATCCTCGGTGATGAGTTCGATTTTTTTGCCGAGGACGCCGCCGGCGGCATTGAGCTCCTCGATGGCGAGGGTCAGGCCCTTGTGGGATTGTTGGCCGAAGCTGGCCTCTTTACCGGTGAGCGAGGCGTATTCGCCGACTTTGATGGTGTCTTGGGCGCGCAGCGCGAGCGCGAGCACGGCAAGGGTGAGGAGGAGGCGGGAGGCGAGTTTCATATTAAATTTAGGGATTACAGCGAAGGTAGGCTAGGTGTGGGGGTTCAGGGGGTCATGCTTTGGACGAACTCGAATTTGCCGTTTTGGACCTGGATAATGACGGCGCTTTTCGAGGCGTTGCGCTGGGCATCGATTGTGATGTTTCCCGTGACAGCAGGAAAATTTTTGGTGGCCGCTAGGGCGTCGCGGATCTTGGCGCGCTCCGTGGAACCGGCGCGTTTGATGGCGTCGACGAGCACGAGGACGGAATCGTAGCCGAGGGAAGCGTTGGAATCGGGCGTTGTGCCGAAGCGCTTTTTATAGGCTTGGACGAAATTTTGGACGCGCGACGAAGGGTCGGCGGGCGAATAATGGGAGCAGAGATACGCGCCTTCAATGGCTTTGCCTCCGAGCTCGATAAGGGCCTCGGCTTCCCAGCTGTCGGCACCGAAAATGGGTAACGTGAGTCCGAGGTCGCGGGCTTGGAGTACGATCAAGGCGCCTTCGTTGTAATAGCCGGGATTAAATACAGCGTCGACGCCGGCGGCTTTGATGGCGGTGAGCTGGGCCTTGAAGTCTTTGTCTCCTTCAGCGTATTTCTGTTCTAGAACGATGGTGCCGCCGTTTGCGGTGAAGGCTTCGCGGAAAAATTTGGCTAGGCCGATGGAGTATGCTGAGCTGTTGCTCACCATTAGGGCAACGCGTTTGGCGTGGAGTTTTTCTTGGGCGAATTTCGCCATGACCGGTCCTTGGAATGGGTCGATGAAGCATGTGCGAAAGATATAGTTGCCTGTTTCAGTGACCTTGGGGTTGGTCGAGGCGGGCGAGATCATGGGGACTTTGGCGAGCTGTGCGACGGGAGCGGCTTCGAGGGAGCGGCTGGAGGCGACCTCACCGAGCAGGGCGACGACCTTATCGCGTGAGATGAGTTTTTTGACGGCGGTGGCGGATTCGCCGGGTTTGGACTGAGTGTCCTCAGTGAGCAGAAGCAGAGGACGACCGAGAACGCCGCCTGCGGCATTGAGGTCGTCGATGGCCATTAACGTACCGTTGTGGGATGATTGGCCAAGACTGGCTTCTTTACCCGTGATGGAAGCGTATTCGCCGATGCGGACGGGTTCCTCGGCTGCGAGGGCGAGGGTAAAGGTGACGAGAGCGCAGACAAACATGGGACGCAGGGCGTAAAGCATGGAAAAAAGGTCGGGTCGGGTTGTAAGCGGGGAGCTGTGAGGCAAGGGGAGGCTCAGCAGGTTTTCAACCAAACTGTGCGATCGGCAGTGAATTGACCTTAGCTTGGTGCATGAATGTTCGCGGGCCTTTAACCGAAGGGCGAAACACGGGGCGGGCACGGCCTAAGAAATAAATTTGCGCCGGCGGCTGGGTCGGACTTGCTCGCGGGGGTGAACACGTTTGATCGGCACCTTTTGCGCGAGTGGCTCCAAATCCTGGGGTTGGTGTTATTGGCCACATGCGGGTTGTTGCTGGTGCAGGTGATGTATGATGATTTCCGGGCCTTACGTGAGGGTGGAGCACGCGGGTTGGAGCTGTGGACGTATTTTTTTGTGACGATGCCGAGTTTTCTGACCGTAGTGCTGCCACTGGCATTGCTCGTGTCACTGATGTTTACGCTGGGAAAATTGCATCGGGCAAACGAACTGACTGCGATGCGGGCGGCGGGCGTGGGTTTTGGCCGGCTGCTGGCGCCGGTGTGGCTTGTTGGGGTATTGGCGTGTGCTCTTTCGTGGTGGTTAAATGCGACCGTCGTGCCGTGGTCGGTCGAAGAATCTCGGTCGCTTAAGGATGGATTGGAATTTCGCCGGCAGGCGCGGTCTCTGCCAGCGGATCGCGTAGGTGCGGTCAACAGCGTGGGTTTCGACAATCCGGCTGAGCGGCGCATGTGGTTTTTTAACCGCTATGCTAAGGGCTCGCAGCGTGGCTACGGCGTTTCGGTTTCGGAGTTGGATGTGCGGCGGCGCGAGTCGGTGCGCTTGGTCGCGGCGCAGGCTTGGTACGATACGACGCGTCGCGGCTGGATGTTTAAGGACGGGCGCGAACTGATTTTCGATATCGAGACGGGCGAGATCACCGCCTCGGTGCCGTTTGCAGAAAAATATGTGGAAAAATATCGGGAGGATCCGCAGCTGATGTTGTTGATTGACCGGCGCCCGATCGACTTGTCGCTTCGCGAGTTGGCGCGGCTGATCGAGTATTTTAAAACTGAGCGTAATCCGAAGGGCGTGCCTTACGCGGTGCGTTATTTTGGACTAATCGCGGATACCCTCGGGCCCCTTATTGTAATCGCGATTGCGATCCCATTTGCAGTGACGGGGGTACGCGTGAATCCAGCGGTGGGGGTTTCAAAATCCATCGGCTTATTTTTCCTCTACTACGTGTTGGCCAACATCGCGGCATCGCTTGCGACGAAGCAAATCATCGATCCGGCCTGGGCTGCGTGGTTGCCCAACATTGGGATGGCCGCGCTCGCGGCGTGGTTTTTTGCGCGATTGCGCTGAGAGCGGGCTACCTTGGCGCCAGGGCTCAGTGGCCGCTTAACATTGCGCCGATGCGTCGCCAGACGGTGTTATCAGGCCATAGCATAATCACCCAGACAACGATGCAGTTAATGTAACTGAGAAAAACGGCGGCGCTGGCCATGTCTTTGATGCGCTTGGCGAGGGGATGGATCTCGGGGCGCACGTAGTCGATGATCCACTCGATGGCGGAGTTGAGTAGTTCGACGATTAGAATCAAAATCAACGATGCGATCATCAGCGCCGTCGATACGGCGTTGACGGGCAAAATGATCGCCAGCGGTACTAACAATAAGGCGAAAACCAAGTCCTCGCGAAATGAAGGTTCATGCTTCAAGGCCGCGAAAAATCCGTCGATGGAGTAGCGCACCGAAGCGAAGAAGTTCTTCACGCTGCGGCTTTTGACGACGGGTTCCTCGGTTGGTTGAGGCGTGGACACCTGCTAACATTAATCGTATTTCTCAGCCAAGCGAAAGCCGGAAGTTGATCAATGACGGTGCGCAAACCCGGCCAAAGCGAAGTTTAGGCCGGGTCTAGCGCCGCCCTCTGGGGGAGTTATCTCCGCGCTGGGTCTGGATGTAACGCTTAACCGTTTCGAGGTTAGCGCCGCCGGTGGAGCCGGCGAAATAGGAGGGAGTCCAGAAGTGCTCGCCCCAGAGCTTGCTGCGGACTTCGGGGAAATCCCGTTTACGCAGTAGGCGGGAGGAAACCAGCTTCAGCGAATTCACCAGCCGCGAGACCGCGAGCTTCGGCGGGTAGGAGACAAGCAGGTGGACGTGATCGTCCTCGCCGTCGAACTCCTTCAGTTCGGCGCCCATCTTCTGGCAGACATCGGTGCAGGTGGCCTTCAGGTGCTCGCGCACCCGGTCTGAAATCGCCCTGCGACGATACTTGGTAACAAACACTAAATGCACCGAAAGTTCGTAAACGACACTGCGTCCTCTGCGGATGAGTTCTTGCATATTTGAAGACTAAACGCACACTGTATCCATTACAAGCCGGTCACCCAAAAACATCACCGGCCTGCGCTACCGGCTCTCACCCCATCACGGGCAAGAGCGGGTGCTCGTGCAGGCCTGCGGCGCGAACCGGTGGCTGTGGAACTGGGCTTTGCGGTATCGCGAGGATGTTTGGCTGGCCGCGAAGTCGGCCGGCGCCACCGGCCTCGTCGGCTCGGTCGGCTACAATCACCTCAGTTCGCTCCTGGTCGGATTGAAGGAGCAATACCCTTGGCTCAAACTGGCCCCGCATCACACGCTCCAGGCGACGCTCCGCGATCTGGACCAAGCGTTTTCCGCCTTCTTCGCCGGACGGGCCGGGTTCCCCGTGTATCGCCGCAAAGGGGACGGGGGCTCGATCCGATTCCCAGACGCCAAACAGGTGAAGCTCGAAGGGGACCTCGTGTTTTTGCCGAAACTCGGCTGGGTTCGTTTCCGGAGGTCCCGTCCGGTGGACGGGAAGATCCGCAACGTCACCGTCGGACGCGAGGGCGGTCACTGGACCATCAGCTTTTGCGTCGAGGGGAACTACACTATGCCCAATGCCGGATGCGCCGGCATTGGGCTCGATCTGGGCGTGGAGCGGTCGGTCGCGATGTCTTCGGGCGAATACGTTTCGTTGCCGGTGCCCAGCAAACGGGAGGACCAAAGGCTCCGCCGGCTCCAGCGCATCATTAGCCGCCGCTTCAAAGGCAGTGCGCGGCGTCGCCGCGCGGTCGAGCGTCACGCCAAGATGAAGCGCAATCTCGCCAACCGCAGGAAGGACGCCGCCCACAAACTTTCCACCCACTTGGCGACGACGCACGCCCTGATCGTGATCGAGGACTTGAAGATCAAACAAATGACGGCGACGGCGGCGGGCACCGTGGCGGAGCCGGGTCGCAACGTCCGGCAGAAGGCCGGTCTGAACAGATCGATGCTGGCCAACGCTCACGCCGACTTTCGGCGGATGCTTGCCTACAAATGCGAGCGCTCCGGCGCTCGCCTGGAGGCCGTGAATCCAGCCTACACTTCGCAAACCTGTTCGCAGTGCCATTACTGCGCACCGGAGAACCGCAAGAGCCAAGCGGTTTTCCTGTGCGTAGCCTGCGGACATCAGCAAAACGCCGACATCAATGCGGCGATCAACATAATGACGGCCGGACTGGCCGCCACTGTGCGGGGAGGCTTGGAGGAAACTCCTGCCGATGAACCGCGAACCCATCCGAGCTCCGGTAAGCGCAAGCTGTCCGGATCGACGGGAATCCCGGTCAAAGCGCTCGCCGCTTAGGCCGGGAGGAGGTCAAGTCGCACGAGCTAGGGTAACGCACGGGGGGGCGCGACAGGGGGCGGGCCGTAAACCAACCGGAAAATTGCAGAAAACCGTTAAACTCTCCCCTCAGGCGATACGCCGCTTTCAGGCTTATGCCGATCGCGAAAACTTGCCAAGTTTCTCCGCTGCCCTTGAGGCGGCTTCACGCGTCGTTTAAGGCCCGCTTCGTCTAATTCTCTTACAAATTTGTAACGCTTACAGGCCAAGTTGTCATAGGCCGGCTTGGAGTCCACGTGCGAAACTTGGTGTTCGTCGTTAAACGTAGAATTAAATCTGGGTCCGGCGTGGCTGTCGTGCGGCGGCTTTGCGTTTTTTAGGTTTCACCGAGGCGGATGGCGTCGGCGTGGTCGTGTTGGGTGCGACCGCGTCGAGGTCGGTAAAGTCGTTGATAATGCCTTCGTGCGGGCGGTCCTGTTTGTAGATTTGAAGGATGCGCGCGTGTTCGTAGTCGGTGGTGGGAAAAATCTGCGCGGGCTCTCCGGGTAGGAATATTCCGGTGTAGGAGCGTTGGCGATCAACCATGCGTCGGATGACGATCATGCGGCAGGAAAGCGCGAAGGGCTCATTTAGCGAGGGCGAGTGCGAAAAAAAGCGACGGCTGGACCGACCTCAGCTCCAGTTGAAATTGAAGCTGATGCTGATGCGTTCGTCCTCGACGCGGTTGGCGGCGACTTCGTGACGGAGCCAACTCTCGAAGAGAATGACATTACCGGCCTCGGCGGGGTAGGTGACGTGCGCGCGGTGGCTGGGTTTACAGTCCGTGCGGCGGGGCGGGGCGGCCATGAAACGGTCGAGCCGAGGGTCTTCAAATTTAAGGCCGGAACAGCCGGGCGGCGTGGCGACGTAGTAAGTGCCGCTGATGAAGGCGAGTGGGTGTAGGTGGAGCGAATGCGCCGCGGTGGGTGGCATGATGTTCACCCAGCAATCAGTCATGCGGATGGTGCAGCCACGCAGGTCGAACTCGAGGGTGCGGGCGTAATCGCGGGCGTGGCGAAGTAGTTTTTTCTCCAGACCGGCGAAGGTGCTCGAGAAACGATGGAGCTCGTTCATCGAGGCGTAGCTGGTGTAGCCGCCAGGGTAATTTTTGGTGGACCATTTGCGCCCGGCCGCGTCGTAGTCGCGCAGGTTGTGGCATTCCTCGATCAATTCGGCGTTAAATTTAGCGAGACCGGCGGCTTGAAGCGGCTCGCAATAAATCTCAGTGGGAAACCAGGTGCGGACAGGCATGGGGAAAAAGGAAGAAGCCGCGGTCGTTTGCGATCAACGTACGCCGCCCATGAGTTTTTTGACCCACGGCACGAGGGCGAGTAAGGCAAGGGTGCAACCGCCGACGATCAAGGCTTGGTGAAGGAAAAAGTCCGCGAGCTGGGCGGGGTTATCGCTTTTAAATTCGCCGGCCAAAACGCCTGCGAGCTTGTTGCCGAGCGCGGCGGCAAGAAACCAGATGCCCATGACCAGGCCGAGGAGGCGAGCTGGGGCGAGTTTCGTCATCGTGGAGAGCCCGACGGGGCTGAGTAGCATTTCGCCGCAGGTCTGGAGGAAAAATAGTGATATGAGCCACATGGGGCCAATTTTGCCCTCGGCGGTGAGTTTCGCGGCGGGTACCATGAGAGCGAAGGACAGTGCGACGCAGAGCAGGCCGAGGACAAATTTCATCGGGCTGGAAGGTTGCTTCGAACCTAGGCTGATCCAGAGCACCGCAAAGATCGGTGCGAGGGTAATGACCCAGATGGAGTTGACCGACTGCCACCAGGAAGACGGGAAAGCGGAGCCGAAAATTTCATTCCTTGTTAGGCGATCCGCGAACAGCGAAATCGTGGAACCAGTTTGTTCAAAAATGGCCCAGAAAATCTCAGCCGCGAAGAAGAATACGAGAATCGCGGCCATGCGTTTGCTGTCTTGATCGGGGCGAAGCGCGAAGAAAATAATCGCGGCGATTTGTAAGGCGAACAGCGCGTAAACGATTACCGGATAGGTGTCGCTGGCCTTCATCGCCGCGATGAGTGCGGCAGAACCCAGAACGACGAGCCCGAGCCGGCCCCACGGACGGCTGCCGTCGCTGTCAGGAGCTGGGGCAGCGCCGACATGGGCGAGCCGGTGACCTTGCACTACGTAAACGACGAGCCCGAGCGCCATGCCCACGCCGGCCGCAGCGAAACCCCAATGCCAGCTGTGCACGGGATTGAACCCCCACGAGGTGAGTTGGGTTTTCCAGCTGACGCTTTGCGCGAGGTAACCGGTGATAAGCGGCGCAGCAAATGCACCGAGGTTGATGCCCATGTAAAAAATTGAGAAGCCGGCATCACGGCGCTCGTCGTCGGGTCGGTAGAGGCTACCTACCATCGTGGAAATATTGGGCTTGAGTAGGCCGGTGCCGAGGGCGACGAGCACAAGGCCGGCGTAAAACGTCGAGATCGAGTTGAGCGCCATCGTGAAGTGGCCGGTGGCGATGATGATGCCGCCCACGAACACCGCGCGGCGAGCACCGATGAAGTTGTCTGCAATGAAACCGCCGAGAATCGAGAGCAAGTAGACGCTCATCGTGTACGTGCCGTAAACGGCCGAGGCGTCTTTGACGGCGTAACCCAGGCCACCCTCTGCGGCGGTTTTCGTCATAAACAGAATCAAAAGCGCGCGCATGCCGTAGTAGCTGAAACGCTCCCACAGCTCGGCCAGGAAAAGGGTGGTAAGTCCGCGGGGGTGGCCGCCGATCCCACCCGTATCGAGCGTTGCGGCAGAGTTTGGGGTAGATGGTGAGGTCATAATTTCTAACTTCGATCGTGGCGGTCGCGGTCGCTACGGCAAAGCCGAAATCAGACTTAAGCCCAGCTCGAGAGATAGTTTTCGAGAGAAAGTGTCTCCTGGATTGGCGATATATTGTTTTTAAATAAGTGTTTTAAATCTGGTTATGTATTAATCGGCAGGCGCTAGTCTTCTTTTCAATCCTCCTAAATCCGGAGTAAGAAGAGTCAGTAAGAGCTGTCTTGCCCGAACTTTTCGCGTAGAGGCTTAGGGAATCTCCAAGACTACTTTAGGTTCATAATGCATTATATGCGATACATAATGATTGCATGTTGACGAAAAATACTAATATTGTTTCGCATACGATACATGAACTTCACTGAAGCGGGACTACTCATCCGAGAGGCACGTAAAAAGGCTGACCTAACCCAAGCGGCACTCGCCGGCCGCCTAAGAATGAGTAGAGCCACCATTTCCAAGATAGAAAATGGCCTCATCGAGGAGCTCGGCGTGCGAAAGCTTTCCCTGCTGTGCGACCGACTTGGCTTGGAGGTTCTAGTGCGTCCGCGCCAGGCCCTCACGCTAGAGGAGGCTTATGCTAAAAACCGCTTAGAGCGCCGGGAGGCATTCCGTGAGACGGATGCGGCCCTCGCTAAACTTAAGCCCGACTCGCATGGCTAATATTTTCATCAACCGCCAGACGGTCGGCCAATTGTCTCGGGAGGAGCCGCTCAATCGCTTTGTTTACGAGGCCAAGGCTCTCTCCAGTCAGGCGGCATCGCTGCTCATGCCCACCAGCGGCGGCCCCTACTTCGCCGAACGCACAGGCGTGCTACACCCGGTCTTCGACATGAGTCTGCCGGAGGGAGCGTTGCGCGAGGCCTTATCGAGGATGTTTGCGAAGGCGCTTCCAATCATCGACGATCTAGCGCTTTTGCAGATCGTCGGTCGATCCCTCATCGGCCGAATCCGTTTAGGAGAATCAGTCGCAGACCTCGATCAAGTTCCGCCTCAGGATCTGCGCGGACTTTTGCAGGCGCGTGGAACCGGCGAACTCTTCGAGGAACTGCTTATGCGTTACGCCCAGTATTCTGGGGTCTCGGGCGTTCAGCCAAAAATGCTGGTGCGCGACAACGGAAGCTTAAGAAACGAAACCTTTAGCCCGGTGGAAACCGGCGACCGGCTCACCGCTCGAGGCGCCACGCACATCTTAAAATCATTCGACCCCGTGAAATTTCCCGGACTCGCGGCGAACGAATATCTCTGCCTGCGAGCAGCGCAGGCGGCGGGGCTCGTCGTGGCAAAAACCGATATCGCAACCGATGGACGCCTCCTGATTGTCGAACGCTTCGATTTGAGGTCCGACGGAAGTTATCTGGCTTTCGAAGATGGGTGCGCGCTTGCCGGTCGGCTATCACGTGAAAAATATGAGGGCTCGTACGAGCAGCTCGCGGGCACCTTGAGTAGCGTACTGCGCAGCCCCGACGGCACCGCCGAGGAGCTTGCGAAATTCTTCCGATCCCTCGTTTTTTCAATCCTTGTACGCAACGGAGACGCGCACCGGAAAAATTTTGGTGTCATTTATGAGGATGCGACCGGCGCCGTAACCCTTTCGCCGACGTTTGATGTCATCACCACGACCCCTTACCTACCTCAGGATACTATGGCCCTCACGATGGATGGCACCAAACGCTGGCCCGACGCGAAACGGCTGGAAAAATTCGGAATCCGGCGCTGCCAGCTGACCCCAGCTGCCGCTAAGGCAATCCTGGCCGAAGTGACCGAGGCGGTGGCATCCGCTTTGCCTACATTAAAACAGTTCAGTGAACTCGACCCTCAGGCAGGCGAAACTCCGGAGCGCATGCGTTTAGCTTGGATCGAAGGCCTCGCCTCCCTAGCTTAGTCTTAATACCAAATCAGTAGTTCGCGCGTTCATAATTCTAAGCTGCAAGATAAGATAAGTACGCTCGTTTAAAAAGCCGCTGTCCCTTGCCGCTATTTTGGTTTAAGCCCAAGTTCTTCCACGTATGAAAGCTTCCGAATTTTTCACTCTGCCGGCCTCGCTCGCTTCGTTCACCGCCTATTTTCCGGGTGAAGTCGCGCCCTGGGAATGGTTGAAAAAGATTGGGCCAGCCCTAGCCGCGCAGAATTTTGCGCAACCGCAGGCCACACGTCCGTCGGGCGTGCAGGTTGAGGGTGACGTTTATATTCACCCCTCGGTAAAGCTTCCGGCCTACGCCACGATCATCGGTCCGGCCTGGATTGGGGAAGGAACCGAGATTCGACCCGGTGCTTACATTCGCGGTAATGTGATCGCCGGTGCCCACTGCGTCCTAGGCAACGCCTGTGAATTTAAAAATGCGCTGCTGCTCGATCACGCCCAAGTGCCGCATTTTAGCTACGTTGGTGACTCGATCATCGGCAACCATGCGCACCTTGGCGCGGGTGTAATCTGTTCTAATCTACGGCTCGACCAGAAGCCTGTCATCGTGCGTACGCCCGAGAGGGTGTATGAAACCGGCCTGCGTAAATTTGGCGCGATCCTTGGCGATGCCGCCGAGGTTGGCTGCAACGCCGTACTTAATCCCGGCACTGTCCTAGGGCGGCGAGCGCTCGTGATGCCCACCGTGGCTTTTGCCGGTTATCTACCTCCCGCCACCATCGCTAAGTCTCGCGGTGGGGTCACCCATCTTCCGCGGCGGGATTGACGCCGCGGCGCCGCCTGACCGAAGCTCCGTTTTTCATGCGCACACTCACCGGCATCACGCCTTCGGGCACGCTTCATATCGGGAATTATTTCGGCGCGATGCGACCCGCCATCGACGCGCAGACGCGGGGCGACTGTTTCTACTTCATCGCTGATTACCACTCGATGACGACGGTCACCGATCCGGTGGAACGTCGTAAAAATACGCTCGGCATTGCGCTCGATTGGCTTGCTTGCGGGCTCGATCCCAAGACCAGTGTGTTCTG
>CANGCX010000047.1 GCA_947452315.1 Opitutia bacterium | reverse complement strand
CGACGCAGCGGTACGTAAATGTCGCGCGTC
Source organism: Opitutia bacterium (assembly GCA_947452315.1). Lineage (GTDB taxonomy): Bacteria > Verrucomicrobiota > Verrucomicrobiia > Opitutales > Opitutaceae > Tous-C4FEB. The sequence goes on along the minus strand of CANGCX010000047.1, from coordinate 16,775 downwards.
GTCGTGGCCGCGAGCCAGTTGAACCCGTCACTCGCTTGCCCGAGCGTCGCGGAGAGAATCGCAGCCACCACAAAACCGATCATGCCGTGCGGCAATAACAGCATCGCGAGACTCACAAACGCCGTTTCCTCGGGCGCCTTTACGCCCGGCCACATGGCGGCGAGATCGGGAAAAATCACCCGCGCGCCCATCACCGGCACGATCCACAACAACGGCCCCACGACGGAAAGCCCTGCGCAGAGGAGCGCCATTTTTCGCGCTCCTTTTTCATCCGGCACGCTCTGGTAACGCTGCACCTGCCACCAAGCGACATTGTAGCCGAGGAGCACGTTGATCGCGTAGCTAAACAAAAACCACGGCTGCGCCGCCTGCCCTTGCACGGTGAGCATCTCCGCCGGCACGTCGTGAACCATCTTGGCCAAACCTGCGCCAATCCCTTCGCCACCGCCGAGGTAGCGGAACGTCACCGGAAAAATCAGCACCGAGGTCACCAAAATGATCACGCCCTGAACCGCATCGCTCAACACCGCCGCCCAAAGCCCACCTATCACCGTGTAGAGAATCATCACGACTCCGACGGTGAGCATCGTGAGTTCGAGTCCGCTGAATTCAAACCCGAGCACCAGATGCGCTTCTTTGGAAAACCCCAGCGCCGTGGCGACGAAAATACAGAGCACATAAAGCCCCTGCCCGATGCCGATGATTTGGGGCACGATCGCCGTCACCGTGTAAAAATAAGTCGTCGAAGGTGAAAAGCGCCGCGTGAGAAATTCTAGCGGCGAGTTGATCCGCGCGCGTCGCCAGCGTCCCGCGAAATACCAAGCGCCGATGAGATAAGCCCAAGCGGCCGAAGTAAAAATCACAGCCGCCCCAATACCGTTTTTATAAGTAAAGCCGGCTGCCGCGACGAACATGAAGGCCGAGAAACCCGAAACCCAGTTGGAAACACCCGCGAGAAACCACGGAATTTTTCCTCCGCCCTTGAAGTAATCGTCCGTGTTTTGATTTTTGCGTGCTGAGTACCAGCCGACAAAAATCACGATCCCAAAATACAGCGCGATGAGCGCGTAGTCGTAGGCGTTGACGATATTCAGGTGAAGCATCGCGTTTAAATTTAGAAAGTGAGCACGGGCACCTCAGCCGTGGTGATAAGGGTCATTTTGATTACGCGGCCCAAGTGCGTGCCGCTGACGCGCCAGCCGTTTGAGGTGCGCTCCGTGAGCAGCGCGCTCGGCGAAGAACCGGTCGGCGCGGCGGCGCTGACGGTGATAAATTCATGGTCGAGCGCGGACGTACTTTCAACTTCGCCAAAGGGATGAACACCCTCGGCCTCCGGCAAGTCTAACTTGCCCGCGCGCACTGTGATGGCGCCTACCCCGCTAGCGGTCGCGGTGAGTCGCGCGCCCGGCCGTTGCGTCGTAAACGAGCGATCATTCGCCACGACCTGACCTTGATCGTCGTCGTTGAACACCTGAAACCGCGCCTGCACCGGCAGCGGCGCTCCAGCGAGGTTCACGCGGTCGAGCACGATCAACACATCGGGTTTCAAAAAAACAAGCGTGCGCACAACGCGGCGCACTTGCGGCAACACGAGTTGATACGCCTCAGTCGCGTCGCTGGTGACGCTCATCCAACTCGGACCGGTGCGAAAATCGCGCACGTGCGCCCACGCCCATGATGCGTTCGTACCTTCGTGGCCGTCGTGATATTGATGCCCCTTGCCGCCGATCAGCAGCGCGGAGTGGGCTTCAGTTTGCCTGAGCAACCAACGCGGATGATTCGGTATGTAAGCCGCCTTGAACGGATCGTGAAAGAGACGTTCACCATAGGCTTTAAAAAGGACGCTGTTGCGATCCGCGTGTTCATGATTGGCCGGACCACCGCTGCGAAATGCCACCACGCTGTCCGCGACCGCCCAGCCCGTGCGCGAAATCACCAAGCCATTGGTCAGATTTACGTCCAACAATTCTGAGCCTGGCGCAACGAGCGGGGCATCGGGCCGGAACCACACGGCGGCCGGCCAGAGCTCCAAACTCCCGATCGTGCGCGCCACGTGATCTGACAAGGGATCCGCGTGCACGCGGCCAACCCAAGAAGCGATAGACGTGTCGATCGCGACTCCCGAATCGCCGAAGTTCACCAAGCCCTTTGCCGGATCGATTTCGCCCTTCGGCACCGCAGTATATTCTTTTTTCTCCCTAGAATTCACATAAACAGCGCCCGCTGTAGGCATCGCGAGACTGAGCGCATAACGCACGGTTCCACGGTAATTAATGAGACTGCGCTGATCGATCCCGAGTCGGCGGTATTGCGCCTCCGCGAACAAAATCAAATGCAGCGTTGTGTAACCCCAATAACCCGCGCCTTCATCGAAACTCCCATCGCTACCGTACATCGTCGCAAAGGACTGCGCACTCTGTTGAGCCAGCTCAAGCCAACGCGACGCGTCAGGATGACGTCCTTGCAGGCAAATCGCCGCCAGACCGAGAGCACACGTGGGGATAATTTTAAGATTGGTGGCGTTGAGAATCAACGGCCAACGCGTGAGGTCCATTTTTCCCGGGAAGTTTTCCGCGGGGTTCATCGACCATCCCCGCACGCGATCCGGATACTTCATGCCGTAAAGGGAGAGATAACACGCGGGCGCACCCTTGGTAGCAATTTGCTCTATCATCGCCTCGCGCTCAGCAGCGCTTAACTCTGAACTTAGCCAGTCGAGTGCGAGGCAAAACGCGATAGTCGTCTCAGGCGCACGTTGCAGGCCGATGACTTGGGTGCCGCCCTCCAGGAAATAATCCCACTGCGCATAGGCACTCAGGCGGTTAATAGCTAGCCGCGCGAGTGATAGCTCACGTTTCTCACCCGTCAGCGAAAAGACTAACGCAGCGTGCTCCAAAATGGCGCGCGCCTTGGATTGATCCATAATGTGATCGGTGAGCTTGATCTCGTTGCGCAAAAACAACTCTTCGGCGGCAAGATCTCGCCCTAATAGTTTGGCGCGCAAAGTCGCGAAACGCGGCAGTTCAAGATTGGCACGGATGCGCGGAATGTCGGCGCGATCAAAAAACAAACCGCTCGTGGTTGCCTGCCCTCCGACAGAAACCGGCGTTGCCGCGACGGCAGAATTCGAGCGATTAAACGCACAGACTCCGGCCAGTGCGGTTGCGGTTTTGAGGAATGAGCGACGCGTGGACATAGTGATTTTAATTTCAAACCGTGATCACAGGTGCGCCAACGCTGGCGGCGGAGAGTGTGATATGAACTTTTTGGCCCGCATGAGCGCCGCTTACGCGCCAGAGCCCCTCGGTGCGCTCAATCACAAGCGAACCATGCTCGGAGCCGGTCGGACGTGCGGAGCACACAGTAAGGATTTCATGATCAAGCGCAGGCGCGTCCGCAATCTCCGCAAAAGGATAAATGCCGTCTTTCTCTTCGAGCTTAAGTCGATCCACCCGCACCACGCGACCAGTAGACGGAGCAACGCGGGCCAGCAGCGATGCGTGGGGTCGCTCAATGCGGAAGGTGTCTCCGTTGGCAGAAACATTGGCCGCATAATCCTCGTGATTAACCTGAAAACGCACCTGCACAGTAGCCGGATTTTTTGAGAGCACGACGCGGTCAAGAAACACAACGATGTCGGGCTTGAGAAACACCAACGTGCGTTGCACGCGGGTGATTTCGGGATGCACGATTTGGTAGGCGTCGGTCGCGTCACTGGTGACACTCATCCAACCAGATCCGGTGCGGTAGTCAGTAACGTTGGCTACGGCCCACGAAGCGTTTGTGCCTTCGCTGCCATCGTGATATTGATGACCCTGACCGTTAATGAGCACGGCGGTATGCGCCTCGGTCTGGCGGAGCAACCAGCGCGGATTGGTGGTCACGTAGGCGGCGCGGAAAGGATCGTGTAATAGCCGTTCTCCGTATGCTTTAAAAATTACGCTATTGCGGTCGGCATGTTCGTGGTTGCCGGGGCCGCCGCTACGCAAAGCGAGTACGTTGTCTTGGGCCTGCCAGCCCGTTCGCGAGACGACGATATCGTTAGCCATACGATGATCGAGCAAAGCCGCTTCAGGCGTGGCTGCCTTCGCGGCCGGATCATACCAAATAATACCGAATAAAGACTTAGCTTCTCCGATGTCGCGCGCTACAAACTGCGCGACAGCATCGCCCTGCGTACGCGCGACCCAAGCCGCTACGGAGACATCAACCGCACCGTTAGCGTCGCCATGATTCACGATATCAAACGCTGGTTTCACCATTGGCATTGTGTAGCCTTTGACGTGGGTGAAATCGGTAACTTTGCGGTGATCATCTATCGTAGGCATCGTCATCATCATCGCATAGCGCACCGAGCCCGGGTAGTTGATCAACTGCCGGTCATCAACACCCTGCGTGCGCCACAACACCTCGGCAAACAGGGCCAGATAGAGCGTCGTATATCCCCAATAGCTCACGCCCTCATCGTAGCAACCGTCGCTACCGTACATCGTGGAAAACGCCTTAGCGCTCGAACGTGCCAGTTCGAGCCAACCCTCAGCCTCGGGCCGACGACCGCGGAAATAACACGCCGCGATTCCCAGCGAAGCTGTGGGAATAATTTTAAGATTAGTGGCATTCAGAATGATTGGCCAACGCTTCAGGTTAATATGACGAAATTCATCAACCTCACTGCGCGGATTCCAACCCCATCCCTGGACACGGTCGGGATACTTCATTCCGTAAACCGCGGCTCGACAGGCAGGCACACCTTTCGCCAACACGGCTTGTTCGACGGCCTCGCGCTCACTGGCGCTCACGTCGTCGCCGAGCCAATCGAGCGCCATGAGTAACGCCACCGTGCCTTCGGTGGCGCGTTGCATTCCAAGAATTTGCCGGCCTCCTTCAGTGAAACTGTCCCATTCTGGATAATCCACCATGCGCTTCATCGCGAGTTTCGCCAGCGCGAGCTGGGCGGGATCGCGGTTGACTACATAAATAAAAGCCGCGCGCTCGAGAATTCGCTGCGCACGCAACAGGTCGATCACGTGGTTGTTTAACCGAATTTTGTTTTTGAGAAAATCTGTGTCAGCCGCCACATCGGCTTGCAGCTGCGTCTGCCAAAATTCCGTGAAGCGTGGATCACTGGCATTAGCTCGGATTCGCGGTAAGTCAGCCGCATCAAAGAGCAGTCCGCGGCCGGCGATACGTGCTTCTTTATTAACGGTGCGGCCCACAGGAGAATCGGCGCCGGTAACATTCAACCGCACCAGCGGCAACGCGGCGGCGAACAAGGTAGTCGATTGCAGAAAAGCGCGGCGCGAGGTAGACATGGGGTGGTGCTCTGTTAACTGCGTGCAACCAACTGCACGTGGGTCACAAGCAACCTAAGTCACGTCGCGGCGCTGTCATGGCCAAAAACGCGACCGCCCCGATATTTTTACGGAATAATCAAACTCCGGCGTGGTAGCGTGCGATGGCAACGGCGGCATAACTGCCGATTTCATCACCGAGCACCGCAGGGACCACGGTGCAGACTTGCGCGCTCTGCGGCAAAGCCTCGCGGCGCAAAACCTCTTGCATAGCCGGAGCGATGAAGCGCTCACAACGGGCATAAATACTCCCGATCACAAAACGCTCCGGGTTGAGCACATCGACCAGCAAAGCAAGGGCTTCGCCCAATTTTTCACCAACGTCGCGCCACAGTTCGAGTGCAAGCGCATCGCCTGCCGCCGCGGCTTCACCCACAAGTCGCGCGGTGAGTTCGGCCGGCGGCACCGACTGCAACATACTTTTCCCGGTGCAACTCACCACGCGTTGCCGTGCGAGTTGCGCTATGCCACCACCAGAGCAAAAGCCCTCGAACGAGCCTTTTTTATTATAACCCAGCGGGCCATCAGGTGCGAGGCGTAGGTGACCAACTTCACCGGCGTTACCGTTAGTGCCTTCAAATAGACGACCATCGAGAATGAGGCCTGAGCCCATGCCCGTACCCATCGTGAGGAAAACCATATTCCGACACCCGCGCCCGGCGCCAAACTGCCACTCGGCGAGAGCGCAGGCATTGGCGTCGTTCATCAAAAATGACCGGCACCCAAAGCGTGCCGTCAACTCGGCGCAAATCGCGATGCGGTCCCAGCCTGGAAGATTGGGGGGCGACAAAATCAAGCCCTGCGTCGCATCGAGTGGCCCGCCACACGAAACGCCTAGCACCGTAGCAGGCGTCGGCTGCAGTTTGGCTACCTCAGCGTAGATCCTACTGAGCGTTGTGTGGACATCGGTCGTAGCCCAACGCGCCACTTCGCGCACGCGGGTCGGGCCGTCGGGAATGCTCACAGCGCACTTAGTGCCGCCGATATCGATACCAATGAAATTTACCATGGGGAGGTCTTGGGTATGACTCGTGCTTTGAAGCCTAGACTCGCGCTGGCAAGCCGCTTTCTCTCCCTTAGCGCCTAATATCACGTGTTTCTCCCCTACTCCATGAAAGCTCTTTTTTGCTCCGCCGTACTCGGTTTTGTGCTGTTTAACCTGACTGCTTGCGCCAAGCACGAGACGAAGGTCGAAGCAGGCAACCGCACGCAATCGATCCACATCGGCAACCTCGGTGAGCCCAACGATCTCGATCCGCACATTCCCGACAGCCAGAACACCGGTGCCATCGTCATGGCCTTCTTCGAGGGACTCACCCAGTACGATCCAAAAACTAGCCAGCCCATCCCCGCTGTCGCCGAGCGCTGGGAAGTCGACACGGATAATCTCACTTGGACCTTTCACCTGCGAGAGAAAGCGAAATGGTCTAACGGCGATCCCGTAACCGCCGACGATTTTGTTTTCGCGTTTCAACGCATGCTCTCACCGAAGCTTGGCGCCGAGTACACGTACATGCTTTTTGCGCTGAAAAATGGCGAAGCCTTCAATACCGGTAAAATCACCGACCCTGCCCTCATCGGAGCCCGCGCAGCCGACCCCCACACACTCGTACTCACGCTTTCGCATCCCGTGCCGTATTTACCTTCGATGCTGTGTCACACGTCATGGTATCCGCTCCACCGCGCAACGATTGAAAAATTCGGCGCATGGGACCAGCGTGGCACCGCTTGGACGCGCCCGGGCAATCTCGTCGGTAACGGCTACTTCACACTGACCGAATGGAAGCCAAACCAATACGTACGGGGCACCAAGAGCGCCACATACTGGGACAGGGAGGCAGTGAGGCTTAATGAAGTTTTCTTTTATCCAATCGAAAGTGAAGACGCTGAGGAACGCACGTTTCGTTCCGGTCAACTTCACATCACCAACACCATCCCGATCTCCAAAATCGCCGTCTACGGCAAAGAACATCCCGAGCTGTTTCATCCAGAATTATTTCTCGGCACCTATGCGTATCGTTTCAACGTCACGCGCCCACCGTTCAACGACGTGCGCGTTCGTCGTGCGTTGGCGATGGCCATTAATCGCGAACAAATCGTGCGCGACGTGAGTCGTGGTTATCAGGTCAGCGCCAGCCACTTTAGTCCGCCAGGTATCGCCGGTTTCACTGCCCAAGCGCAAGTTACCTACGACCTCGCAGCCGCGCAAAAACTGCTGGCCGAAGCCGGTTTTCCCGGTGGCGCCGGCTTCCCGAAAGTCGAAGTCTTAATCAACACCAACGAAGGCCATCGTCTCATCGCTGAGGCCATCCAGCAAATGTGGCGCAAAGGACTTGGCGTAGAAGTCGGCGTTTACAATCAAGAGAGCAAGGTCTGGGCGACGTCGATGCGTTCGCTAAACTACGACATCGCGCGCTATGCATGGATCGGTGACTACCTCGACCCGAGCACGTTTCTCGATATCATGGCTAGCGACAGCGGAAACAATCAGACCGGCTGGAAAAACGCTGAATATGATCGCTTGCTCGAGGCCGCGAAAACCACTGCCAATCCGGCGCAGCGTTACGCCTATTTTCAGCGCTGCGAAGCGATTCTCGCCGAGGAGTGCCCGCTCGCTCCAATCTATTTTTATAGCCGCAATAACCTCCGTTTAACCAACGTCAAAGGCTGGTACGGTAACCTGCTTGATTTCCATCCGCTCAAGGGTGTCTACCTCGAAACGGACGCGAAATAAACCAAGAGGAGTTTTAAGCGCCGTTATTTTTGAGCCGTTTTTTCTTCGCTAAAAACTACGGCACCCGAGGTGTCATGCAAACGCATCGTTAAAGCAGGATCGCTTGAACTCATTTTTACCTCACACGAAAGAAAACCACCGAAACCGGTGCGTAAAAAACGGTGCTGTGAACGTGGTTTTTTTTCATCCCATCCGCCCGCATGCGCATTGCTAGCAGCGCCCACACTCCACTCTTCGATACCCGTCACTGCATCACGTGAAACGTACTGCCAATGCCGATCCCCTGTTATCACGGTGAGGTTTTTGTACCGCGCCAAAAGCTCGCGGATTTTTGCGCCCTCAACCGAGTAACCGGTATTCGAATAATTATCATCTTTTGCTGCACGATCTGGGCCTACCATCGGTGTCGGCGTGATCACAATGCGAAAGGTGGCATTGGAGACTGCGAGCGAGCGCTCTAGCCAAGCGATCTGCTCCACACCCAATATCGTCGGCGTCTTCGTGCGATCTTGCTCACGCGTGCTGCGGTAATCGCGGCCCTCCAGAAGCCAAACTTCAACATGACGTCCCCAGCGCACGGTGCGATAAGGCGGCTCGGAGGGCGCGGTTTGTTCACGAAACGTCCGCAATCCATCAGCAAACGTGAAATCACCCGTCCGCGCACCGGGATGCGAATCATCCGTGAGCGTATCGTGGTCGTCCTTCATAAAAAAACTACCTACCTGACGGTGAAAATCGCGCAGCGTAGGAAAACTATACATCCGCGCCCAATGATAGCGCGCGAGCTCAAGCGTAAGCGCGTGCACGGGGCCATGATCATAGTATAAGGCGTCGCCGGAGTTAACGAAAAAATCGGGGTGTAACGCGAGCATCGCCGGATAAATCGAAAAGCCATCGGTTCGGTCACGGTCTTCGTACTGCTGACAACTCATCACGCAAAACGTGGCACCCGTATCCGCTTTCGCTTCGGGCGCTGTGACAAAACCACCCGTCGTCACACTGGTTGGCGCCGCATCGGCGTGCGCTCGGTCTTCGACAACAACTTCATAACGCGTAGCAGGTAAAAGCGAGCTGAGGGCAAACGTTGCGGTGAAATCTCGCATGGGATCGACGTCACACCACTCGGTAGATAACCAATTAGTCTGACCCGTGCAGCGATATCGCACACGCGTTTGGCCAGGCGCTCCAACCGCAGCACCGCGGATTGAACCGAGATCAGCGCCGGCGGGAAACGTGATCACCGGACGTCCATTGGGATACGCGGCGTTGTCGCGCAAAGGGAGCACTACCCCAGTAGAACGGTCGAAAATTTGCGTGATCGGCAAAGGACGGTCATCGGCCGCCCGATTCGCGTCGCGTGTGATCCGCGTCCACACGGTAATTCCAGTGGCGGAGGGTTCGGTGATCTTGAAACCCGTAGCTTGGTGTGCTCCGGCCGCTGCCCCCAACGCGACGAACAGTGAAAAAAACGGGACGGCGCGGCGGAGACTCATAGATAGAAATGGTTAAGAGGGCTGCGGTTTGGGGGAATTCGGACGTTCAACCTTTACCCCGAGGTCGCGTAACTTCGAGCGCAACTTGAAGGTGTCAATTTGTTGCACGGATAAATCACCTTGAATTGCCATTGCGGCCGCAACACCGGAGGCCTCGCCGAGAGTCATCCAGACCGGTTCCATGCGGATAGAAGTCATCGCGATGTGGCTCGCCGAGCAGCAGACCGGGACAAACAAGTTACAACATTCCCGGGCTGTAGGCGTAATAGCGCGATACGGAATTTTGTAGATGCCGCGATGCGTTTCTTCGAGATAGAGCATCGAATAATCGCCACCTTGAAGGGCGATTTTTCCATCGATGGGGTGCATAGCGTAGGGCCAATCGTCCACGCCATAAGAGGCGAGACCTACCGAGTCACTTGGGTCGGTTTTACCCTCCATGTCCTTTTGTGTAACAACGTAGCTAGAAACCATGCGTCGCGCTTCACGAATGTAGAGTTGATGAGGCCAGCCAGCAGTGTCGTCGAATTGGCCAGGGTCAAAGCCTGCGATGCGAGCACGCTCTTTGAGTTTTTCGGGAGCGGAAGAATCTGTACGCAAAAAGTGCGTGATGCCGCGCAAAAAATCTTGGTGAAACTTCCAGATGCGGGCGCGCTCAGGCCAGTCGCCGTCGGGATAAGCGGCATTGCAGCCGAAAACCGTGGGCGCGATCAGACTGCGCGAGAGATTGCCGGCTCCAGGATAATGAATGCCTCCGGTTGCCACCTCGTATTCGCCGAGCTTACGCATGCGGCGGCCGTTGAGGTTGAGCTTTTTAGTAAAAGCACGGCGGTAGATCTCGAAAGTAAATGGGTCGTAATTTTCGGGAGGCTCGATGGGGATTTGGTTCTTCTCGAGCGTAAATTTCCAACGGAAGCCGTAGCCCATAGTGAGTTTATCGGCGCTTCCAATCGGGCCGGGTGTATAATCCTGCAAGAGCGGAAGGAGCCCACTGCGCGGATCACCAGATTTCACGTAAGGGTCGATATCATAAACAGCGAGCGGCGGGCGCACACCGGCAAGATTTTCACCATAGTGCTCGCGGGATTCACGGCCGTAAGTGTACGTGACGCCAGACTTCGCCATGAGATCGCCCTCATAGGAACAGTCGATAAACATGCGCGCGTTCACGGTCACGGCACTGAAGGTTTTAGGCTGGGCGATCGGACAACCGAAGCGGTCAGGCGGTGCGTAGTCTAAGACGAGGGACGTGATCGCGGTCCCGGTTTTTGTCACCGATGCGACACGGTGCTCAAAGAGAATTTCAACACCGTGCTGTTTCGCGAGGTCGGCGAACATGCGGCGGTATTGCGGGTCAGTGAGACCGTCTTTGAGGATTTTTTTAGCTGATCCACCCGCGGCCTCCGAGCGTCCCCAGTCAATATGAATCAGGCCGCTGCCCGTCATACCACCGAGCCAACGACTGGGTTCTATGACGAGCACACGACAACCCTCACGAGCTGCGGCGACGGCGGAGGCTATACCCGCGGCGTTGCCGGCGTAGATGCAGACATCAGCGATTAGCGAGCGCGGCTCAGCGCCACGGAGGGGCAAGAGCGCGCCGAGCGAAACAAGACTACCCGCTCGAATGAATTCGCGACGGTTGAGGTTGGGCTTCATTAGAGGCAGAGCTTTTTTAAAGCGCGTTTGGGTCCGAGAATTTAAAATGTCTTCGTCGCAGATAGCCGGAAGCTGCGCGGCGTGGTGTAGCTATAGAAACGTGCATAACTAACGCGTGCGGGCGACGAGAGGTCGCCGTTAGGCGCACGTAGGCCTGCGGTATTGTAGAGCGGCAAATCGTAATTGAAGAGATTGGTGATGGAGAGATTGAGTTCGATTTTTTCGCGGCCAAATAATTTCACTGGGTAACCAAGCGTGGCCGTGCCGAGAAAATAAGCTTTTTGCCAGACGACCGTGTAAGCGTCGACGTTGGGATCATCGATGGCGGCAGTGGCGTTGGCAGGGTTCACGATCGTATCGGCCCCGCGATATCCGATGACTTGCGGGCCGCGGAATTGCATGCCATAGCCGGCGCGCAGGCCTTTGAGTTTTCCGGAGCTGAAACGGTAGTCAGAGTAGAAATTGGCGGTGTATTTCGTAAGGCGATTGAGTAACTGCGTGCCACTTACCCAGTTGGCGCGGCTAGCTTGCAGACTATTCCAAGCGTTGAGAGCATTAGTGGCGTCGACGAAAGTATTGGGCCGAGAGGCGTCAGCTCTGGCGACATTGTCGGAGCCGACGATGATGCCAGCGTCGTCGAGAATTTTCTTCATCACCGCGGTGTGATCATCGACCCAAGCGCGCGTCTGCCGGTAGGTGTCCGTCTGGGCGGCGTCAGCTAGGCCGTAGTTGAGCGTGAGTCGCCAATTAGGCGTGAGGTTGGCGACAGCTTCGAGTTCGTAGCCGCGAGTTTTTCGGTCAAGGGTGTCGTTCCACGCGATAGGCACATCACCTAGGCCCTGACGATTGCGACCGTCGGAGCTGAGGTCGCCAATGACGTTTGTATTAATAATTGTCTGAATGCTACTGAAACCAGAAGGCTGGGTAATCGAGGCGTCGTTCTCTTTAGATTCGTAGCGACTGGCGGTCACGTAGAGCCGTGGGCCGAAGGAGACGCGCACGCCGTAGTCTTTACCCTCAGAGACGGACGGCGGCGGGGTTCCGTAGTCGATAGTGGTCTTGGTGAAATCGGTGGGATTAAACGTCTGTGCGAAATTAGCCCAAAGAGAAACACCACGGCCGACATTGAAGATACCACCGAGAGATTTGGTGGGTTTTTTGGTGCTGGTGGGTGGCGGGTTGAAATCGTCCTGGAAGCGGTCCTTAGCGTATTGCGGAAGCGCGAGGCCGGTTGTCGCATCGCGTGGACGAGTGGCGGGTGCCAATTGAGCGGGACCAGTGGGGTTGCCGTTGGCGTCTTTGGGAACGTAAGTGAGTTTGAAATAATCAGCGGGTGCATCGGGCCGATAAATGAAGTGATTGCGCGTGAGAACGCCGTAGCTGGACGGATGATCCATCGGCCGCAGGAAGAGTCGTTGGCTGCGATCAACTTGATCGGAGCGAAACGCGCCGAGAAAAATGATGCGCTTTTGCCAGAAGGAGATATTAGCGGAGGCTTGATAATATTTGGTAGAAGCGTCGCTGAAGGTGGTGGCGTCGTTGCGATCAGAGCCAAGAACCCAAAGGGGATTATAAGTGCGCGAAGTACCAGCGGCGGGATCGACGAGGGTAATTTCCTTCATCTCAGTGAGGTCACGTTGCGGCTGGTTCCAGTAGTAGCGGTAGCGGAGCGTCTGAGTACGGGTACTGGTGACGAGACCCCAGGCGCGCGGATCGGCATCGACAGGAATCATGTAGTATTCGCGCGACTTGAAGATCTGTTGATTTTCGGCGGCGCCAATAACGTTAGCCTTGAGATCGAACCAGCGCGTACTCTTGGAATATGCCGCAGCGAAACGTAGAGCCTTGTTGGTCGTGTCGACCTTCTGACGCTCGGGGCGACTAAATTCGTTGTAGGGCTGGAGGAAGTTTGGGTTGGCGCCGCCGTCGGGGAGGAGGCGGTTGATGTCGATATAAGTGTTGGGGTAACCTTGATTGGTGTAATAATCGATGAGGCCGTAGCTGAAGAGACGGTTGACGTCGCCGGAGAGCTGGACGTTGAGCGATTCACCGATGCGTTGATCGAGGAAAAACGTGGCATCGCGGAAGCGGTTAATCGCAGTGGGGTTCGGCCCGATGTTGGTGAAGGAGCGCTTCGGAACACGGAAGGATGATCCTTGGATCGCGGCATCATAGATGCCGGAGGTGATCATCGGTGTGTCGATAAGCGGGCCGGCGTTGAAACCAAGATTGGAGCCACTCGCAGAGCTGACACCGTTGACGGTACGGTTACCGCCGAAATACGTGGTCTGCATCATGCCGGTGTAACTGAGCGCAGTACCGTAGCCTTTGCCGGACGCAGGCGAAACGACCCATGTATTGGTGCCGATGCGCGTTGCGCCGAACGCAGATTGGCTCGGAAGTGTCGAGGCTTGGATGCCGGAGTAAACGGTTTTGCCGTCCCAACCGGTGAGGGAATCCGTGAGGGCGTTCATGCCGGCGACGACTTTTTGTTCATAGTAATCCCCGATGACCGTGAGGCGGGTATTGCGCGTAGCATCGAAAGTGAGCGAGGGCGACACGCCGCGGCGCTGGGTGCGCTCCCAATCGCGCCACGTGTGCGTGTCTTGCCAGGTGGTGACGACGCGCGCGGCGACTTTATTTTTCAACGAATAGTTAGCATCGACGGTGGCGCGGTAAGATTCCCAGGAGCCGACCTCAGCGCGAACCTCGGTCGCATTGCGGCCGATGCGTGCGCTTTTCACAACTGCGTTGGACGTGCCGCTGATCGTGCCGGTACCAAAGAGAATGGAATTAGGGCCGCGCGCGTAGTCCATGCGCTCGAGATTGTACGTCGATGTGTTGGTACCGCCGGTGAAAAAATTCCGGTTTGTGGCATTGGAACCGACACCGCGAATCGTGCTGCTGCCGGTGCCGCCGAAGAGTTGGCCGCCGCCGTCGTCGGGCGTCGTAGTGGCGCCGACCGTCCAGTTTATAGCTTCGTTAAGGTCGCTCAAATTGAGTGCATCGAGAAACTCACGCGTCTGAACAGAATAAGCGACAGGTGTGTCGACCAGATCCGAAGCGAGACGTCCACCTGCGAGCGAGCTGGCGGCAACGAAACCTTGGTCGCGCGACATATTAACCTCAAAAGGCGAAAGTTTAACTGTGGGTACAGCAGCGGGCTCGGACGACGAGACGGCGGCGGTTTGGGCTTGGAGTTGCGGCCAGGCCAAGGCCGCGACGAGGGCGATAAACAAGCGGGGTGAGGTCAGCGGGGTGCAGGATTTCATGACGATAAAATGGTGAGGAGGAGTTAGAGCGAGTGAACGAGAAATTTACCGTGGAGGCGCAGATCGGCACTGGACGAGCCGATATGAACAAGAAATTCGCCGGGTTCGACAACGCGTTGACCCGCACGGTTAATCAGCGCGAGTTCCCGAGCAGGGAATTTAAACGTGACCGTCTTCGTTTCCCCAGGAGCAAGCGAGACACGCTCGAAGCCGACGAGACTGAGCTCGTAGGTCGTGACGCTGCTGACAACTTGACGGAAATAAAGTTGAGGAACTTCGTCACCAGCGCGGCTGCCGCGATTCGTGACCGCACAAGTAACCGTGACTTCTCCTTCGGAGGTGATCGAGGGAGTGACGTTGAGATCGGCGTAAGCGAATTGCGTGTAGCTCAGACCGAAACCGTACGGATAAAGCGCGCCCTCGATAGACGCTTGGCCGAAGCCGTTGGGGTCGTCTTTTTTGCCTTGGATGGCGTGGGCGCCCGGCTTGTAGGGGAAATTAAACGGCAATTGCCCAACCGAGCGCGGGAACGTGACTGGAAGTTTACCGCCGGGATTGTAGTCGCCGAAAATCACGTCGGCGATCGCGGTGCCGCACGCTTCACCAGGGAACCACGCGGAGAGAATCGCGGGCACATGGCGCTGGATATAATTAATCGTGGCCGGACGGCCCGTGAGCAGCACGGCGACCACGGGGCGACCGGTGGCGACCAGCGCGCGTACGAGTTCGTTTTGGTGGCCGGGGAGATCGAGGCTCGTGCGGCTTTTCGATTCGCCGATAGTGGCGTTGTTGTCGCCGAGGAAAACGACGACGGCGTCCGCGGTTTGGGCTTTGGCGACGGCCTCGGCGATGAGCGCGGCTTCGTTGGCGTCGGGCGGCTCGGGGAAAAGTTCCGATTCAGGCCAGCGGGCGTCGGTGACTTTGCAACCTTCGGCGAAGAGCACCTCGCTGCCCGTAGCCGCGAGGCGCGCGCGGATACCGTCGAAGGCCGTGACGACTTCGCCGCCATTGGAGCCGTAACGGTCGAAAGAGGTTTCGGTCATTTTCGCGGTTGGGCCGCAGACGAGCAGACGTTTGAGTTGCGGCGAAAGGGGGAGCGTGGATTTTTCGTTTTTGAGGAGAACGATGGATTTGCGGGCGGCCTCAAGCGCGAGCGCTTGGCTCGCGGGTGTGCGAATCAGGGCGGCGGCTTTTTCCGGCGCGGCGACATAAGGGTGATCGAAAATCCCGGCGGCGAATTTCACGCGGAGGACATCGCGCACGCGGGCATCGACGACTTCCAGCGCGAGGCGGCCAGCGGAGATTTCCGTGCGCAGGCCTTTGATGAAGACATCGGGCTGGGTGAAATGCGTGCGGACATTGCCGCCCTCGCGGATGAACATCGCGGCGGCTTCGGGATACGTCGCGACGAGGTGGTGTTTGGTTTGCAGGAATTCAACCGCCTCGCTGTCGGAGACGACGTAGCCCTTAAAACCCCATTGGGTGCGGAGACGGTCGATGAGGAACTCGCGACTACCGGAGATCGGGACGCCGTCGTAGTCGTTGTAGGAACTCATGAGGCCGCGGATGCCAACTTCTTTGACGATGCGTTCCCACGGGCGGAGATGGAGCAACTCCATCTCGCGCGGGGCAACGTGCGGATCGGTGCGCGCAGCGCCGTCGCGGCCGCCTTTGGGCTCGGAATAAACGGCGAAGTGTTTCGGCGACGACGTCACGCCTCCATCCTGAAGTGCGCGTGCCATACGGATGCCGAGTTCGGCGACGTGGTAAGGATCTTCACCGTAGGTCTCGACGACGCGACCCCAGCGCGGATCGCGGGCGAGGTCGAGGAGCGGCGCGTAAATGCTGGTGTAGCCGATCGCGCGGGCTTCGCTGGCGATCACGGCGCCGATGCGCGTGAGTAAATCGCGGTCCCACGTGGCGCCGAGGCTGATGCTCGAGGGGAAATTGGTGGAGCGAACGTAGTTCAGGCCGCGCACGCCTTCGTTGGTGAAATCAACAGGAATGCCGAGGCGCGTCTCCTCGATGAACCAGCGCTGGATGGTGTTGAGCGCGTTGACGGTGGCGGCCGGGGTTTCGTTGTACGGCGATTTGGCGTATTTTCCGATGCCGTTGTGCATCTCGTCGATGTTGGCGATGCCGTCTTTCCAGATGGCGTTTTTCCACTCGGGCGTGGGGAGCGGGTCTTTGAGGACGCGGCCGTAGCCGTAGAGCGTGGCGAGCTGACAGGTTTTTTCCGCGACGTTCATCTGCGCGAGCAGGTCGT
>CANGCX010000046.1 GCA_947452315.1 Opitutia bacterium | reverse complement strand
GAGCTCGATCAATTAGGCGCGAATCATTTGCCGCCGACATTGTCAGCGGCACGCGCGCACGTTGCAGGTTTTCCGGCAGTCGAGCTTGCGCTGGCGTCCTTGGCGGAGTTGCGTGCGATGCTCACGCGCGGAAGTTTCCCGAGCAACGCGGCCTCGGCGTTGATGGAGCTTTTCGCAGGCCGCAAACTCGAGAAGGAGGATGTGCTCACTGAATCCGCGGAGGCATGGATGGCGCAGCTGCGCGAGATCGAGCAGGCGTTGACCCGTGGTGGTGGGTCGGCGTTGACCGCGACTGAAGCTTGGCAGTTGGCGCTAGGGGCCTTTGCGGATGAGGTGCACACGAGTGAACGGCCGTTGGGAGCGATAGATTTGCTTGGTTGGTTAGAATTACTGTGGGACGACGCGCCGCATCTGGTGGTTGCAGGCTTCAACGATGGGTGCGTGCCCTCGGCGATAGTGGGTGATGTTTTCTTGCCCGAGACGTTGCGCGAGCGACTCGGTTTGAAGAGGAATGCGGAGCGATTCGCCTGTGATGCGTATTTGCTTGCGGCGATCGCGGCGGCGCGAACGAGTTTAAATGGCCGATTGGATATTTTACTGGGAAAAACCACGGCCTCGGGCGATCCGCTGCGGCCCTCTCGACTGTTATTACGCTGCGCTGATGCCGCTTTGCCTGAGCGGGTTACGCAATTATTTCAGCCGGTCGCGGCTGTCCAGCCGAGTCCGGCATGGGCGCGCGCGTGGAAATTGCGCCCGCGCGTGACGGCGGCCCCGACGCAATTGTCGGTGACTGCGTTTCGCGACTGGCTCGCGTGCCCATTTCGATTTTATCTGAAACACGCGTTGCGCATGAAGCGCGTGGAGCCTGAGAAGACGGAGCTCAACGCTCTCGATTTTGGGATCTTGATCCACGAAGCGTTGCAGCAACTCGGTCAAGAGTCAGCGTTGCGCGACTGCGTCGATGCGCCGCAGCTCAGTAATTTTTTGATCGAGCGATTCGAGGGTATCGTGCGAAGACGCTACGGCGCGGAGCTGACCTTACCGCTTGTCGTGCAATTTGAAGCGGCGCGACAACGCTTGCGGGCAGCAGCGGAAATTGAAGCACGTGAGCGAGTCGCTGGTTGGCGCACCGAGCGCGTAGAGTGGAAAATTGAAGTCGCAATTGGCGGTTTAACCGTGAAAGGAAAAATCGATCGGATTGATCGCCACGCTGATGGCCGTGTACGCGTGCTTGATTATAAAACCGGCGACACGGCGAGTGACCCAATCTCGGCACATCTACGCTCCGTGCGCGCTGATGAATTGGGTCGGCCAGAGTGGTTGCGAACAAGCAATGTGGAAGGAAAACCGCTCACATGGGTGGACTTGCAGTTGCCTCTTTACCGGCTAGCGGTTGCGGCGACTTGGGGCGACGCGGTGGCGTGCGGCTATTTTAATTTGCCTAAAGCGGCCAGTGAGACGGCGGTGCTTTTGTGGAACGATTTTTCACGGGAAACGCAGGCCTCGGCTGAGGCGTGTGCCGCAGGCGTGGTGACGGCTGTCTTGGCGGGTGAATTTTGGCCGCCGCGCGAACTCAAAGGCCGTGAGGTGGAGCAAGATGAGTTCGCGGAATTGTTTCACGGCGGTGCGGGGCCTAGTATCGGTTGGGAGGAACGTGCATGAATGCAATTCAGCATGAGATGATTTTGGCCTCGGCGGGCTCCGGTAAAACCTACGCATTGACGAATCGCTTTGTGCACTTACTGGCGCACGGGGCTGCGCCGGAGCGGATCGTGGCACTGACGTTTACGCGGAAGGCGGCTGGAGAATTTTTCGATGAGATTTTAAAGAAATTAGCAACCGCAGCGACGAATGTAGAGAAAGCCGAAAAACTGGCGGCGGAGATCGGCGCGCCTGCGTTGGGTGCGAAGGATTTTCTGCGATTGTTGCGCGTAGTGGTGACGGCGATGCCGCGCTTAAATCTCGGGACGCTTGATGGATTTTTCGCGCGTGTGGTGCAAAGTTTTCCGCTCGAGCTAGGGCTTGATGGTGAATTTCAGATTCTTGATGCGGCGGCAGCCGCACGCGAGCGGCGGCGCGTGTTGCGGCAGATGTTTACAGCGGCGGGTGAGCCGGATGCGGCGCAGCGCGAGTTTATTGAGGCATTCAAACGCGCGACCTTTGGCGTGGAGGAAAAACGGCTGACACGCGTGCTTGATCAATTTCTTGATGAGCATGGAGAGAAATTCTTAGCGGCTTCTGCGGCGATGCAATGGGGTGAGTCTAAGCGGATCTGGCCTGAGGGGTGCTCGTGGCTTGCTGCCGTAGATGGGCGTCAGGCGGCTGCGCAGGCCTTGCGCGTGGCGTGGGCGAACGAGCCGTGGAATGAAAAGCAGCGAGAGCGAGTGGAAGGTTTCTTCGCGGCGCTTGAGGAATGGGCGCCGGGAGCACCGTTGCCTCAGCCGCTCGAATACTTGTTAAAGAACGCGTATGCGGCCTGGCCCGCGCTGGAGGTGGTTACGATTGAACGTAAGAAGATCGCGCTCACTGACGAGGCGCGCGCGGCGTTGCGCGGAGTAGTGGAAGGAATTGCGGGCGCTGAGTTGACGAGGCGCTTGGAGATGACGCGGGGTATTTTCGCTGTGTTATCTGGCTACGAGAAGACGTACGATGCGCTCGTGCGGCGGGCGGGGCGATTGACGTTTACGGATGTGTTGCGGCGCTTATTGCCGAGTGCGGGAGCGCCGAAATTGGCGCAAGAAGGCGCCGAGGTAGGGCGCGATGCGGAGGAGGTGCGGCTGTTGATTGATTGGCGGCTCGACGCGAAGTTTGACCATTGGTTGCTGGATGAATTTCAGGACACAAGTTACGAGCAATGGAGTGTGTTGCGTAATCTGATCGACGAGGCGGTGCAGGATGCGGAGGGCCGTCGAAGCTTATTTTATGTAGGCGATGTGAAGCAGGCAATCTATGCCTGGCGTGGGGGCGATCCACGGTTGTTTCGCGAAATTTTTAATCACTACAATGAGAGTGAACCGGGAAAAATCGTGGAAGGGCGGTTGGATGTTTCTTGGCGTTCGACGCCGGCGGTAATAGCGATGGTGAATGCGGTATTTGGCGCGACAGAAGTTCTGCGAGCAACGGTTCCGGCGGAGGCAGCGACGGAGTGGAACCGGGAGTGGCGGGCGCACACGAGCGCGTATAAGGCGGCGGAGGGGTTCGCAGAGTTGCGGCATGCGCCCGACCAGGAAGGGCGGTTTGCGGAGACATTAAGAATTTTGCGTGAGGCGGAACCGGCACGGCGCGGACTCACTGTGGCAGTGTTGGTGCAGCAAAACAAGACCGCCGCGGCTTTAGCGGAATATTTACGACGCGAGGGTGGGTTGGCGGCGTTGGCGGAAAGCGACCTTCGCGTGGCGACGGACAATCCTTTGGCGGTGGCGTTGCTAGCGTTGTTGCGGGCGGCGGCGTTTCCGGGTGACACGTTGGCACGGGAACACGTGCGGATGTCGCCCTTGGAGCCGTGGCTCCAAGCGGAGGGTTTGGTGAGTGGTGATGTGTTGACGTTGCGGGTGTTAGCGGAGGTTCAGACGCTCGGATTCGCGGGTGCGTTGGAGGGTTGGCTGCGTAGGCTCGATTCGGAGTTGAAGGATGATGCATTTAGCCGGGAGCGAGGGCGTTTACTGGTTTCTGCAGCGGAGCGTTTTGATGAAGGTGGAAGTCGAGACATACCGGAGTTTTTGGAATTTATGGAGGGTTACACTGTGCGTGAGGTAGACACGCTCGGGGTGGTTCGTGTGATGACAGTGCACAAGGCGAAGGGGCTGGGGTTCGATCTGGTGATTTTACCTGATTTGGAGGGTGTAAAACTCGCGTCGCGCCGGGGCGGGTTGGCGGTGCAACGCGCGGATGATCGATCGGTCGAGTGGGTGCTGGATTTACCGAACAAGATATTTGCTGAGCATGAACCAGTATTGGCGGCGCATGCGGCGGTGGCTGAAAGTGAGGCGGCCTATGAAAATTTGTGCCTGCTTTATGTGGCGATGACGCGGGCGAAACGGGCTATGATTTTGGTGACGGAACCGACGAAGAAGTCTTCAGAGTCGCAGAATTTTACGCGCTTGTTGCACGATGCCTTGGGTGAAAAGTGGAACAGTGGTGAAGCGCGGTGGTTTCAAAGTATTGATTTCAAGCAACCTAAGTCGTCGGCGAAAAATCACAGTTCACCGTCGGCGTCGATTGAGTGGACGCGGCGGGTGGCGCGTCGGCCGGCCCGGACGCCGTCGGCCTTGAAACAGAGTAGGGTAAGTGGGTCGTTGTTATTTGCGCTAAAGAGAAACGAGGGGGCAGACTTTGGCACGGCCGTGCACGAGCTTTTTGCGGAAGTGGAGTGGCTCGATGGTGCTGCTGCGATGGAGCGTCGGGCGTCGGTATGGCGGGATAAATATGGAGCGGATAACGAGGCCGTGGCGGAGGGGCTGGCGTGTCTGGGGGCATCGGCTTTGGCTTCAATTTGGTCGAAGCCTCTGAGCGGATTGGTTGAGGTGTGGCGTGAGCGAGCTTTTGAAATGGTGCTTGATGGGGCCTGGGTGACGGGAGTTTTTGATCGCGTGGTAGTGGAGCGCGATGCCTCGGGTGGAGCGACGCGAGCGCTTATCGTAGATTTTAAGACCGATCGGGTGGGTACGGATGAGGAGCTGGCCGCCGCTGTCGCACGTCACGCTGGACAGTTGAATCTTTATCGGCGGGTGGTGGCAGTGCTGTCCAAGCTGTCGGCCGGGCGGGTGGAGTGTTGCTTGGTGTTCACGCGTTTGCGACGTATAGAACGCGTGGTTGCAACGAGTTGATTCGTAACTTCTCAACGTTAGATAAATTCGCTTTACAGGCTGCTGGGGTGGTTACACGGTGACCCTTCACCAATTCTCAAGCACCATGGGCAACCTGAAAAAGAAACGTCGTCTGAAGATGAACAAGCACAAGCGTCGCAAGCGCTTGAAGTCGCATCGCCATAAGAAGCGTTCTTGGCAGCAGTAAGGATCCCGCGGTCCTCCGCGGCGTATTCCTCAGCCCAGTCTCCTGGCTCCAACCGCCGCATTTGAGTGGCGGTTTTTTTTTGCAGACCCGATTTCCTTGAAGGACTGCCTTTTAGGTGACTTTATGCAAAAAAATAGCGATAGTACGTTTTCCACGCATTTAACTTACGTGCTCTCCGCCAACTAGGTTGGTCTCGTGGAAGTTTACGAATAACTTTTAAAATTTTCGCACTATCTCCCTTCTAAGGCCGGTCTTCTCGATCGGCTTTTTTTGTACCCCCATTCCGAGCTCATCCTATTTCGACACCGGGATTGTTTATTTCCATTTCTCACCTAAAGGTTCGCTGCAGCCATGAACCGCGAAGCTTCTACCGCGCCCAGCCCCAAGCCCGCTTTTGCAGGCGTGTTTGCTCATCTCGCGCCCCACATGGCCGAACTCGACCGCTTTTTACGCGGTCAACTGGAGTCCTTTGAGCCCGAGATTCGGGCCATGGCTGACTACTGCATCGATACCTCGGGCAAGCGTATCCGACCTGCGCTCGTTTTTCTAAGCGGTTGGCGCGGCCCCGCCGTCATCACGCCTGATCTGGTCCGTGTCGCCGCCGTCGTCGAACTCGTTCACCTCGCCACACTCGTGCACGACGATATTATGGATGAAGCCGATGTCCGTCGCAGCCGCCGTACCGCGGCCCGTGAATTCGGCCCTGTTGCCGCGGTACTCCTCGGGGATGCGCTCTTCGCCCATGCGCTCCACCTTGCCACGCAATTTCCCACCACTGAAATCTGCGCCGCCGTCTCCGAATCCACGCGACGCGTCTGCGCTGGCGAGATTGTCCAAACTCTCCGCCGTGGTTCGCTCAATATTTCCCTCGTCGATTACCAGCGCATCATCGACCTCAAGACCGCAGAATTATTCCGCGTATCCTGTTTTCTGGGTGCTAAACTCTCTGGCGCCGAGCCCGCTTGCGCCGAAGCAGCCGCCCGCTTTGGCCGCCACCTCGGCATCGCTTACCAAATTTACGATGACCTTGCCGATTACTTCGGCACAGAAGCCCGCATCGGCAAAACCTTAGGCACCGATCTCGCTAGCGGTAAACTCACGCTGCCTCTTATTACCCTCAGTGAACGCCTCCCCGCAGAAGAGCGCCAACTTCTTACTGAAGAAATCATCGGTAAGCGGCCGCCTCAGCTTGCGGTCCGACTCAAGCAGATGAACGATCTCGGTGTCTTCGCCGCCGTTACCACCTCCATTCACGCGGAACTTGCGCATGCTACTGCCGCCCTCGCGCCTTGGCCTGCTTATCCCGCGAGCACACATCTGCTCGCACTCGGCGATGTACTGCGCGCCCAAGTCGCTGCCTTGCAAATCAACGCCTAGTTGCTTCGCGCCGATCGCTCACGTGCTGCGTCGCGTCTGGGCCCTCTCCCATGCGAAAAGATATTGCTGGGCCAAACCGGCTAACGGTCCGAAGTGCGAGCGACCAAACTGCGCCACCTGTGCCGGCTTCCAGCCCTCGAGTCCGTATCGCGCCGCCATAGTTTTCAAAATCCACACGTCCACCGGGAAGGCCTCCAGTCGCCCCGCGCCAAAGAGAAGCACGCAATCCGCGACCTTTTCCCCCACGCCGGGCAATGTCATTAGCCGCGCCTTGGCCTCCGTGTATGGCAACGCCTCCGTTTCTTCCAACCAGCCCGGATTTGCCGCGACGAATTGCGCCGTTTGATGAATATAGCGTGCGCGAAATCCGAGCAGACACCCGCGTAACTCAGCCTCAGGCACCGTCGCGATTTCCTTCCACGTCGGCAACCGGTGGTACTTGGGGGCCATCCATCGGTCCGTCCGTGCATCCCCGCTCCGGTCCTTCACATCCGTTGCGCCCCCGGCACCAATCACCGGACCATGCCGCGCGGCGAGCAGCGCCATCATTTGTTTGATCTGTACGATCTGCTTGGTCGCGCTGCACAAAAATCCCAGCAAGGTCTCGCCGAACGGTTGCCGCAAAATCCTCAGTCCTGGAAACGCGGCAATGCATTGCGCTAGATGCGCATCGCTGCGCCACGGTAGCGTATCCGCCAGTTCCCGCGCATCACGGTCAGTGTCGAGATACGTGTTCAGCGCTGCTTCCGTCCCCGCTGTGGCTGCCGACCATTCCAGCCGACCGTTTACGCCGAGACGCAGGCGCGCGACGTGGCGATCCCATTGCCCCATCCAAATCTCGTCCGCTTCACGCTGCCACCTAAACGCCTGTCCACCGTCGATCGTTTCTGCGAGTACAGCCGAGTTAGGTGGCGTCGCTAGCGCGAGCGGTCGCCAGTCGGTCCAACCGTTAAGATTCACGGCGCCGAATTCGACCATAGGAAACTTTGCTGGCTGGCGAGCTCGTGGCCCTCGGCGTTGACCACGCTCAGGCGCCAAGCGACTGCGTGTGTTTTTCGGCCTGCCCAATCTGGGCCTGTTAGACCGACATCAAAAACCACTTCTTGCGGTCCTAGTGTGATTGGAAAGGCGTGAGTCTTGGGCTCAGGTGTCTCAGGGGTGATGATTTGCAGTATAAATTTAGCTCCCGTAGTGGTCACCGCTGCTTTTGCACGAATTAGAAAATAGTAACCGGCGCGCGATCCGGGCTGGGTGCGCAGGATGGTGTGGCTGCCCGTGTTTTCCTGACCGTCGAAATATTCCGAGATGCGCTCAAACGATTCTGCGCTGCGCCACGCTGGCCAGACGCGCGTGAGTTCGACGTCCGCGGCGTGCGCGCAGGAGACGACGATGAACAATAAAAAAGCGGTGAGCACGGAGCGCATGTCGGTCGTAGTGTGCGGGGATGCGGCCGCGCGGCCAATAAAATCAACGCGCGAGTTTCACTTCGCCGTAGCGATGCAACCCGAGCAGGGCGGGGGACCATTGTTGTACGCTCGGCTGTTGCAGGTAAATGCGCGCGCCAAAAAATAGCGGCACGCTCGGCGCTGCGTCTAGAAGAAGCGTCTCGGCTTGTTGGAAAAACTCGTAGCGGGTCGCGGCGTCGGGCGCGAGGGCGGCGCGCCGGAGTAATTCATCATAGTGCGCATCGCTCCAGCCGTTGAAATTGTACCCACCGCCAGTTTGGTGCACTTCGAGGTAGGTGACGGGATCGACAAAATCACCGACCCAGCGCGAGGTAGTGATCGTGTAATTTTTACTCTGTTGGTTTTGCAGCCATGTTTTTTGTTCGAGTTGGACGAGGGCAATATCGATGCCGAGTTCGCGTTTCCACATCGCTTGGATGGCCTCGGCGACTTTGGCGTGGAGTTCGTCGTTGCGGATCTGGAGTTCAAGTTTTGGGAAACCGCGCCCGCCCGGGAAACCGGCGGCGGCTAGAAGCCTACGGGCTTCGGTGAAATCGTCAGGAATTGTAGCGCGCGCGGTGTAGCCGGCGCAGTCGGGCGGCGTGAAGTGGTGTGCCGGCACGCGTGTGCCGGAAAGCAAGTTGCGCGTGATCGACTCCCGATCGAGCGCTCGTGCGAGCGCGGCGCGGACGTCGCGGCGGTCGAGCGGAGGTTTAGCGACGTTGAAGCGAAGGAAAAACGTTTCGAGGTAGGGCTCGATCCGCAGCAGCGAGGGTGATTCGCGGCGATAGGTTTCCACTTTCGATAGGGGTAATTCGTAGGTGGCGTGGAGTTGGCCAGCGCGAAAATCACGTTCTTCGACGCCCGGATTTTCGACGGGATAAAAAACGATCTGATTGAGGGTGACTTGATTTGCGTTCCAATACCGAGGATTTTTTTCGACAACGAGACGGGCGTTGGGCGTCCACTCGCGTAGGAAAAACGGTCCGTTGCTGATAAGGTTGGGTGGCAGCGTCCAGGTAGTGCCGCGTTGATTGAGTGCGGCAAATTTAGCTAGGACGCGGGGGTTGATCGGGAAGAACGCGGTCAGAGCCGTTAGCGTCGGAAAATACGAGGTGGGTCGCTCGAGAGTTACGACGAGCGTGCGGGCATCGGCCGCGGTGACACCGAGCTTGGCGGGGTCTTTGATGGAACCGTCGTTGAGCGCGGCAGCAGATTTGATCGGATAAAGTAGGTATGCGTTTTCGGCGCCGAGCGTGGGGGCAAGAATGCGGCGCCACGAATGCACGAAATCATCTGCGGTGAGTGGCGAGCCATCAGACCAAAGGGCGGTGGCTCGCAGATGGAAAGTCCAAGTAAGTCCATCAGGCGAAACTTCCCAGCGCTCGGCGACACCTGGAATAGGCTGGGAGGTTTTTTCATCGAGCGTCGTAAGCCCCTCAAAAAGTGCTGCTGCGAGGTTTTGGTCGGTGCTGGCGCTGATGAGCTGCGGATCGAGATCTTGTGGTTCGGCGCCGTTGCCGAGATGGAGGATGCCGTCACGGTTGCCGGCAATGACGCGAGTCTCGCGTGGGCTGCAACCACCGAAAAAAAATCCGGCGAAGAAAAACAAAAAGACGGACAGGCGCAGGCGCATCCAAGCACACAATGGGCCCCGTACCACGCTGGCAAAACGGTTTTCTATGTTTTACTGGGGTCAGATTCCGCGATGTTTAGCAAAATCCTGTAATAGGGAATTCTCAAGCCGCGAGGGCATGGATGTAGTGAGAGAGTTGGCGGTCGGTCAGGGCGGGATTTTTTTGGAGTGTCGTCAGGGCTTTGGGCTCCCAAAGCATGCTGCGGAGGGGTTCGAGGAATCTACGGGGGAGATTGGGCTGCACTACGTTGCGCAAGATAGCGAGTGTCTGACGCGAGGCGGGTAGTCCGAGCCATTCGAGGATGCCAAAGATACCGTTGCGCTCGTAGATGGCATTGATCTCGGTCCAGCGCGGGGCAGGGGAGCCACGAAGTTGAACGTGCGCGGAAACGAAGGCTGTCAGCGCGGGCGTCTCGGCGAGGTCGGCGATGAGAGCTGGGCAACGGGCTGCGACTTGGAGGGCTTCAAGGCGTGAGAATGCAAACGGTGCCATGAACTCGCGCACGGCGCTGGGTACAAATTCAAGGAAGGGTTGCCAGTCGGCGGCAGTCAGGGTCTTGGCGGCGGTGGCGAGGGCCTCTGTGCTCGGCGCCATCGCGATCCACTCGGTGCCATACAGGCGTTCAAATTGGACTTCGGGCCAGTGCGTCACGCGATGGAGGACGCCGCTGTGTGACCAGGTGAGCGCTAGGGGAACGTAGCATTTCACGCTGCGGGCGCGGCGGGAGATAGTGGGGGCTGAGTAGGCGGAGCGGGCGCAGGAGCTTTGGGAGGTAGTTGAGTTCATGAGCGTATCCTACTAGGTTGGGTGGGACATTGGCTGACCCAGGTATCAAAATAATGAAATTATTTTTTAGAGGTAATTCATAGGGTGAGGTAAGACTCTTTATCTCAGCTGAAGGTGCGAAAACCCGGTCCTTTAGGGCCGGGATGAAGCGCCGCCCTCCATGATTTTTAGCTCAAGCGCGAAAAATTTCACTGCAGCCTTTACGAGTCGCTTCGGAAATAATCCCTACGTCCCGCAATCAATGGCGACGATCCTCAAAGCCTTTCGCTTCGCCCTCGAGCCGACCCTACGGTTCAGACTCTTGCCCTGGCGGCTTATGCTTTGGATGAAGCGGAGTATGCCGCGTGGCTCAATGCCAATAGCAAACTAATGCGCTCGCGGTTGAAAAAGTGAAAGCCTCCCGCCCCTCTCGGGCTGTTTTACGCTGTGTTAAGTGCGCTCACTCTGGCCATGCCGATGTGATCGTGGCTCAGAATATCTTGTCGGTAGGAGTTGCCGCTACTGCCCGTGGAGGAGCTTTAGGCTCTGATGAAACGGGAACCACTCCTCAACGCTCTCGCCTGCTTCGCAGGCGTGCTGTTTAAGGGATTCCCGGCCCTTCAGGGCCGGGAGGACGTCAAAATTCTGGCGTTGCCGTAACGGCAGACGGACTGATTCGTAGAGGTGGCTTTGGCCATGAAACCATGAACTCCCGCGCGCAACAGTCCCGGCCTCCGCTCGAGCGGATGCTGCGCATTCATGAGGAACTCCGCCGCGGGGCACTCGTTAACTGCACGATGCTTATGCATGCGCTGGAGGTTTCTCGTAAGACAGTAGTACGTGACATCGCGTTCATGCGGGATCGCTTAGAGTTACCCATCGAATTTGATGCGGGGATTCAGGCTTACCGCTACACAACGCAGGTGAACGCGTTTCCGACGGTGAACGTGACCGAGGGCGAGTTGCTCGCGTTGTTGGTGGCGCAACGGGCTTTGGAGCAGTACCGCGGTACTCCTTTTCACCATCAGCTCGAAGTGGCTTTCGGCAAACTAGCGGGTGGGCTGCGTGACAAAATTTCATTTTCGCCCGCGGACGAATTGCGCGCGGTGTCGTTTAAAAACATCGGCTTGGGAAAGACCGACCTTGCGGTTTTTAACGCCCTGAGTGCGGCCGTGCTACGGCATGAGGAAGTGACGTTCAGCTACCGCA
Source organism: Opitutia bacterium (assembly GCA_947452315.1). Classification (GTDB taxonomy): domain Bacteria; phylum Verrucomicrobiota; class Verrucomicrobiia; order Opitutales; family Opitutaceae; genus Tous-C4FEB. The sequence continues at coordinate 5,590 of CANGCX010000046.1, read as the reverse complement.
AGCCCGGAGAGACTCAGGCTGCACCTCGCCATGTGCGGCCCTATCATTTGGCTAACCGCGAAAATTCTTGGTACCTCGTCGGTCACGACGTGGAGCGGGATGCGTTGCGGACGTTTGCGCTACCGCGCATCAATGACGTCGTGGGGGGCGGTGCGACGTTTGTGCGCCCGGAGGATTTTTCGCCGGAGAAATTTTTTGCGAGTGCACTCGGTGTTTTGGGTGGCGATGGCGATCATCGCGTAGTGATCCGGTTTGACGCGAGCGTGGCCGAGCGGGTGCGCGAACGCGAGTGGCACGAATCGCAGGAGATGCGTGAGCTGGCCGGCGGCCGGCTGGAATTGCGGTTGCACCTCGGGGCTTTGGTGGAGGTCGAGCAATGGGTGCTCGGTTGGGGCGCGGCGGCCGAGGTGATCGGGCCGGCGGAGTTGCGCGCGAGCGTGCGCAAGACCGCTGCGGCGCTCGCCCGCTTATACGCGGAATAATTTTGGGTTCACGAGTTGAATCCTCTCGCCTCGCGGGCGTGCTGATTGCTCATTTTTGAGACCCCGTCGCCCTATGTTCCTATCTGTTTCCCCCTCCGCCCGGCTTGTTGCAGCCGGTTTAATCGTCGCCCTGGTCGCTCCGTTCGCCACGGCACAGACCACGCCCAGCAAAAACGAGCTCGTGCTCCAAAAATGGTCGGGTGCCCTCAATGTCCCCGATCCTGTCGCTTGCGCGGTCGATCCCCAAGGTCGCGTCTATGTGACCTCGACCACGCGCCGCAAGGTGGCCGATCTTGATATTCGCGAATATCGAGACTGGGTCGCTAACGACGTCGCCCTCAACAGCGTCGAGGCCAAACTCGCTTTTTACCAAGACGTGCTTGCGCCGGGCAAACTTCGCTCTCCGCGCGGCTCGATCAAGGACAACAACGGCGATGGCTCCATCGACTGGAAAGATCTCACGACGACCACCGAACGCATCTATCAAATGCGCGACACCGACGGCGACGGCGTGGCCGACAAGATGACCGTTTTCGCCGAGGGTTTTAACACGCCCGTCACGGGCATCGCCGCTGGCGTGATGTACCATGATGGCTGGGTGTACGCCACCATCGCCCCCGACCTTTGGCGCTTCAAAGACACTGACGATGATGGCGTCGCCGACATCCGCGAAATCGTGGTGCACGGCTTTGGTATCCACATCGCCTACGCCGGCCACGATATGCACGGTCTCAGCGTTGGACCCGATGGCCGCATTTACTGGAGCATCGGCGATAAGGGCACCAACGTCACCTCCAAGGAGGGTCGCCATTTTTATTATCCAAACGAAGGCTCAATTCTCCGCATCGAGCCTGACGGTTCCAATTTCGAGGTTTACGCTCATGGTGTACGCAATCCTCAAGAGCCTGCCTTTGATGATTTCGGTGATCTCTTCGTGGTGGACAACGACGCCGATATGAAAGGCGAACGCGAACGCTTCGCCTTCATCGTTGAGGGCAGCGACACCGGTTGGCGCTGTAATTACCAATACATGAAGGAATCCGCCCCGTGGATGCGCGAGGGCCTTTGGAAGCCGCATTTTCCCGGCCAAGCAGCTTACCTCTTGCCCGCTTTGCTCAATTACTCAGACGGTCCCGCTGGTTTCAAACACGACCCTGGCACCGCACTCAGCGACGCGCAGAGAGGCCTGTTCATACTCAATGAATTTCCATCCGGGAAAATGCGCGCTTTTCGCGCCGAGCGTGATGGTGCGTCGTTCAAGATGGTCGACGCCCGCATCCTTAGTGAAGGTATCATGGGTATCGGCCTCGCTTGGCACCCTGATGGCTCGCTTTTCATGGCCGATTGGATCGGAGGTTATCCGCTCGATGGCAAAGGCGCTGTCTGGCGCGTCGAAACTCCCGCCACCGCCAAAGATGCCCTGCGTCTGCAGACGCGACTCTTACTTAGCGCGGGTTTTGTTAAAACCGTCTCGGCTGAACTCCTCACTCTTCTCGGTCACCGCGACCAACGTGTCCGTCAAGGCGCCCAACTCGAGCTCGCCAAGCGCGGCCAAGCTGATGCCTTGCTCTCCGTTGCCCTCGATGTCGCCGCGCCGCTCCTTGCTCGCGTGCATGCTGTGTGGGGTTACGGCCAACTCCTTCGTCGCGCCGCGGCGCCCGTCGCTGCCATATGGCCCTTGCTCGCGGATGCTGATGCGGAGATTCGCACTCAGGCTGTAAAAATCCTCGGCGACGCCGCCATCGCAAAACCTGATGCCAAGCGCCTCATTTCTTTGCTCAAGGATGCCGCCCCGCGTGTTCGGCTCCAAGCTGCGATTGCTCTTGGTAAACACGCCGAGCCTGCTGCGGTAGACGCGCTCTTCGCGTTTGCTGCTGCCGATGCCGCCGCCCCCGTTTTGCGTCACGGCGCTGTTGCTGGCCTCACAGGCTGTGCCACTGCCACCCAACTCGCCGCGCGCAAAAATGATCCGTCCTTAAACGTTCGTCTCGTCAGCGTCGTCGCACTCCGTCGCCAAGTCTCTCCGCTTGTAGCGGAGTTTTTGCACGATTCCGATCCGCTCGTCGTCGCCGAAGCCGCCCGTGCGATCCACGACGAACGTGGTATTCCCGATGCGTTACCCCAACTCGCTGCGCTCATCGACTTGCGTTCGCCTAACGAATTTATCTCTCGCCGTGCACTCAACGCCAACCTTCGCCTCGGTAGTCCTGAAGCCGCGGCTCGCTTGCTTGCACTTGCACTCGATGTACGCGCCGAACGCTCGATCCGCGAAGAAGCACTCTTGAGCCTGCGGATGTGGAATGCACCTGAGCCCCTCGACCTCGTTGATGGCTTTGCGCGCACGTTTAAACCGCAACCCATCGCAGCCGTCCTCTCGCCAAAACTCGATGCACTTCTGGCATTGACCGATCCGGAACTCAAAACCCTCGCGATCCAGATCATGATTACACATTCGCTCCATGCAGCCCCGGTGCAGATTGCGGCAATTGTAGCTGAAACCGCTGCTCCAGGTGAACTCCGCGCCCAAGCCCTTCGCCTTCTCGCTGATCCCGCGCTGCGAGGCGAATCTGCTTTCGCTACGGCCATCAATACGGCGCTTGCCGAGACCTCGCCCGAGCCATTGCACGGTGCAGCGCTCGAATTGCTCTTGCCGGCTCAATCCGACCGTCTCGTCGCCGAGGTGCCATCGGTCCTAAAATCGCGCACGCTTCCCGAAAAACAACACGCGCTCGCGCTCCTTGCGCAAGCCGCCACGCCGGCCGCCGATGCGATTCTGCTTACGTACGCCGACACCTTGGTCGCCGGCACCTGCGCGCCCGAGTTGAAACTTGATGTGCTCGACGCCGCGCGTGCTCGCGCCACGGCCAATCCTAATCTCGCCGCGAAAGTCGCAGCTTACACCGCGTCTGCCGCAGGCTTCGCGCAGAGCGAGTTACTCCTCGGTGGTAGCGTCCTCGCTGGTCGTGAAGTTGTGCAAAATAATCTTAATGCCAACTGCCTCGCTTGCCACGGCATCGAAGCCAACGGTGGCAGCGAAGTCGGTCCCAATCTGAGCACCATCGGCAGCCAGCGCGACCACGCTTATCTCCTCGAATCGTTACTCGTGCCCAACGCCAAAATCGCCACCGGTTATGGCCTGGTGAGCGTGACGCTCAAAGATAGTTCCGTCGTCGCTGGCACGATCGCACGCGAGACGCCGCAGTCGGTCGGGGTGCGGCTTTTTGACGGCACCAACCGCACCCTCGCTCGCGCCGATATCGTGACGCAAACCCCACCGGTTTCCATCATGCCGCCGATGCTCGGTATTTTGCAGCCGCGCGAGGTGCGCGATGTCGTGGCGTTCCTCGCGGCGCAGAAGACGCGTCCGCGACGCGGCGCCAGCGGTACCGCCGCGCCCGACGGCGGACTGTGAAATTTTTTCTGGGTGTTGTTAGATGACGTTCTAGTGAGTCTTGGCAACGAGACGTGATGCTGCACGCTCGAAACCTGATGAATGTTTTTTTCGTGGCGGCTCGTTGGCTATGCGTGGCGCGCTTGTGCGCGACGCTTGGCGTGAGTGCGGCTCCGGTAGTGGAGTTTAAGCTTCCTGCGCCGCCTCCTTCAGGAGAAATATCTACGAGCGCTACTACGCTAGAGCCGGTCGCAGAAATTGCTGCACCAGAGCCGGTGGTTGAGGTTCCTGCGGAAGTAAGTGTTGGGCGCCCCGTGAGGTCGTGGCTGGAGGCGCAGATCGAGCTCGCGCGTCGGGGCTTTTCTAGCGGTGCGATTGATGGTGTCGGCGGCGCGCAATCAGCAGCGGCGCTACGAGCGTTTCAGGAAACTGAGAATCTCGCGCCGTCGGGTGTGCTTGATGTGCCTACGCGTGAGAAACTTTTAATGCGGGCTGAGCCGTTAACGACATTTACGTTGAGTGCCGCAGATTGCGCGCGACTGCAACCGTTGAGCGATACTTGGCTCGGAAAATCGGCGCAGACCGCGTTGGATTATGAGACAGCGTTAGAGCTCGTCGCTGAGCGTGCACACACGAGCCCGAATCTGGTGAAGCGGCTAAATCCTGAGATCGATTGGAGCGCAAAAATTTTGCCTGGCACAGTCGTAAAAGTGCCGGCGTTGGGAAAAATTAACGTGATGGGTGTCGCGGCAAGACTTCACGTGAAATTGGCGGATCGGGTGTTGCAGGTACGTGACGCGGAGGATCGGTTGCTTGCGCATTTTCCCGTAAGCATCGCGCGCAAAGTTGAAAAGCGCCCTGTCGGTGAGTTACACGTGACCGTGGCGATCGCGAATCCAGATTATACATTCGATCCGGCGGTATTTCCGGAATCGGAGGAAGCTCAGCAGCTTGGTCGAAAATTGATTTTACCGCCGGGGCCAAACAATCCGGTGGGCGTGGCTTGGATCGGTCTCGATCGTCCGGGTTACGGTATTCACGGCACGCCGAAGCCTGAGCAAGTCGGGCGCACGGAGTCACATGGTTGTTTCCGCCTCGCGAACTGGGATGCGCAGACATTGCTGCCCCTCGTGTGGGTCGGGCTGACGGTGGTCGTGGATCCTTAAACAATTTTTCGCTCAGGTTGGCGGAGAGGGACATGAGTTTGGTGTCGAGGATTGACGACGAACTGGCAGGGCTGGCACTAAATGCGAAGCAGGGTGAGCGCAGCGTAAGTTTTTCGAAAACGATTCGTGTCGCGGTTACCTTCACAATTTTAGGCATGAACCCACCCCTGTTCGGCCTCGCCCGAAGGCAATTTCTTGGGCAGATGACGACCGGTCTTACCGGTGTCGCACTTTCACGTTTACTTACGCGTGAGCTAGTTGCGGCGACGGCCCAGCCCACGCATTTTGCGCCCAAGGCAAAGCAGGTGTTGCAGATTTTTTGTCCGGGCGCGGCTTCGCATATTGATCTTTGGGATTATAAACCGCTTTTAGAAAAATATGATGGTACGCCGATGCCGGGCGGTGAGACGGAAGTTACCTTTCAGGGAAAAAACGGCAACCTCATGAAATCGCCTTGGGCGTTCGCGCCGGCGGGGCAGAGCGGCAAAATGATTTCGACGTTGCTGCCGCATCTGGCCGGACAAGTGGACGAGATGGCGTTTATCCTCATT
>CANGCX010000045.1 GCA_947452315.1 Opitutia bacterium | reverse complement strand
TTCTTTTGCACGACTAACCCATGCCCATGAAGCGCACCCATCATTGTGCCCAGCTCACTCCCGCCGATCTCGGTGCGTCCGTCACGCTCTCCGGATGGGTCGATTCCGTCCGTGATCACGGCGGTATCGTCTTCATCGACTTGCGCGACCGCAAAGGCATCACGCAGGTCAAATTCGACCCGCAAGATAACGCCGAGCTCGGCGTCCAAGCCGGCCATCTGAAACCAGAGTCGGTTATTAGCATCGCAGGCAAGGTCGTGCCTCGGCCTGACGGCACCGTTAATTCGACCCTGCCTACCGGCGGAATCGAGATCGCCGCGAACGCTCTCGAGGTCCTTAATATTTCTGATACGCCACCGTTCCCGCTCGACGATGTTGGCGGTGATAAGGTCAACGAAGACCTTCGCCTCACGTATCGTTATCTCGATCTGCGCCGGCCGAAGATGCGCAAAAACCTCCAGGTGCGCCACCGCGCGGCCAAGTCCATTCGCGACTATTTCGATTCGCAGGAATTCATCGAGGTCGAGACCCCCGCGCTGTTCAAGAGCACGCCCGAAGGCGCGCGCGAGTACCTTGTGCCGTCGCGTATCCACGCGGGGCAATTTTACGCGCTGTCGCAATCGCCCCAGCAATTTAAGCAAATTCTAATGGTTGCTGGCGTGGAAAAATACTTCCAAATCGCTCGTTGTTTCCGTGACGAAGATTTGCGTTCCGATCGCCAGATGGAGTTTACGCAAGTGGACGTAGAGGCCTCATTCATCGACCGCGAAGGCATTTATTCGCTGTTTGAAGGGATGCTGAAAAAAGTGTGGAAAGACGTGCTCGGCCACGATTTGCCCACACCGTTCCCACGCATGCCTTACATCGATGCGATGAATCGCTACGGTGTTGATAAACCCGATGTGCGTTTCGGTATGGAGCTGGTGGATTTTACCGAGCTGTTTAAAACTTCCGCCTTCAAGGTTTTCTCGTCCACGGCCACCGGTGGCGGTGCGATCAAGGCGATCAACGCCAAGGGCCTCGCCGATCTCACCCAAGGGGAAATCAAGGCCTTGGAAGAAATAGCCAAATCACTCGGCGCTAAAGGTCTCGCTTTTATCAAAGTTGAGGGTGGCGAATGGAAATCGCCTATCGTTAAATTTTTCTCTGACGCTGAGAAAGCTGCGCTCACCGCGCAGCTCGGCTTGGCTGAAGGCGACATGCTGTTCTTTGCGGCCGCACCTTGGGAGAAAGCCTGCGCGATCCTCGGGCGTATTCGACTCGAAGCTGCGGCGCTGCTGCAAAAGCGCGGTAAGCTTACAATCCGCGCCGATGATTGGCAGTTTCTCTGGGTTGTGGATTTCCCGCTGATGAGCTACGACGAGGCGGAAAACCGATACGTTGCTACCCATCATCCTTTCACCGCGCCTGTAGCGGAAGATGCGGCGTACCTCGACACCGATCCGAAAAAGGTCCGTGGCCAGCATTATGATGTTGTTCTCAACGGCATGGAGCTCGGCGGCGGCTCGATTCGCATTCATCAACCCGCGCTGCAGAAAAAAGTGTTTGAAGAGGTGCTGAAAATTCCGGCCGACGTCGTTGAGAGCCGTTTTGGGTATATGTTGAAAGCTTTCACCTACGGTGCACCGCCGCATGGTGGTATCGCATTCGGCCTTGATCGCATGGTGGCACTGCTCTGCGGAACCACCAGTATCCGTGATGTGATAGCTTTCCCCAAGACCCAGAAGGGCCAGGATCTGATGGCACAGAGCCCGACGCCGGTGACAGCCAAGCAGCTCAAGGAACTGCATATCACTACCGTGATGCCCGAGTAACGCGCGGCTTCGGCCGTGCTCTGCTTACCTCACAGTTGCTGTGATTTGCTGACGTAGCTGTTCGGTTTCGTCATGGAATTGTCATGCAACTCCGGCTTGCGCCTTGATCGAATCGGTCCTAATTATGGGTACAACCGTTCATTCTTTGTATGAAACTCATCATCGCCATCATCAAGCCGTTCAAACTCGAAGAAGTTAAAGAAGCTCTCGCCGAGGCTGGCATTGAGGGTATGACAGTGACTGAGGTCAAAGGCTTCGGGCGTCAAAAGGGGCACACAGAAATTTATCGCGGCAGTGAGTACACGGTGGATTTTTTACCCAAAGTGAAAATTGAAATCGCCGTGTCCGACGACATGGCGTCCAAGGCAGTCGATGCGATCGTGAAATCCGCCAAGACCGGCAAGATTGGTGACGGTAAAGTTTTTATTCTCCCTCTCGAGGAAATCATTCGCATTCGTACGGACGAGCGGGGTGAAGCCGCCGTTTAAACTCGGTTTGAACTTGCTAACCGGCTGCCCAAGGGCAGCCGTTTTTTGTATACCCAGGAGTTTTGTGCTCTGAAATTCGATTGTTTTTCAACGAATTCGTTGCATGGCACAGGGGCTGCTTAAGTCAGAGCACTTGCCTATGAAATCCCTCCTTAACCTGACTCGCTTCCGTCTTGGACTGGCAGCTCTGCTGCTTGTTACAGGCTCAATTTGGGCCCAAACGCCCGCCGCTGCACCCGCGACACCGCCCCCCCCAACGGCCGAAGAACGCATCGCTGCGCTTGAAGCTTATGTGACTAACGCCGATCCAGCTAAAGGCCCCTTGGTGGGTTCCTCCGGTCCCGGTCACAACGCTTGGATGATGACCAGCTCCGCGCTGGTCCTTTTCATGACGCTGCCAGGTCTGGCGCTTTTCTACGGCGGTCTAGTTCGTAAAAAGAATGTCCTTTCTGTGCTCGCTCAATGCTTGGGCATGACGGGCATGGTCACGATTATGTGGTGGGCTTTTGGTTATAGTCTAGTTTTCGGCAAAAGCTTTGGCAGCCCTTTCCTCGGCGGCTCGGAGTATTTTTTCCTAAAGGGTGTCACCAGCGCGCCCAACACCGACTACGCTTACTGGGTCTCCCAAAACGTTTTCTCGATGTATCAAATGATGTTCGCGATCATCACTCCGGCTTTGATCGTCGGCGCGATCGCTGAGCGCATGAAATTCACTGCTATCATGCTCTTTGTGGCTCTTTGGATGCTCTTAGTTTATTTCCCGCTAGCCCACATGGTTTGGGGCTCATCCGGTTACATGAATGGCGTTTGGAACGCCGATGCTTCGATCGCTGCGATTGATTTCGCCGGCGGCACAGTGGTGCACATGTCCTCGGGTTGGTCGGCTTTGATCCTCTGCTTGATCCTCGGGCCCCGTCTTGGCTTCGGTAAGGAAAAAATGGCTCCACACAGCATGGTGCTCTGCATGGTTGGAACGGGTATGCTCTGGGTCGGTTGGTACGGCTTTAACGCTGGCAGTGCGGTCGCATCTGACGGCGTCGCGGCCAACGCATTCATGACCACAACCCTCGCCGCGGCCGTAGCGACGTTTGTCTGGGGTGCGATTGAAAAAATCTTCCGTGGTCACGCTTCGATTCTCGGTATGTGCTCTGGTGCCGTCGCCGGTCTCGTGGTCATCACGCCTGCCGCCGGCTTCGTTGATTCGACTGGTGCAGTTATAATCGGCGTCCTTGCCGCTGTAGTGCCCTACGTTTTCGTGACCAAGATCAAAGCGATTTTCGGCTACGATGATGCACTAGATACCTTCGGTGTTCACGCGGTCGGTGGCACCTTGGGTGCTATCATCACGGGAGTTCTCGCCACTAAAGAAGTGAACGCCAACTTGGTCGCTGCTCCTGCTGTGAAAAACGGTCTCGCTAAGCTTGTGACCGACGGTGGTCTCTGGCTCGCCCAAGGTAAAGCTGTGGCCCTCACGCTCCTACTCTCCGTGGTATCCACCTTCATTATCGCTATGCTGGTGAAGGCCCTCATCGGTTTGCGTCCCACCCCCGAAGCCGAGTCTCAAGGCCTCGATATCACCGATCACGGCGAAGAAGGTTACATCAACTAAGTATTTAATCCTATCCCTACACTTATGAAATTCATCACCGCTATTATCAAACCGTTCAAATTGGATGAAGTGAAGGAAGCGCTCAGTGCTGTCGGCATTGAAGGCATGACAGTCACCGAAGTTAAAGGTTACGGCCGTCAGAAAGGCCACACCGAGATCTATCGGGGTAGTGAATACACCGTCGATTTTCTGCCAAAAGTTAAAATCGAGATCGCCGTTACCGACGACCTCGCGGGGAAAGCCGTTGAAGCGATTGTGAAATCCGCCAAGACGGGTAAAATTGGCGACGGCAAGGTATTCGTTATGCCGCTTGAGGAAGTTATTCGAATCCGCACCGACGAGCGCGGCGAAGCGGCGGTCTGATTAATTTAAGAGTAAAATCACGCCAAGCCGGCTGCTCCTTAGTGGGTAGCCGGCTTTTTTGTGTTCATGACTTATCCTTCATCCGGCCGTCACCGCGCGCCCTGCCTATGCATTTTAAATGTGAAATTTTTGAGCACGGCAAAATGCTGCACCGCGATACGCGCAGTATGTCATAGAGTTTTTTTAAGCAAAAAAAGCCGCCACTCATGCGAGTGGCGGCCTGAAGGTTTTCACTACAGATTTTTTACAAATCGAAGGAGGCCGATAGAATAAATTGTCGTGGATCGACGATGCGGTAAGTCGAGGCTCGACCATCGAAGAAGGCGCTAGTGGCCTGTAAGCCACCGCCGCTTTCTTGGACATTCTTCACGTTCAGTTGAAAGTTAGCGCGGATCTTGTCGCGGAACATTCGGGTGCGGTAACTCACAAATAAATCAAGGTAGGTTTCGGCGGGCGAATAGATTGGGCGATTGGGATCGAGTTGTAGCACCTTGTTTGAGGCGAGTGTGAGGTCTTTGGCAGGATCGTAGCCTAGGCCGTAGAAACCGATTGAGCCTTTGTCGCTCCAGCGCAGCGAGCCACCCACACTCATGGCCTTGAGGACAGGGTGATCGGAGATGCCGGCTAAATTGTATTTCGTGTTAAACTTGGTCGAATATTTGCGGACTTGTGGGCGGGGACGACCAATCAACGCGCGGAAGACGGCCATCGGCGCATCGACGTTACTAGCGAAGTTAGTCGCGGCCGAGTTGGTCGCGTTGTATCCAGCAACGGTGCTAAAGGGGGTGCCTAGGATGTTCCACCATAGGATGCGGCCGGTGGCACCCGTTGGGAGTGAGACCGGTCCGGTTGTGTAGGCGGTGGTCACGCCACCGAGGGTCTGCGTGGTGGGGGTGAAGCGTGGATCTTCTAGACTGGTCCATATGGGCATGCGCGCGGCGATGTAATCATCCACGGCTGAGCCCACGGCGGTGTTGATTGCTTCAGTCTTAGTGACGGAGGAACTTACGGTCCAATTCTTCGTGGGGTTGAAATTGATTTCAAGTTCATCACCCTTGGACTGAGCGTCCATGACCGCCGCGTAGGTGTTATTGGCCACAATGGACTGCAATCCATTATACTGGGCCAATGGCATCTTGATGGCTGCGGCGATTTGCTCGTTGGTGGCGACGCCTCCGGTACCGAGACCGTTGAGCCAAGCGGTGGCTTGGGTTCTCAAGTTCCAGGCATCGGTCGCGACAAATCCTTCATAGCGCAAGACGCGCTGGGCCATCGTGGTGATGTCGCCGTTGCGCAGGTTCAGTTGTTTGGTATCGAAATGATTGTAGCGGATGGAGAGGCGGCCATCGAGCATCGTCATCCACAAACCCATGTCTTTGCTGGTGCCGGTTTGATTGGGGAGGGGTTTGAGGAAGAGGTCGAAAGCGGGTCCCTGCGCGATGAAATTGTCCGATTTATTGTAAGTAAGGCTGAGACTGCTGACGGCTTCTGCGAGGAAGCGGGTGACTGCGTTGCCGCCGTTCACAGCGGATTTAAGTAGCCGTAGGTCGCGCAGCGGTCGTGCCACGACCGACATAGACTTCGTCTTGCCCTTAGCCTCACGCCAGCCGGGCAACCATTTATTGGATGCGGCGAAGTCGTAGGCGCGCAGGTCGGAAGTCAGCGTAGCGAGGGGAGCATTATGGTCATAGACCGTATCTTCGCGCAGGCCGAACGTGCCTACGAGTTTGCCTTCAAGAAACGTGCTTTGGAGTACGCCTCCCTTGGTTTTGATGACGGTCTGGACGTTGGCACCGCCGCCGCCGCTATCGGGACTCGGCGTGAAGCCGATCGCGGATGTGTCTTTGAGCATCGCGCCTGACGAGGGGCCCCAGACGTAGGGGGCGCTCACGCCTTCCGGAAAAAAGCTCGGGGCGTATTCAATACCACCACCGACGGTATTACCGACGTAGTATTGTTCGTTTACACGGGCATAGTTGCCCGGAGCGATGGCGTAGCGTGGATCCGTGATGGATTGCTGCACGCGATTTCCCAAGGGGGTGTTGAGGCTGATGTATTTTTGCTCCCAAGCTAGGTTGGTGCCTAGGGCGGAGTGGCGATAGGTGTATTGGCGATTTTGTTGATCCTTGTACTCGTAATAGCCCAAGAGCTGTTGGGTGCCGAGCCACTTGCTGAAGCCTTTATCTTGGGAGAAATCGATGCGGTAGACGGTCTGTACTCGGGTGGTGTCCCACAACAGGGGCTTGTTTCGCAGATAGGGTTCGTTGCTGCGCAAGTAGGGTCGTCCGAAGTACGGATTGGGGGTGCCATCCAGATTAACTTGGTTCACATCTACTTGGAGCTGACCAACATTGCTGTTCACGCTCGCAGGGCCCATCGGCTGATTTTCCAAGCGCTTGGCATCCTCACGCAAGAAGGTCGCCTGAGCCGCCAAGGTTTGTTTGGGCGTATACAGAATAACCTGGTCGAGTTGGGCGAGATAGGTGTTCACGTCGTCCCAAGCCTTGCTGTTGCCTGCTAAGTTAATGCTGCGCCAGTCGTAGATAGAGCGGTTGTTGATGGGTCTAGCTACAGAATTATACAGCGGTTGTTGCGTGGCGGAATAGGTCTCGGAGGGGCCCGTGGTCAAAAGGCCGATGCCAGTCGAGGTCGAGGCATACGGATCGGTGGTGGCGAATGAGCCTGAGGTGTAGCGTGTCATGGCCCAATAGGGATTTTGTCCGGGGGCGCCGATTTGGAAAATCGAACGATTTTCAGGACCGCCGGCGATGAAGTTGGTCGGCGCGGCCGCATATGGCGTGGTAGAGCCAAGCACGTTGCCGTTACCATAAACTTGGCCGTTGGCTAAGGTGATCAGTCCGGTGACGGGATTCCAACCGGGTTTGCCTGCGGCGAACCAACCTGTATAGTAATCGCGAGGAGTGGTGAAATTGGGCCGTACGGCAGAGTTTTTATAGTTATACCAAGAAGCAGAAATAGTGGTATTTTTGAATGGCTGGGCTTTGACCTGAAAGCTGAGGCGGCGAGTGTCTTCACCCGAGGGTTTGCGAACAAAGCCCGTGTGTTGGTTAGCGTAGCTCGCACGCACGGAGAGTTTTTGTTTGAGCAAAATCCGGTTCACATCCAGCGAGGCGCGCCAGCCATCGTAGCTATCGCCGCGGGTTTCCACTCGGGTGAAATTGCGGGACAAATTAGCGGTCGCGGGTACTTGATTGACGGTGCCGGATGCGTTGCCGAGGCCGAAGATATTGGCGTTAGGCCCGCGGCTTAATTCAAGTGAGTCCATCCAGAGTGGATCAACCGGCACGCGTCCCGTGGTCGCGATATTGTTGAAAGCGATGTTGGCGTTGCCGATGCCACGCACGCGGTTGGCGTTGTTCGGATTGAGGCTGACTTGGTCGACGACGGCTCCCGTGCGGTCGGTTTCGAATAGAGAGTACGATCCGGTACCCTCGGTACTCGCCATGTGGTCGAACACATCGTTGATATCGAGCATGGCAAAATCGACCATTTGCTCCTTGGTCATAACCGTGATGGATTGACCAAGATCCTCGATCTTTGAGTTCATTCGGGTGCCCGACATCGAGTTGGCCGAGAAATATCCTTTGTTTTCGGAAATCACCTCGAAGGGCGAAAGTGCGATGACTTGTTCGCTGTTGGTGTTGGGCGCGGTGGCGTTTTCTACTGGGATATTTGCTTTCTGAGCTGCTTCCATGGCAGCGAGTTCATCGGGGTCGATTTTGCCGTTTCGATTGGTGTCGTACTTGGCTATCATCGCAGGCGTGGAGTCGGACCGTAGAGTTGCTTGAGACCAGAGGTTAGCTGCGCCAAACAGTGCTAAGCAGGCATGCACTCCGATCTGCTGGAAACGTGGTCGAATGAGGTAAGGAGTAATGTTCATAAACAGGGATTTTCTTAGGGATTAAAGTAACCGGTCGGGGCATATGCGCCGCGAAGATATTTGGGGTTTTAGGGTCAGCGTTAACTTGGTTGCTACACACGACGAACGCTACTCGCTATTACTACCGTCCCAATCTGACAGTTAGATTAAGTTTAATTGTGCGCGGCTATTCATCACGCAGCGCACCACCGGAATTGGGAATCTTGGCGATTAATGCGAATATCTGCCGAACCAACCTCGAACCTAGCGGTGATTTAAAGCCGATTAGCCTGAAAACGTAGAGCGCGTTGATAGGTCGTGATGCCGGGATCTTCGGTGGTGTCGGTCAGCGCGAGCAAAAGAAGCTTCATCGCTTCGGCGTGTTGGCCGAGATCGTGTGTCGTGAGCGCGAGAAAGACGTCGAATTCACGGTGGTCCGGAAATAAATGTTGGCCGGAGCGAAGGATTTCGGCCGAGCGCGTTAACTGGCCGATGGAGCGCAGGGTTGAGCCGAGGCCGAGGAGTGCGCCGGCGTGGTCATTGGGTGCGAGACCAAGTGTGAGCGCGCGTTCATAATGGGGGATGGCCTCGGCGGCGCGGTCGAGTACATCGCAGGTCCAAGCGAGTTGGTAAGCGATCTCGGCGACGTTAGGGAAACGCGCGTCGAGTTTCTGCAACAGCCCCAGAACGTGTTCTACTTGTCCGCCGTGGCGTGCGCCGATGATGGCGTCGAGTTCGGTTTTCCAGGAGGACATAAATAAAAAGCAACGCGGCGATTAATCCGCGTTGCAAAGGGACTGTCGGGGCAGGATCAGGCGCTCGGCGTCGCGCCGGGTGCAGTGGGTTTCACCGTTTTTACAGCGAGGGCGCGAGTCGCGATCTCGGTCTTGAGGCGGGCTAGATAGTCGGCGAAGGGCATAACGCCTTCGTCACCTTTGGCGCGGCTGCGGACGCTGATCGATAGGGTTTCTGCTTCTTTACCGCCGAGGACGAGTGTGTAGGGAACCTTGTCGATTTCGGCTCGGCGGATTTTAGCGCCGAGTTTGTCGCTTTGTTCGTCGAGTTTGGCGCGGATGCCGGCGGCTTTGAGCTGTGCGAGCAGTTGGGCGCCGTAGTCGTTGACGCGGTCGGTGATTGGCACGAGGCGGACTTGCTCGGGCGCGAGCCACACGGGGAAGTCGCCGCCGAAGTGTTCAATGAGCACGCCGCAGAAGCGCTCCATCGAGCCGAAGGGGGCGCGATGGATCATTACGGGGCGATGCGATTGGTTGTCGGCGCCCATGTAATGGAGGTCGAAACGCACGGGTAGCACGTAATCGACTTGGACGGTGCCGAGTTGCCACTCGCGGCCGATGACGTCCTTGATAACAAAGTCGATCTTTGGGCCGTAGAAGGCAGCCTCGCCGGGTTCTTCGGTGAAGGGCACGCCCAGGGTTTTGGCGGCTTCGCGGCAGGCAGCTTCGGCTTTGTCCCATTGCTCGGGATTTCCGGTAAATTTGCTGCTGTCAGGATCGCGGGTGCCGACGCGCACGCGATAGTCGGACATGCCGAGCGTGGAGAGGACGGTTTTAACGAGGGAAAGACAGCCCAGGACTTCGGCGGCGACTTGATCTTCGGTACAGAAAAGGTGGGCGTCGTCCTGCGTGAAGCCGCGGACTCGGGTCATGCCGTTAAGTTCGCCTGATTGTTCCCAGCGGTAAACGGTGCCGAATTCAGCGAGGCGAACAGGGAGATCTCGGTAGCTATGAGGCTGGGAGGCGAAGATCTTGATGTGGTGCGGGCAGTTCATCGGCTTCAGCATGAAGCCGTCTAGAAGCTTATCAGCATCGAGGATGCGGTTGGCGGAGATGACTTCCTTGCCAGCGCGCCCGTTGATCTCGGCGGCGAATTGAGTGGAGACGCCTTCAAGGCGCGAGGTGAGCTCGGCGCACGTGCAGCCCTCGCTGGCCAGTTTCATGAGTGTGTCGGGCTCAGGGAACGCTGTGAATTGCGACTCTTTGTAGTAGGGAAAATGGCCTGATGTTTTATAAAGAGCGAGTTTGCCGATGTGCGGCGTGAAGACTTGCGAGTAGCCTTGTTTGCGGAGCTCGCCGCCGATGAAGTCCTGCAATTCTTGACGGATAATGGAGCCGTTGGGCGTCCACAGGATGAGGCCTTGGCCGACGTCTTCATCAATGTGGAAAAGCTTTAGGTCACGGCCGAGTTTGCGGTGGTCGCGGGCCTTGGCCTGCTCTTGGCGCTCGAGGTATTGGTCGAGTTCTTCGCGCGTGGGGAAGGCGGTGCCGTAGATGCGTTGGAGCTGTTTGTTC
Source organism: Opitutia bacterium (assembly GCA_947452315.1). Taxonomy (GTDB): domain Bacteria; phylum Verrucomicrobiota; class Verrucomicrobiia; order Opitutales; family Opitutaceae; genus Tous-C4FEB. Next base: position 6,638 of record CANGCX010000045.1, on the reverse strand, counting down.
TTCTCGTCGCCGCGATGATAGGCGCCGGCAATGGAGAGAAGTTTGAAGGCTTTTAGCTTAGAAGAGTAGCGTACGTGCGTGCCGGCACACAGGTCCATGAACTCGCCGTTTTGATAGAACGAGATTTTTTCTTCGGCGGGTATGTCCGCTAGGCGCCCGAGTTTATAGCGTTCCTGCCCGCGGGATTTGATCAGTTCGATAGCTTCTTCGCGTGAGAGTTCCTTGCGGTAAAAAGGCTGGTTTTCACCGGCTACTTTTTTCATCTCGGCCTCGATTTTGATGAGGTCGTCGGCGGTGAATTTATGCTCGAGATCGAAGTCGTAGTAAAAGCCAGTGTCGGTGGGCGGGCCGATGTCGAGTTTGGCGTCGGGGAAAAGACGGAGGACGGCGGTCGCAAGGATGTGCGAAGCCGAGTGGCGAAGTTCTTCGAGGGGAGACATGACGTGGGACATGGGCGGAAATTATTTTTTGAGAGGTTCGAGTTTGTAGTCGGTTTTGCTATCGAGCATGGACCAACCGGCGGCGGCGAGTTCCTGGCGGAGCGTATCGGCGGCGGCGAAGTCTTTAGCTTGTTTAGCGGCCCAGCGTTTTTCGGCTAGGGTGGTGATGGCAGCTGGAACATCAACTTTGGAACTGCGAGGTTCCGTGGGTTTGAGTCCGAGCGCGTAGAGCGCTTTTTCAAAGGCGGTTTTGGATATGTTCGTCGGGCCGCGTTTTACGATCGTGAAGAGCGCGCCTAGGGCACCGGGCGTGTTAAGGTCGTCCTGAAGTGCGGCGATGACGGAATCACAATCATCGGAGCGACCCACGTTATCTGGGATCGATTGCCAGAAGGCATGGAGTGTCGTCATCGCGCTCTCGGCGGCGCGCAGCGAATCCAACATGAAGTTGAGCTGCTTGCGTGGGTGGCCCATGAGTAGGGCGTAGCGGAGCGCCATCGGGGTAAACCCTTTTGCGACGAGGTCGTCGAGGGTGTAGAGATTACCCAGGCTCTTGCTCATCTTCTTGCCGTCTACAAGTAGGTGTTCGCTGTGGTACCAATGGCGGGAAAAAGTCGTGCCGTTGCAGCACTGGCTTTGGGCGATCTCATTTTCATGGTGCGGGAAGAGTAGGTCTACTCCGCCCGTGTGAAGGTCGATAGTGTCTCCGAGGAGCGCTTTGCTCATGGCGCTGCATTCGATATGCCACCCGGGACGGCCTCGGCCCCAGGGGCTATCCCAGGCGTTGGCGCCGTCGTCGGGTTTATGGGCCTTCCAAAGCGCAAAATCGCTTACGTCTTCTTTCTCGTCGGCGTCGGCAGCGGTGACTTTGCCGGCGAGGGCAGAGCCGACTTGGAGCTCGCGTTCTTTAACTCGGGAAAGCCGGCCGTAATCTTCGAAAGAGGAGACTTTGAAATACACGGAACCGTCAGCGGCGCGGTAGGCGTTACCTTTGTGCATGAGCACCTCGATCATGTCGACTTGCTCACGGATATAGCCGGTGGCGGTGGGTTCGACGTGCGGCGCGAGGCAGTTCAGTGCGGCGCAATCAGCGTGAAATTTGTTGGTCCACTGCTTGGTGACGTCAGCAAGGGCGCGAGCTTCTTCGCGGGCCCGGCGGATAGTTTTGTCGTCAACGTCGGTGAGATTGCGGACGTGTTTTATTTTGTTGGGACCAAACTCGAGCTCGAGCAAGCGGCGGATCACGTCGTTGACGACGAAGGTGCGGAAGTTGCCGATGTGCGCCGGGGCATAAACGGTGGGTCCGCAATTATAGAAGCGCACGACGCCGTCGGGTTGTGACGGAGTGATCGTTTTGAGGCGGCGCTCGAGAGAATCGTAAAGCTGGATAGCCATGAACAGAGAAAGAGAAAAGGGGATTAACAGGGATACCGCCAGTGCGGAACGTTCTTTTTATCGGCTGGGTGCCGACGGGTGTTTCTGCCTATCGGCGCGCGCGGGCGCCGGCGGTTGCGCTCAACAACCGCAGCCGGTAGTTCGCGCCGCTGAGGGGCGGTTCGGGGTGATGTAAAAAGGGATGGCGAGCCGGAGCATGGAGTGCTTTGCTGGCAGAAACACGAATATGGCCGATCACTTCAAGCTCGATCTCACCCAACGTCCGCGGCGGCTGCGTCGCACTGCCAGCTTGCGGAGCATGGTTGAGGAGACGGTATTGCGGCCGCAGGATTTTATCGCGCCGCTGTTTGTCGTGGACGGCAAGGCTGCGCCGGAGCCGATTCGCTCGATGCCAGGTGTGATGCGTTTCAACATCAGCGATCTGGTGAAGGAATGTCGGGCGCTGGCTAAACTCGGTGTGCCGGCGGTGGCGCTCTTCCCAAAGCTAGAGGCCAAATTCAAAGATGAAGTCGGCAGTGCGGCTTTAAATGAAGATGCGCTAATTTTACGTGCGGTGAGGGCGGTGAAAAAAAACGTGCCGCAAATGACAGTGATCACCGACATCGCGCTCGATCCTTACACGACGCATGGGCATGACGGTGTGTTGTCGGCGGATGGTTTGGACGTGGCTAACGATCGCACGGTGGCGATTCTCTGCCAGATGGCGGTGTTGCATGCTCGAGCGGGCGTCGATCTCGTTGCGCCCAGTGACATGATGGATGGGCGCATCGGTGAAATCCGGCGGGCGTTGGATGCGGTGGGTTTCACGGGGACGGGAATTTTGGCCTATGCCGTGAAATTCAACTCGGCTTATTATGGGCCGTTTCGTGATGCGGTGGGTAGCGCAACGGCGGCGGGCACGAAATTGCTGAGTAAGGCCACCTACCAACTCAATCCGGCTAATCGGCGCGAGGCGCTGGTGGAGTTGCGCTTAGACGAAGCCGAAGGGGCAGACATCGTGATGGTGAAACCAGCAGGGCTTTATCTCGATATCATTCGTGAGGTGCGCGATGCGACTCACAAGCCGCTCGCCGCTTATCAAATCTCGGGCGAATATGCGCAGATTCAAGCTGCAGCGCGGTTGGGTTGGCTGGATCTGGCACGGTGCCGGCATGAATCGCTTTTGGCGATCAAGCGCGCTGGTGCGGACTTGATTTTGACTTATTTTGCAAAGGACATGGCGCTGGCTTTGCGTTAAAAAATACGCCAAACGTTATCCTATGAACACATCTCCCGTTCAACCTCCACGTAGTATCGGCCAATGGATTGTGACTGTAGTCTTCGGGTTGCTGAGTGTGGCTTTTTTATTTCGCACACTGCAGTTCGGCTACAAGTGGTTGGCGCGCGTGGTCGAGGGTGACACCAATTTCAAGGCGATGACGATCTGGGCGCTGGTTTATGTGATCGTGTGCGCGGCGATCGCGGCGGTGGCGTATTACATGCCGCGTGAGACGGAAGAAGACGAAGTCGAGCAGGACGCCGAGCGTGGCGCTTGAGCGATTTGCTGGGCGCAGATAGGGCCCGAGCATAAAAAAGCGGCGGTCTTTTGAACCGCCGCTCTGAAAGTGCTTTAACTTACTTTTTCTTGGCGCTGCGGGCTGATTTTTTCGGCGCAGGTTTTTCGTCGTCGTCGGACTTCGATTTTTTGCTGCCGCCGTCTTCGTCGTCGGAGTCTTCGTCGTCGTCGCCTTTTTTCTTTTTTTCACCGTCTTCGTCTAAGTCGGAGTCTTCGTCGTCATCCCACTTGAGGGATTCGTCGTTTTTGAGTTTTTCTTCTTCGTCGGCGTCGATCTCGGGCAGGTCGGCATCATCGGCCTCATCTTCGGCATCTTTGGCGGGAGCTTCGTCGTCGGCGTCGTAGCCGGCGGGCATGAAGTCGAGGATGGCGGTGAGTTCTTCGAAGGTGTGGATAGCTTTACCCTCGATGAACTGGGTGTTTTGTTCCTCGCGGATCTCATCTTCGACTTCGTCGACCGAGAGTTTAGATTCAAATTTAAACAGATCGTTGAGCATCTTCACGCGGCAGCGGGTGAGATGATCTAGCAGGTCGGCGTAGGGGCCGTTTTCCTCGTCGAGGGTGTCGGCGAGGGCGAAGAGTTTGTCGTCGGATTCGACGATAGATTCTTTGACGCGCTTGAGGCGGACTTTGCCGTTGCCGAGGTCTTTCTCGATGCGGAAAGGGATGAAGGCGGCGTCAAACATCTCTTGGTCGAAACCGTAGTCGCGTAGGGGTTCGACGAGTTCGATGAGATGGGTGACTTGGCGGGGGTCGATGATGCTGAGGCCGTCGACGTCCCAGCGCACTGGGTCGCTGGTCTCGTTGACCCACCAATTATGATCGTCGCCTAGACGTACGTTACACCAGCTGAGAGTAGAAGTTGCTTTAGCCATGAGAGCGGAAATTTTTCGCAGCGTGCGAGCGGTGTTTCAAAAAACAAGCACAAAACAGAAGGAATTGTTTGGGCTCGGGCTGAAGATTTTTTCTGTGCAAAATACAGAGGGGGACTAGGTTCGGCGCGGGTTCTTGCGTTTTGCGAGCGGGTTTGCAGCGTCGCGAGGCATGTTCTCGGTATACGAAAAAATTATTCGTCCCATTTTGTTTCGTCAGGACTCGGAGCGGGCTCACGAGCTCGGCGTGGATGCGTTGGCGCTGTTGGGGCACGTTGCGCCCTTGCGGGCTTGGCTGGAGTGGCAAACACGATTGGATGCTGGACGTTATGCGCCGGTGCGGGTGCTGGGATTGGAGTTTCCTAATCGGGTGGGGCTCGCGGCAGGATTTGATAAGAATGCGCGGGCCTGGCCTGCGGCAGCGGCGCTCGGTTTTGGCCACGTTGAAATTGGCACGGTGACGGCCCTCGCCCAGGACGGTAATCCGAAGCCGCGGATGTTTCGTTATCCGGCACAGGAAGCGGTGATCAATCGCATGGGGTTTAATAACCAGGGAGCTGCTGCAGTCGCGGCACGTTTGGCGACGCAGCCGGGGCGCGGTGCGCGCAAGATCCCGCTGGGCGTCAATCTCGGTAAATCGAAGCTCGCTGATATCGATCGGGCGACGGAAGATTATTTGGCGAGTTTTGCGCGGTTGGCGGATTTTGCTGACTACTTGGTGTTAAATGTTTCTAGTCCGAACACGCCAGGTTTGCGGCAGTTGCAGGATGAGTCGCGGCTGCGGGAGTTGCTCGGTGCAATCACTGGGGCAAACCGCGCGCGTGCGGTGCGGGTGCCGGTGTTATTGAAAATCGCGCCGGATCTAACTTGGCCGCAGATTGATGCGGTGTTGGCGGTGATCGCGGAGTTTGGGCTGGATGGTGTGATCGCGACGAACACGACCTTGGCTCGTCCGGGTTTTTTCTCGGCGGTGAATGAGGCGGGTGGCCTGAGTGGGGCACCTGTGCGGCGGCGCTCGACCGAGATTGTGGCTTATATTGCTCGGGTGACAGCGGGAAAGTTGCCGATTATCGGGGTTGGCGGAATCACGGATGTGATCGGCGCGGCCGAAAAACTCGATGCAGGTGCGGCGCTCGTGCAGGTTTACTCTGGAATGATTTACCGGGGGCCGTTTTTCGCGGCCGAGTTGGCGCGGGGCTTGGCGGCGCGTGATGCGCGCTAAGTGAGCGGTAAACTCGCTTAGGTTTTAAATCGACCAGCTTTCGCCTTTGCCCTCGGGGGTGGTGGCAGAGCTTTGTTCCTGTTTGCGGCGTGGGCGCACGAGCAAGTTGTCGCCTTTTTGTTGGACGATGCTGTGAGCGGGCACTGATTGCAGCAGCCAGACGTTGCCTCCGACGATCGTGTGCGCGCCGATGCGTGTGTCGCCGCCGAGGATGGTAGCGTGAGCGTAGATGGTGACGTTATCCTCGATGTCGGGGTGGCGTTTCACGCCTTTAATGGGATGGCCGTCGTTATCCACTTCGAAGGATTTGGCGCCAAGGGTGACTCCTTGGTAGATTTTGACGTGATTGCCGATGGTGCAGGATTCCCCGATGACTACGCCGGTTGCGTGATCGATGAAAAAATGAGTCCCGATACGGGCGCCTGGGTGGATGTCGGTGCCGGTGCGCTCGTGGGCATACTCGGTCAACATACGGGGCAGAAGTGGGACCCCGAGTTCATAAAGTACGTGGGCGAAACGTTGGATCGAAATTACCAGCACGCACGGATAGGCGAGGATGATTTCTTCGACGCTGCGCGCGGCGGGATCACCTTGGTAGGCAGCGGTCACGTCGGTTTGGATGATCCGGCGTAACTCCGGAAAACGCCTGAGGGCTTCGGCTGCAAGGCTAGCGGCGCGGGCGGCAGCTTCGGGTTGGCGGGCGAAGCGCAGGCATTTTTCTAGTTCGGCAGCGAGGCGTTGTTCGAGGCTGGAGAGGAGGCGGTGGACGTGTGCAGAGACGGCGTTTTTCTCGAGCGCGGTCGATTCGAAATATCCCGGGAAAAGCAGGTGCATGTAATCGCGGGCGAGCGTGTTGACTGACTCTTGCGCGGGCAGATTTACGCCATCGAGGTGGTTGATACCGCCATCGGCTTCGTAGGAGGCGAGTAGGGCGGCGTGGACGGTGTCGATAGACATGGCAGCAGTGCGGCAAGGTTCGGCGGCGTGAGAGGTGGGTCAAAGCCATTTTGGGTCTTTTTACTTTCGGGGCTTTACAAGGCGCGGGGGATTTCACTTATTCCGCCTTCCTCTGTTCATTTTTGCTCGGGTGGTGGAATTGGTAGACACACACGTTTGAGGGGCGTGTGCCGTAAGGCGTGCAGGTTCGAGTCCTG
>CANGCX010000044.1 GCA_947452315.1 Opitutia bacterium | reverse complement strand
GGGGCGAATTTTGGTGGGACGTGAATCGACGGGAGAGATTTTAGTCGGAGAAGCTTTTGCCCAGGCTAATCAGCTCCAGCCCGGAGACGAGATGGCAGCGGTGCTCTATGGTCGCCGGCAGCATTTCCGTATCGCTGGTATCGTGCTTTCGCCCGAATTCATTTTTGAAGCTCCACCAGGTGCCTCGTTGCCCAACAATAAAACGTACGGAGTTTTTTGGATGCCGTACAAGGAGCTCGCGCGGGCCAGTAATCTTGATGGAGCGTTCAATCAACTTTCCTTGCGCTTGGTGCCAGGAGCTTCTGAGCCGGCCGTTATCGAGGCCCTAGATCACATCTTGCGGCCTTACGGTGGACGCGGTGCTTATGGTCGCACTTCGCATCCTTCCCACACGCGCTTGCGCGATGAAATCAGCATTCTCAACGGACTGTCTATCGGCTTCCCGTTGGTTTTTCTCAGTGTCGCTGCATTCATGACTAATGCGGTCATGAGCCGGCAGATCACCTTGCAGAGAGAGCAGATCGCGATCTTGAAGGCGTTTGGTTTTTCTAATGGTGAGATCGGCCGGCACTACCTTAAGTTTTCCATTGTGATCGTTGCCAGTGGCACCGCGCTGGGTGTCTTAGGGGGAGTGTTTCTTGGGGAGCGCTTGGTGGAGTTGTATCATATTTTCTTTCGATTTCCTGAGCTAAAATTCCAACTCGCTTCAACCGTCGTGGTCTTGGCGGTTTTGGTGAGTTCAATTGCGGCGATTATTGGCGTCGCTGGATCGGTGCGTGCGGCGGTGCGACTGGCTCCTGCGGAGGCGATGCGGCCTGAGCCGCCGTCGAGCTATCGCCCGGCGCTGGTAGAGCGCTTGGGCTTGGGCCGGCTGTTTACGTTGACGTTTCGGATGGCGTTAAGAAATATTGAACGTCGACCGGTCCGTGCGTCGCTCACGGTTGGAGCTTTGGCTTTAGCGACGGGAATTTTGGTCGTGCCCAACGCGTTTCGTGACGGTATCGGTCACGTGCTCGATTATCAGTGGGATTTGATTCAGCGTCAGACGGTGATGGTGTCACTGATTGAGCCGAGTCCGGCGCGTGCGTTGGCTGATTTCAAGGCGTTACCGGGGGTAATTTTGGCGGAGCCGTTGTGTGGCGCGGCGGTGGAGCTGCGCGCGGGAAATCAATTTCGGCGCTTAAGTATCACCGGTTTGCCTGCGCAGGCGCAGTTGTATCGCGTGCTAGATAGCATGGGGCGTCAGATCACATTACCGCCGGAGGGTATCGTTATCTCTAAAAAGTTGGCTGAAGTTCTTGGCGTAAAAATCGGCGAAACGCTTTTGGTGCGTGGATTAGAGGGTAAGCGCGTGGAATTTTCCGTGCCGGTGACCGGATTATCCGAGGATTTTGCGGGGACGGCGGCGTATATGGAAATTGGTGCACTGAATCGTCATCTCGGTGAAGGGGATCGTATCAATGCCGCCTATTTGACGGTGGGCGCTGGCCAATGGAATGAATTTTTACACGCGATGAAGGCTTCGCCGCGGGCGGGCAGCGTGGTCGTGAAAAATAAGATACGGCAGGGGTTTCGTGAGACGACCGCGCAGAGTATCGGTTTGTTGCAGCAGATTTATCTCACCTTTGCGGCCGTGGTGGCGTTTGGCATTGTTTACAACAGCGCGCGGATTTCGCTCAGTGAACGTCAGCGGGAGCTCGCGACCTTGCGGGTAATCGGGTTTACGCGTGGCGAGGTGGCCTCGGTATTGGTGGGTGAGTTAGTGATGCTTACGTTGATCGCCTTACCTTGTGGTTTGTTGATCGGCTCAGGTTTTGCGCGCGTGATTTTGATGACGGTGAATACAGAGTTTGTGCGTTTGCCGTTAATTCTTACGGCGCAGAACTACGCGTTTGCGGTGTTGGTCGTGTCGGCCGCCTCGGTGGTCTCAGCGTTGCTAGCGTGTCGGCGGCTTGATCAATTGGATTTGGTGGGTGTCTTAAAGGCCCGCGATTAATTTTTATTTCTCAAATATTTTATCATGAAAGCATCTTTGTCCTCGCGAGTTGAACCTGGGGTTAAGAATAAAAAAGGTTCGGAGGCGCGCCGTTGGTCGCGTTGGTTACCGTGGATGGTGGGTAGTGCATTGACCGTGCTTATCGTGGTGGGGCTGTTGCCGAAGCCCTTGCCAGCGGAGATTGGGGTCGTGGAGCGCGGTGATTTACGGGTGAGCGTGAACGAGGAGGGTATGACTCGGGTGAAAAATCGTTACGTGATCGCAAGTCCGGTGGCGGGACAGTTGCGGCGAATTGATTGGAAGCCGGGAGCGGTGGTTGAGGCGGGTAAGACGGTGCTCGCGGTTTTAGAATCGGGCGGGGCTGATATTTTGGATGCCCGTAGTCTGGTGCAGGCAGAAGCGCGGGTGCGTGCTGCGGAAGCGGCCGTCGCGCAGGCGCACGCCCAACGGGCGCGCGTGGTCGCGAATGCGAATCTGCAACGGGAAGACTTTGTGCGGCAGAAGACATTGTTCGCCAGTGGGGCGTTATCGCGGCAGGAATTTGATGCGGCGGAAACGCGAGTAACGACGAGTGCGCAAGAGGCTCGGGCAGCGGATTTCGCCGGTCAGATTGCGGAATTTGAAGCGACGCAGGCGCGGGCCTTGTTATTGCGTGGACAGCCGGCGGGTGCGGGGGCGCGTGGTGAACCTTTGGTGATTTTATCGCCCGTCAGTGGACGGGTGTTACGTGTGATGCAGGAAAGTGAGCGTCTCGTGCCAGCGGGATTTGCGTTATTAGAAGTGGGTGATCCTACTGATCTCGAGGCGCGCGTTGAGGTGCTTTCCCGGGATGGTGTTGCGATTCAACCGGGCGCACGAGTGCAGCTTGAACAATGGGGCGGACCGGTGGCGTTGAACGCTCGAGTGCGCGTGGTGGAGCCTTCGGCATTTACTAAAGTCTCGGCGTTGGGAGTCGAAGAACAACGCGTTTACGTGATCGTTGATTTTATTGATCCTCTCGAGGTCCGGCGCTCGCTGGGTGATAATTATCGAGTCGAGGCGCAGATTGAAACGTGGTCTGGGCAAAACATTTTGAAGGTCCCATCGGGCGCATTATTTCAACGCGGCTCTCTGTGGCAGACCTATGTGGCAGAGGGTAAGCGAGCGGTATTACACACGGTACGGGTGGGTCGTAGCAGCGGTCGGGAGACGCAAATTTTGGAAGGTTTAGTTGAGGGGCAGAAAGTGGTGATATATCCAGGTGATCAGATCGCTAATGGGTCGCGCATTAATCCAATCGTGGTGGCGTATTGAGATTAGCCCTACTCTACCCCACTCCAGTCTGTCGAGTCATCCGATCTGATAGGAACCGTGCGCGGTTGTTGAACTTCGGTGGTTCAGGGAAATAGCCAGGTGGCTAGCCACGAGTCAGCGTCGCGCACGAACACGCGGCGGTCGTGATGGCGGAAAGGGCGTTGTTGCCAGAATTCAATTTTTTCTGGTACGACGCGGTATCCATTCCAGTAGGACGGACGTGGTACTTTGCTGATGCCAAATCGTAAGGTGTTAAGCGCAACGGCTTGTTCGAGTTCGAAGCGATTTTTCATCGGTTGTGATTGGCGCGAGGCCCAGGCACCAATCTGACTTAGTCTTGGACGAGTCGCAAAATACGCATCGGATTCTCCTGTCGTAATGGATTCAACACTACCTTCTATGCGAATTTGGCGTTCGAGTGTCGCCCAGTGAAAGCAAAGGGCGGCGCGAGGATTGGTGGTGAGATCGCGGCCTTTGGGGCTGGTCGTGTGCGTGTAAAAAACAAATCCGTGCGTGTCGGCGTGTTTCAGTAGGACCATGCGAACAGCGGGTCGGCCAGAAGAGTCGGCGGTGGCGAGGGCCATGGCAGTGGGATCGATGGGTTCGTATTTATGCGCGTGGGCTAGCCATGTTTGAAATAGAACGAAAGGATCGGTCGTGGCGTCCATTCTTGGCAGTTTACTGGGTTTGTGGCGGGGTGGCTCGGCGGGAATTGGCGAAGGGCACGCTTAGATTGGTGTTTAGGGTTAATTGGTTGTGGTGGCTTTTGACTTGGCGCGGATGGATGGCGGGCGTTGGTTCGCTGCGCGATGTCACGACATGTTGAAACGATTGCTGCTTTAGCTACGCCGGTGGGCACTGCCGCGATTGCGTTGGTGCGGGTGAGTGGGATTGAAGCTGGGCGCTTGGCGCGGGAGATTTTTGGTGCCGTGCCGCAGGCGCGTCGGGTGCGTCATGGTGATTATCGGGATCGTGCAGGCGTATTGCTGGATGATGTGATTTGGGTGTTTTTTGCAGGGCCAGCGAGTTACACGGGCGAGGATACGTTGGAAATTTCCTGCCACGGTAATCCTTATGTTGCCCAGCGGGTGTTGGAGGATTTGTTGGCGCGGGGGTGTCGTGCCGCGGAGCCGGGTGAATTCACTCAGCGCGCTTTTTTGGGTGGAAAAATGGATTTATCTCAAGCTGAAGCAGTTATGGATTTAATCCAAGCGCGCAGTGAGCGGGCTTTGGTGGCGGCTAATCGACAGTTGCGAGGGGCCTTAGGGCGGCAGATGGCGGTTTTGATTGATGCCTTGTTGCTTGGATTGGCTCGCGTGGAGGCATATATTGATTTTCCGGATGAGGATTTGCCGCCGGAGGATCAGGCGGTGGTGGCAGCCCAGGTGGCTGAAGTTCTACGTGGAACGGAGCGCTTGTTGGCGACCAGTCACTATGGCGAGGTGTTGCGGCATGGGATTAAGACGGTGATCATTGGCGAGCCTAATGCCGGAAAAAGTTCATTGCTAAACTGTTTAGTAGGCCGAGATCGAGCGATTGTGAGCCCGGAGCCGGGTACGACGCGTGATTTTATTGAGGAAGTTGTTAATATTGGCCCGCATTGCCTTCGGTTGATTGATACCGCGGGTTTGAATCCCGCTCCAGGGGTGGTGGAAAAGCTCGGGATTGAAAAAACCTTCGAAATCGCGGGTGAGGCGGATCTTTTTGTGGTAGTGATGGCGGTTAACTCCCCTACCCTATTGTTAGATAGAGTTTTAAGGGAAAAAATTCGGCCTGAAAACACTTTGGTGGTGTGGAATAAAATCGATTTAGCGCCTGCTCCGGTTTTGGCGGACAGCTGGAAGGGTTTACCCTATATTGAGGTTTCGGCGAGTACGGGGTCGGGTTTGGAGGGACTGCGCGCTAAGATCATTGCGTTGGCGGATGGTTTAACGCCCGCGCTTGGTGAGGATGTGGTCGCGATCAACGCTCGGCATGCGCAGGCGCTCAAGCAGGCTCGGGCTGATCTTGCAGCAGCAGGAGAAAAACTCGCAGCGGGCGAAGCAGCCGAGTTGTTAGCAAGTGACTTAAGGGGAGCTTTGGCGGCACTAGGTGAGATATCTGGCAAGGTGGACAACGAGCGGATGTTGGATGCTTTGTTTGCTAATTTTTGTATCGGTAAGTGAAGCTTTGTTTTTTGTATTATAATGATTTACAATAAGATACCGTTTGATGTGATTGTATGTGGTGCGGGTCATGCCGGAGTGGAAGCCGCTCTAGCGGCAGCGCGTATGGGGGCCTCTACCCTACTCCTCACGGGCAATATTGATACCATTGCACAGATGAGTTGTAATCCAGCTATTGGTGGTCAGGCCAAGGGGCAGATGGTCCGTGAGATTGATGCTTTGGGTGGTGAGATGGCGATTAACACGGATGTTACAGGGATACAATTTCGTTTATTGAACGAGTCTAAAGGTGCCGCCGTGCAGTCACCCCGGGCGCAATGTGATAAAAAGGCTTACCAGTTTCGCTTGAAGCATACCTTGGAACTGCAAGCTAACCTAAGGGTGTTTCAGGCAACCGTGACAGAGTTAGTTTACGAGGCCGGTAAGGTCGTTGGTTGCCGCACTAATCTAGATATCGAATTTCGTGGGCAAACCGTCGTCGTGACCACGGGGACATTTTTGCGTGGCCTCATGCATATTGGCCAAAACAAGAATGAAGGCGGTCGACTAGGGGATTTCAGCGCCAAAACCCTATCAGCGAGCTTTCAGCAGGCCGGAATCGAGTTGCAGCGGCTTAAAACGGGCACGCCGCCACGTTTATTAGGTCGTAGCTTAGATTTTACGCGGATGCAGGAGCAAAAAGGCGATGAGCGCCCCACTCTCTTTGCATTTCATGATACGCGCGATCCCCAGGATTTGTTCCACGTGGAACAAACCGGCGAACGTCGCTTGGGTTGGCAGCCTGGTTGTGAACAAGTTTCTTGTTGGATGACCCATACCACGGCGGAAACGGCGGATATTGTGCGCCGCAATCTCAGTAAGTCGGCGATGTACAGCGGTGAAATTGAAGGCGTCGGCCCTCGGTATTGTCCTAGTATCGAGGATAAATTTGTGCGCTTCGCGGATAAACCCAGGCATTTACTTTTTCTTGAGCCCGAGGGTCGTTCGACCAACGAGTTTTATGTGAATGGTTTGTCAACAAGTCTGCCCTTCGAGGTTCAGCTGGAGATGGTTCATAGTATTCCTGGCTTGGAGCGCGCGGAATTATTGCGACCGGCTTATGCCGTAGAATATGATTTTGCCCCGCCAACTCAGTTGTTTCCGTCGCTTGAGTCTAAGAAGGTCGAGAACCTCTTTTTTGCCGGTCAAATCAATGGCACTTCGGGTTATGAAGAAGCGGCGGCGCAAGGTTTGGTGGCGGGCGTTAACGCCGTGCAAAAGGCGAGGGGAGGACACCCCCTGGTAATGCAGCGGCACGAGAGCTATATTGGGGTGTTAATCGACGATCTTGTAACCAAGGGTACCAACGAGCCTTATCGCATGTTTACTAGTAGGGCAGAGCACCGGTTGTTGTTCAACCACAGCAGTGCAGAATTGCGGTTGTCGCAGCATGCGAAGGAGCATGGATTGATCAGCGCTAGTCGAAGCGAGCGGATCCAGCAGAAGAGGGATCGGATTCAGCACTGGCTGGCTATCTTCGAAAATCAGCGCTCTCAGGGCGAAACTTGGGGCGATAAAATGCGTCGGGGTGGGGCAGGGGTGGATACGCCGGAATTATTTAATCATGAGTCTCCTGAAATACGGCAAGAAGTTATTTATAATGTTGTTTATCAAGGATATATTCAAAGAGAGCATCGGCACGTAAAGAAATTAAGTCAGATTGAAAAAATCCGTCTGCCGGCGGATTTAGATTATCTTGCTGTGCGTGGTTTACGGCGCGAATGCGCGCAGAAACTGGCAACGTTTAAGCCTTTTAATTTGGGTCAAGCGAGTCGAATTAGTGGTATAAATCCCTCTGACATAAGTGTTTTAATGATTTTAATGGAATCTTCCCACACGGGTTGATTGCGTCTTAAACGCTAAAAAATTTAAAAAATTGTGGAAAACGCCCTGCGCACTGCGGCTTACGTCTCGAAGATTGCAGAACGACAAGTCGCTTTGAAGGCGACCAATGCGACGTTGCTGGCGGGGGTGGGGGCGTTTGTAGTGGAAATTGGCTCGGGGCATGGACATTTTTTGACGGCTTATGCCGCTGCGCACCCCGAGCGGACCTGTCTAGGCTTGGATATCATCGCCGAGCGCGTAGAGCGGGCAAATCGGAAGAAAAACCGGGCGCGTTTAAGTAATCTTCACTTTCTGCATGCGAGCGCGGAGGATTTTTTGGCTTCGTTGCCGGAAAACGTCCGATTTGCGGATGTTTTTGTGTTATTTCCGGATCCTTGGCCGAAGCGCCGGCATCATAAAAACCGGCTGATGCAGGCGGATTTCCTCTCCCAAATCGCGGCCAAAGCAGGGCAGGGGTTACGACTTTATTTTAGGACCGATGACATTGAATATTTCGCCGCCGCCAAAGCAGTGGTGATGGAACATGCAGATTGGCAAGTCTTAGACGCACCTTGGGCGTTTGAGTATGAGACGGTTTTTCAAGAGCGTGCTCCGAGTTTTCAATCCCTGGTGGCTGGTTTACGGGAGTAGAGTGCGCCTAAAGGGTAGAAGACCGGACGCAGCAGGATAAAAAAGCAGCTTCACCTCGGTGCGAGACGGTTTACGGGATTGACGGAGGGGATCGCGTTTGCCTATGTCAGAACCTTTCAAAACCTCTCAAGCTGTATCGCGCGCCATGTTCCGAGTCCTTAAACTCGCTTCTCTCTTTATCCTGCTCCTGGCCGGTCAAACCGTGTCAGCGAGTGAAGGCGGCGTTTCGCCAGCAGCCTCAAAATTGTATGATTTTGGTGGGGGTTGGGCTATTACCAATAGCATGGTTACTGGCTGGTTGTTTTCTGCGGCCATGATCGGTCTGATTCTTTGGTTGATTGGTAAGCCGTCGATTTTGCCCTCAAAGGGTCAAGCGGTGGTTGAGTCTTTGGTGAGTGGATTGCGGGATTTGTTGGAGCCGATTATTGGCAAAAAGGCGTTCCCGTTCGCGTTCCCATTACTTCTGACGTTTTTTATTTTCATTTTGATGCAGCACTGGATGGGTTTACTCCCAGGTGTAGGCACAATGGGCATGGGCCATGATGTTAATGGTGAGTTTCACCTTACAACGCCCTTGATCCGGCCAGTGATGGCGGATTTCAACGCAACCATCGCACTGGCGGGAATCTCCTTCGGCGCGTGGTTGATTATCATTTTCAAATTTGCCGGTCCGAAAGTGATCTGGCAGGACATTTTTGGCAATAAAGCGGATAAAAAAGAGACCCCGCTGTTTCTGTATTATATACTCTCGATCGTTTTCTTGGTCGTCGGAGTGATCGAAATCATGTCGATCAGCATTCGGCCTTTTACCCTCTCGGTTCGTTTATTTGGCAACATCTTTGGTGGCGAAAGCCTGTTGCACGGCACGGGTTATTTTTTCGTCTTCTATTTTATGGAGCTGTTGGTCGGGCTGATTCAGGCTTTGGTTTTCACGCTCCTTAGCTCGGTTTATATCGGCCTTATTTGTAATCACGGCGATGGCCACGATCACGAGGACGGCGCGGAAGCACATCACTGATTTTTATTAACCCTTTACCGTCGGGAGCGTGCCAAAGTGTGCGCACGGCGGCAACTACAACCAAAAACACATCCACCATATGACCACCATCATCGCTGAAATCAACGGCAACCTCGCCAGTGCATTCGGTCTTCTTGGCGCCGCTATCGGCGTCGGTATGATCGGCACCAAAGCCGCCGAAGCCGTCGGCCGCAATCCCGGCGCCGCTACCAAGATCCTCGTTCAAGCCATCATCGGTATGGCCCTCGCTGAAGGTCTCGGAGTCCTTGCGCTGTTCCTCGCCAAGTAATTTGTCCCGTGGCCGCGCACCCACATGGGTGGCGCGGCCCTTCCTCTTTTTCTAGTAATTTCATCCGCCATGCTGCACTCGCTGTTTCTCGCTGTCGTTGAAGCCCCCGCGGCCGCTGCCCACGCTGCCCACGCCGTTGCCGCCGAACCCGGCATCGTCGAGAAATTCGGCCTCGAGTGGAAATATGTCGTCGTCCAAGCGATCAGCTTCGGCATCCTTTTCGTTGTACTGTATTGGAAGGGCATCAAGCCCACCATCGCCGCGATGGATGAGCGCACGCATCAAATTGATGCCGGCCTCAAATATGCCGAAGAGATGAAAACTCGTCTCGCGGCCACTCAGCAGCAGACCGAAGTTGCGCTCAAAGAAGCCCAGCAAAAAGCTCAAGCCATTATCGCAGAGGCGCAGAAAACCGCCAAAGAATTTTCCGACAAGCAGCAGAAAGAAGCGATCGAGAAAGCCTCCAGCCTTATCGCTAAGGCGCAAGAAGCCATCGAGCTCGAGAAAAAGAAAATGCTCGCGGAAGCGCGCACCGAGATTGCCCGCTTGGTGGTTGCTACCACCGAGCGCGTGCTCGCCAAAAAACTCACCGACGCGGATCGCGCCTCTTACAACGAGACCGCCGCTCGCGAGCTCACCGGCGTTTAATTTTTAATAACCCACGCGCTTCGCATGGCCGCCGCCGCAAAACAAGCTCAGCAACTCGCTCGCCAACTCTTTAAATTGAGTGTGGTCGACAACGTCGTTTCCACCGATCGGGTGGCTGGCGTCCTTGCCTACGTCGAAAAACACGCCCCGGCTAACGCCGTGCTCGTGCTCAAGGCTTATCATCGTCTCATTGCGGTCGAACTCGCCAAGAGTGAAGCGCGAGTTGAGCACGCCGGTACCGTGGCCCCGGCCGCGCTTGCGGCGATTGCCGCTGCGATGAGCAAAAAATATAGCCGTCCGATCACCACCACCGCTCGAGCCCATCCCGCTTTACTTGCTGGCTTGCGCGTGCGCGTAGGTGACGACGTTTACGAATCCTCCGTTTCCGGCCAACTCGCCGCTCTTGCCCTTTCTGTCTAAAACCCGTTTCCCGAACCCTTCACGCCTTTACCTGAGATGAGCACCGTCCTCGACCAAATCGAACAACAGATTGCCAAGCTCTCGACCAAAGCGGTCAAGAAAAACACCGGCAACATCCGCACCATCGCCGACGGCGTGGCCAAAATCGATGGCCTCTCCGACGTCATGTACAATGAGATGGTCGCGTTTCCCGGCGGCGCCATCGGCATCGCCTTGAACCTTGAAGAGACCGAAGTCGGTTGCGTCATTCTGGGTGACGTCTCCAAGCTCAAAGAAGGCGACGAAGTCACCACGACCGGTAAACTCCTTTCTGTTCCTGTTGGTAAAGCACTGCTAGGCCGCGTCGTTGACGCTCTCGGTAACGCCGTCGACGGCAAAGGCCCGATTGATGCCAAGGAAACCTATCCGGTCGAGCGCATCGCGCCCGGTATCATGGCCCGCAAATCCGTGAACCAACCGTTGTTCACCGGCATCATGGCCATCGATTCCATGATCCCGATCGGCCGTGGCCAACGCGAACTCATCATCGGCGACCGTGGCACGGGTAAGACCACCATCGCGATCGATACGATTATCAATCAGGCCAAGATTAATAAAGTCGGCCTTGCTAGCGGTGACTCTAAGTTCCGCCCGGTTTACTCCATCTACGTCGCCATTGGTCAAAAGAGTTCGAACATCGTTCGCACGGTTGCCGCTCTCGAAGCCGCCGGTGCTCTTGAGTACACGATCATCGTCGCTGCCACTGCCGCCGATAATCCCGCTAATCAATATATCGCTCCTTATTCCGGCGCTGCTATGGGTGAATGGTTTATGGAAAACGGCATGGATGCGCTCATCGTATACGATGATCTCTCCAAGCATGCCGTGGCTTACCGCCAGATCTCGCTCATCTTGAAGCGTCCTTCCGGCCGCGAGGCTTATCCTGGCGACGTATTTTATCTGCATAGCCGCCTGCTTGAACGCGCCGCGCGTCTGGATGGCAAAGGCTCGCTCACTGCGCTGCCGATCATCGAAACCCTCGCTGGTGACGTTTCCGCGTACATTCCAACCAACGTGATTTCGATCACCGACGGCCAAATCTTCCTCGAAACCGACCTCTTCAACCAAGGTATTCGCCCTGCCGTTTCAGTCGGGCTCTCGGTTTCCCGCGTGGGTTCCTCCGCTCAGATCAAGGCCACCAAACAGGTCGGCGGTAAACTTAAGGGCGAGCTCGCCCAATTCCGCGAACTCGCGGCCTTCGCGCAGTTCGGCTCCGACCTCGACGCCAAGACTAAAGCTCAACTCGAGCGCGGCGCACGCATCGTCGAACTCTTCAAGCAACCCGCTTTCAGCCCGGCCGCCATCGAGCTCCAAGTCTCGATCCTCTTCGCCATGCAGAAAGGCTTCTTCGACCCGATCGACGCCAAGAAGGTCGTCGCCGCCGCGGCGAACATGAAGAATTTCTTCACGACGCGCAAAGACGCCCTCCTCACGGAAATCCGCAATAAAGCTGCTCTCGATAAAGACCTAGAAGCCAAACTTCAGGCCGCCTGCGACGAGTGGAAATCCGGATACACGGTCTAAAACGACTCGGCTCCTAGCCAACCCCCTTATCCATCGTGGCCTCTACTCGCGACATCCGCCGACGCATCAAGTCGGTCAAAAATACCCGCCAGATTACCAAGGCGATGGAGCTCGTCGCCGCCTCCAAGATGAAGAAGGCGCAGGCCGCGGCTCTGGCCGGCCGCCCTTACGCTCAACTCATGGCCGATATGCTTACGGCGCTGGGTGGTAGCGTGGATGAATCTTTTCATCCGTTTCTTGCGCAACGCGAAGTCAAAACCCGCGGCATTCTTTTGGTCACTACGGACAAAGGTCTCTGCGGCCCGCTCAACGCCAATCTGTTCAAACTCGTCACCGAGATTAAATCTCCGGCCAAGTTTTACGTTATCGGTCGCAAGGGCGCGCAATTCATCGCTCGTACCCAACGCTCGATGGTCGCTGATTTCACGGTGTCCGACCGCGTCGCCTTTAAAGAAGTAAAGGCCGCTTCGGAGTTTATGGTCGCCCAGTTTTTAGAAGGGGTGATTGATACGATCGAAGTTATTTATCCCCGCTTTAAAAACACGCTCATTCAAGAGCCTGTCGTGCGTCCGGTGCTCCCGCTGCTTAGTCTGAAGGAAGTCATCGCGGCTTCCCAAGCTGACTCCGGAATCGTGCGCGGCGCTCAATCCGATGATCGCGAAATGCTTTTCGAGCCAAGCGCCCCACAAGTGCTCGAGGCTCTGATGCCATTTTTCGTTAACCGTTACATTTATCAATTGGTCCTCTCTGCCAAAGCCTCTGAACACAGTGCGCGTATGGTTGCGATGAAGACCGCTAAAGATAACGCCACTAAACTCGTCGGCGAACTCTCACTCGAATACAACAAGGCCCGCCAAGCCGCGATCACTCAGGAAATCCTCGAGATCGCAGCCTCCGCGTTCGCCGCCTGATCCCAATTTAGTTTCACGGTCCAAAAATCCCTCTCTCAATGAATACCGGCAAAATCGTCCAAGTCATCGGCCCCGTGGTCGACGTGCAGTTCGCGGAGAACGCCATCCCGCCCATCTATCAGGCGCTCACCATCGCGTTCACCGTCGGTGGCAAAGCCGAGAATCTCACGCTAGAAGTGCAGCAGCATCTCGGTGGCGGCCTCGCTCGCGCCATCGCCATGTCATCCTCTGAAGGCTTGAAGCGTGGTATGGAAGTTGTCGATACCGGCGCTCCAATCTCCGTGCCGGTTGGCAACGGCATCCTAGGTCGCATCCTTGACGTCACGGGCTCGCCCGTAGACGGCCGCGGCCCCGTGCAGCACGAGAAAAAATATCCCATTCATCGTCCCGCTCCCGCGCTCGCCGATCAAGACACCAAAGCTACGATCCTTGAGACCGGCATTAAGGTTATCGATCTGATCGCTCCTTTCATCAAGGGCGGTAAAGCCGGAGCCTTCGGTGGTGCCGGTGTAGGTAAGACCGTTGTCATTCTCGAACTGATCAACAATATTGCCAAAGCGCATGGTGGCTTCTCGGTATTCGCTGGCGTCGGCGAACGCTCGCGTGAAGGTAACGATCTTTACCACGAAATGTCCGAAGCCGGTGTTATTGACCAAAAAGACCTCATGAAGTCTAAGGTCGCGCTCGTATACGGCCAGATGAACGAGCCCCCGGGTGCTCGTATGCGCGTGGCTCTCTCGGCGCTCGCTATGACCGAGTATTTCCGCGACGAAAAAAACCAGGACGTGTTGCTCTTCATCGACAACATTTTCCGTTTCTCGCAAGCCGGCTCCGAAGTGTCTGCGCTTCTCGGTCGTTCGCCGTCCGCCGTCGGTTACCAACCCACGCTCTCCAACGAAATGGGCCTCCTCCAAGAGCGCATCACTTCGACGAAGAAAGGTTCCATCACTTCTGTGCAAGCCGTCTACGTGCCTGCCGACGATTTGACCGATCCCGCGCCTGCCAACACCTTTGCGCACTTGGACTCCACCATCGTGTTGGAGCGTTCCATCGCTGAGCTCGGCATCTATCCCGCCGTTGACCCGCTCGCCTCCGTCTCCAAGGCGCTTGAGATTTCCATCGTCGGTGAAGAGCACTACCGTGTTGCCCGTGAGCTTCAACGCGTTCTCCAACGCTACAAGGACCTCCAGGATATCATCGCAATTCTTGGTCTCGACGAGCTTTCGCCCGAGGACAAACAGACGGTTTACCGCGCTCGCAAAATCCAGCGCTTCCTTTCGCAACCGTTTGCGGTCGCCGAAGTGTTCACGGGTTCGCCTGGTAAATATGTTTCCGTCAAAGAAACGGTTCGTGGTTTCAAGATGATCCTCGATGGTGAACTCGACCACATTCCGGAAGGTGATTTCTACATGAAGGGTGGCATCGACGAAGTTATTGCCGCCGCGAAGAAGTAATCTGCCATGGCCCTCACGCTCGAAATCGTCACGCCCGAGGCCCGGGTTTATTCCGACACCATCGACACCGTCGTCATTCCGACGGTGGACGGTGAAATCGGCATCCTCCCTGGACACATCCCGTTGCTCACGCAAGTCGAGCACGGCGAACTCCGCGTGACCAAGGGCTCCACGGTGCTCTTCCTCGCCGTTGGCGGGGGCTTCGCCCAGATCTCTGGTGATAAAATCTCGGTCCTAGCGGAACACGCGATCACCGAGGAAAAGATCGACGAAAAAGCGGCCGAACAAGCCATTCACCGCGCTGAGCTCGCGATGAAAGAAGCCAAAGACATGGACCCGAACGAGTTCGAGCACCTTCAAACCATGGTGCGTTTTGCCGGCACGCAGTTGGCGATTAAACGTCGGCGCCGTTGAACGGGTTTACTATCCAGATCTCTTCAAGCGCGGCTTAATCGCCGCGCTTTTTTGTGAATTGTAGCGCCGGCCAGAACTTGCCCTTGAAACCTCGTCTGGTCGGGCACACTTTGCGACTCCGATGAATCGCGAGCCCACCACCGCGCCGACGCCCCTGTGCCAGCTCAATGCAGGTGCGGTTGGTCGAGTATGCGGTCTCACCGGCGACACCCATTTTTGCCAACGCGTTCGCGAAATGGGGCTTGGTGAATCCGCCTGTGTTACGAAAATTTCGGGTACCACCACAATTATTTGCCAAGTGAGTGGTACGCGCATCGCCCTTAGCCACGCCGCTGCGAGCCACATTCTTGTCGAGAAAATGATTACCCTGCCAGCTCCGGTCGCAGGGTAGGGAAGTGTACCCGGTTTAGACCGCGTTTGTATCATGGCCACCGCTTCTTTTATATCGCTGTCACAACTGCCGGTTGGAGCGTCTGCAATCCTCCGAGATTTTCCCAAAGCCGGCACGGCATTTCTACGACTCCGTGAAATGGGATTACTTGCAGGCACGTCGTTGACGTTGGTGCGCACGGCTCCGATGGGTGATCCGATCGAGATCAAGGTTCGCGGTTATCATCTCACATTACGTAAATCCGAGGCCGATCACATCATGGTCGAACCGTCGGCTTAAAAGCTATTTCTCTGCGCCCATGGCTTTGCCTGCTCATATCTCCGCTACCGTTGCCGGTGCCAACTCGCGCCAACCGGTCTATGCACTCGTCGGTAATCCCAATTGCGGTAAAAGCACACTTTTCAACGCCCTTACCGGTCTGAAACAAAAAGTCGGTAACTATCCCGGGGTCACGGTTGAGAAAAAAGTAGGCACCGCATATTCGCAACATGGGCAACCTATCACGGTGATCGACTTGCCGGGTACGTATTCACTCGCTGCTCGCTCGCCTGATGAAGCGGTCACCCGAGATGTTTTGCTTGGCCGTCGGGCTGATACCGCTCAACCCGATCGCATTCTTTGCATCGTCGACGCCACCAACCTTGAGCGAAATCTATATCTCGTTCACCAGATTCTCGATCTTGGTCGCCCTGTGATTTTGGTGCTCAACATGATGGACCTTGCCACGCGGGCCGGGCTCGAAATTCGCGTGGATCAACTCGAGAAATTATTGGGTATTCCGGTTATCGCCTGCGAAGCGCTTCGCCAACGCGGTTTGATCGAACTCAAACTTGCGATGAGCCGCGCCGATTTACCGCTCGCTCGGCATGCGTGGACCGTTCCTGCCGCCATTGCTCCTGCTGTTTCCGAAATCGCTGCAGCACTGGTCGAGGGTGATCGCAAATCACCGCTGGTCGCTCGGGCCGAAGCGCTGCTTTTACTCACAGATCAAGATTCCGTGCGGGTCGCTGGCTCGACGCCGCTTAGTCCTCGCACGACCGAAATTCTCCGCGCGTGGCAATCGCGTTGGACGCAGGAAGGAACTGATTGGGCCGGTACCTTAGTTAGTTCGCGCTACGATGTGATTGGGGCGCTCGCCGCTGAAGTTGTGCAGCTACGAACCGAAGTCGGACCCAGTGCTTCTGATAAAATTGACGCCATTGCTACGCATGCTCTTTGGGGTTGGGTTGTATTAGGCGGGGTGATGACACTGCTGTTTTTTAGCATTTTCACGCTCGCTGAAAGTCCGATGAATTGGATCGATGGCCACATCGCTGTTTTATCAGACACGATCAAAGCTGTGATGCCGCCCGGAGATTTGCGCGACCTGATCACAGATGGAGCCATTGGTGGAGTAGGGGGCGTGCTGGTTTTTCTGCCGCAGATTTTGATTTTGTTTTTTTTCATCGGATTGTTGGAGAGCACCGGCTACATGGCGCGCGCTGCGTTTATCATGGATCGGCTCATGAGTCGTGTCGGCCTCAACGGTAAAAGTTTTATTCCCATGCTCAGCTCCTACGCCTGCGCGATTCCCGGCATCATGGCCACGCGCACCATTGAGGACCCCAAAGACCGTCTGGTGACGATCCTGGTTGCACCGCTGATGAGTTGCTCGGCGCGTCTACCGGTTTATTTGCTCATGATCGCCGCGCTCGTTCCGGGAGAACGGGTGCCCGTTTTTACTAAAGTAGGCATTATGCTTTTCATGTACGGTCTCGGCACCGCTGGGGCTTTTTTCTTCGCCTGGCTTTTTAAACGAACGCTGCTCAAAGGCGAACCACCGCTGATGATCATGGAGCTGCCGCCTTACCGTTTGCCCGGCTTCAAGGATG
This sequence comes from Opitutia bacterium, assembly GCA_947452315.1. GTDB lineage: Bacteria > Verrucomicrobiota > Verrucomicrobiia > Opitutales > Opitutaceae > Tous-C4FEB. The sequence goes on along the minus strand of CANGCX010000044.1, from coordinate 205 downwards.
TCGCGCTCCATATGCTTGAGCGGGCTTGGATTTTTGTGCGTCGGGCGGGCACGGTCATTCTCGGGATTAGTATCATCCTTTGGTTCCTTTCGGCGTATCCCAAAGCGCCTGAAGGCGCGACGCCCACAGCGCAACTTGCGCAAAGTTTTGCTGGTCGTGCGGGCCACGCTATCGAGCCACTCATCAAACCGATCGGCTTCGATTG
>CANGCX010000043.1 GCA_947452315.1 Opitutia bacterium | reverse complement strand
GAAAAACGGCAACCTCATGAAATCGCCTTGGGCGTTCGCGCCGGCGGGGCAGAGCGGCAAAATGATTTCGACGTTGCTGCCGCATCTGGCCGGACAAGTGGACGACATGGCGTTTATCCACAGTATGACCTCGCGCACCAACACGCACGGGCCGGGTTGTATCAACATGAACACGTGTTTCGCGCGTGAGGGTTTTCCGAGCGCCGGTGCCTGGTTGAGCTACGCGTTGGGAAGTTTGAATGAGAATTTACCAACTTACATCGCTATCCAAGACATTCGGGGTGAGCCACCCAACGGAAAAGCGAATTGGGGTAACGGTTTTTTGCCGGCTGAGCATCAGGGTGTCACGTTGGCGGGACAACAGCCGCTGCGAAATCTGGCCCGTCCCTCGAGCATTGGCGCTGCCGAAGATAAAGCGACGCGGTCTTTCCTTGAGCGCATCAACGCTGAGCACGCCGCGATGCATCCCGGCAGCGATGAACTACAGGCGCGTATGGCGAGTTATGAATTAGCGGCCCGCATGCAGCTGACCGCGCCCGAAGTCTGCGATCTCTCGCGCGAACCGCAGCATGTGCATCAGCTCTACGGTACCGATGACCGCAATCCGCTCAAAGCCGCGTACGCGCGTAATTGTCTCCTGTCGCGCCGCCTGCTCGAAAAAGGTGTGCGCTACGTCAGCCTATACTGCGCGTCGCGCGCGAGTGCCGTCGATGGGTTGCTCAATTGGGATGCCCATAAAACGCTCAAGGCCGATTACGATCGGCACGCTCCGATCTTTGATCAGCCGACCGCGGCCTTGCTCGCGGATTTGAAGCAAAGAGGTCTCTTACAGGACACGTTGGTCATTTGGTGCACCGAATTTGGCCGCATGCCGACGCACCAAGAAGGTACCACGGGCCGAGATCATAACCCCGATGCATTCACCACCTGGATGATGGGTGCCGGTGTACGTGGCGGCGTTAGTCATGGGGCCACGGACGATTTCGGCCGCCGTAGCGTCCAAGACGTTGCCACAGTTTATGATTTTTACGCGACGGTGCTCCATCTGCTCGGACTCGATCACGAGAGGCTCACGTATTATCACAACGGTGCGGCTCGACGTCTCACGGATGTGCATGGTCATGTGATTAAGAGCATACTCGCATGAGTTTCCGTACTCACAGGTTATTGTTTGCCGTTTTTTCCGTATCGCTCGTTTCGGCCTGGGCTACTGCCGCAGAAGAGGTGGATCCCGCCGGGATGGCTTTTTTTGAGCAGAAAATTCGACCGATGCTCGTCGAGCACTGCTATGAATGCCACAGCGCTCAGTCAAAAAAACTGAAATCCAATCTGTTTCTGGATTCGCGCGCCGGCTGGCTAAGAGGTGGAGACGGCGGTCAGCCCGTCATCATTCCCGGTGATCCCGAAAATAGTCTACTCATTCGCACCATTCGTCATCTCGAGGAGGATCTTGAGATGCCGCCCAAGAAGCCGAAGTTGCCGGATGCGGTCATTGCGGATTTCATCACTTGGGTGAAACAGGGAGCGCCTGATCCGCGCACGGCCACGCTGGGTGAAGCGAGAAGAGCGGACAAATCGTGGTGGTCGTTGCAGCCGATCGCGCGTTCGGCGCCAAACAAGGGAATCGATGATTACATTGCAGAAAAACTAAAAGAAAAAGGACTGGGGCTGAATTCTCCAGCCGATCCTGCTGCGCTCATTCGCCGTATGAGTTACGATGTGATCGGTCTTCCGCCCACGTATGCAGAGGTGCAGGCCTTCGTGGTGGCGGCGCAAAAAGATGGGGAGGCGGCGACGCGCGAGCTCGTGGATCGTTTGCTGGCATCGCCGCACTACGGTGAGCGCTGGGGGCGGCATTGGTTGGACGTCACTCGTTTTGGCGAGAGCTTGGGATTCGAGCGCAACATCATCATCGATGATCTCTGGCCGTTTCGCGATTACGTTATCCAGAGCTTTAACGCGGATAAGCCGTTTGACCGTTTTATTACCGAGCACCTTGCCGGCGATGTCATCGCGAAGGATAACCCCGCGATCGAAGTCGCGAGTGCGTTTCTAGTCGCTGGTCCTTATGATGATGTTCTCAACCTGGATCTCGCCGCCAAAAAGAATATCCGCGCGGCGACGTTGGACGACATGATCACGGCCACGGGCGGTGCGTTTTTGGGGCTCTCTTTTAATTGTGCACGTTGTCATGATCACAAGTTCGACCCAATTCCCACGGAAGATTATTATCGCCTGCGCGCAGCCTTCGAAGGCGTCACGCATGGTCGTCGGGTCATCGCCAGTGCCGAAGAGCGCGCGACCCACGCCGCCGCCATCGCTGCGCCCACGCTGCGCAAGGTGCAACTTGAGCGTGAAATTGAAGCTCTGGATCAGGTCATCGAGGCGCGTGCGCTCGTTGAGTTGAACCAATTCCCACCGACCCGCCCGAAGGTCGATCCGCGCCTCACGGAGGAGCGGTTTCCCGCGGTCGCGGCGCGTTATGTGAAATTTGTTATCCGTGCTCACACCGGCAAACCGCGCCTGCAAAATTTAGGACAGACCCGATTAGTAGAATTTGAAATATGGAGTGCAGGCACGGAGCCGCGTAATGTGGCCTTGGCTCGTGCCGGAGCTAAAGCCGCCGGTGCGCGCTCCGCCCGCGCAGAGGATTTTGCCGATGCCTATGGGCCCCAACTCGTGATCGATGGTGAATACGGTGAACAATGGTTCGTCGGTATTCCGGCCGAGCTCACGATCACCTTACCTCAGGTCGAGACAATTGACCGCATCGCATTTTCTAACGCTAAGGGCGGTGCTCTGTTTAAAGATGCCGCGATCAATGGCAGCAGTCCTTGCGAGTATGTCGTGCTTGTCTCGGTTAATGGCCGCGATTGGCGAGAGGTTGCTAGCAGCGCGGGCCGCGAAGCTTGGACGCCAGGTCACGGCGTGGAGCGGTTTCGCGCGGCGGTCACGAAACGCGAGGAGGCTGTGGCGTTGGCGGAACTGCGCCGCGAACTCGATCTCGTTCAAGCGCAACTTAAGGCCATACCAAAGCTGCAAGAATATTGGGTTGGACTGCATCAAACGGTACCTGAGCCTACCTTTGTCCACAAAGGCGGAGACCCAATGAAACCTCTGGCTTCGGTCCTGCCAGCGAGTTTGGCGGTGTTGGATCGCGTGACGCCGACCTACGAATTGCCCGTTGACGCGTCCGAGGGTGCACGTCGACTCGCGCTCGCGCGCTGGATCACGCGCCCCGACAATCCGCTCACCCCGCGCGTGCTCGCCAATCGTCTCTGGCACTACCACTTTGGCACGGGCATCGTGGATACACCAAGCGATTTCGGCTTTCTTGGTGGTCGCCCTACGCATCCTGAGTTGCTGGATTACCTCGCTAGGCGGCTCTTGGAAAACGGCTGGCAGCTCAAACCTTTGCACCGTGAAATACTCCTCTCGCGCACGTATCGTCAGTCGTCCGCGTATCAGAATGAAGCGGCGCGAACGGACAAGGACGCCCGTTTGCTCTGGCGTTATCCACCGCGTCGATTGGATGCCGAACAACTAAGAGATACGATGCTTGCGGTCGCCGGTAAACTGGATCGGCGGATGGGCGGGCCGGGGTTTCGTCTATATCGTTTCACGCAGAATAACGTCAGCACCTACTTTCCGCTCGATGAACCTGGTCCTGAGACTTACCGGCGTGCCGTCTACCACCAAAACGCGCGCGCTAGTATTGTCGATGTGCTCAACGACTTTGATCTGCCCGACATCGCGTTTGCGGCTCCGCGTCGGGCGCAAACGACGACCCCCCTGCAAGCGCTGACGCTGCTTAACCACCGCTTCACGCTCGATATGGCTGCAGCCCTCGCGGCCCAACTCACCGGCTCAACCGCTGAAACCATCACCACAGCTTACGCTCACGTTCTTCAGCGCACCCCGAGTGTCATGGAGAGTACCGCCGCCGCTGAGCTTATCGCACAACATGGCCTCACGGCATTTTGTCGCGCGTTGCTGAATTCCAACGAACTGCTGTTCTTGCAGTGAGTCTTTCGCTCTATCCCAGACTGCGCGGTGAATTTTCAGTAAGTTTCTTGGTGTTTAATAAAGCCTCCGCGCTTGCTTTCGATAAGGTGAAGACCGTTGATCACGACGCTTTCAAACCCCCTTAAATATTTTCACCTGTCTGCTGTGATTTAGCGTCCATGACGGCACTGCCCTTCTCTTCGTTTTTTATTTTAGGCTACCTAGTTTTATACGGGGCCACCGAGCGCGTGACCGCCGCGCCCGATAAGATTTCGTTTAACCGCGATATCCGGCCGATCATGTCGGATACATGTTTTCATTGCCACGGTTTTGATGCCAAAACCCGCGAGGCAGGGATGAGGCTCGATTTGCGCGATGAGGCATTGAAGCCCACCAAGACCGAGGCGCTTCCCATCGTGCCGGGTAAGCCCGACGACAGTGAAATCATTAGCCGCATTTTTGACGATAGCGACCCGATGCCGCCTGTAGACGCGCACAAACCGCTCACGGCGGCGCAAAAAGACTTGTTTCGTCGCTGGGTCGCGGAAGGCGCAGTGTACGAGCCGCACTGGGCTTATGCGCCGCTCGTGACACCGCTCGTGCCGACTCAGACGCGCGACGAGGTAAACCCAATCGACACGTTCATTCGTGCTCGGCTCAGCGAAAAGAAAATCAACCCATCGCCTCAAGCGGAGAAATCCCGCTTGTTGCGTCGGGTGGCGCTAGACCTGACCGGCCTACCGCCGACTCCCGATGAAATGGCTACGTTTCTCGCGGATCGTTCGCCTGATGCCTACGAGAAACAAGTCGAGCGATTGCTCGCATCACCGCGCCACGGCGAACGCATGGCCGTCTGGTGGCTAGATATCGCGCGTTTCACGGACACCGTGGGTTTTCACGGTGATCAAAACCAGCGAATTTTCCCTTACCGCGATTACGTCATTCACGCCTTTAACGCCAACAAACGCTTCGATCAATTTACGATCGAGCAACTAGCCGGCGATCTTCTGCCCAACCCCACGATAGAACAGCGAGTCGCCACTGGTTATAATCGGCTCAACATGATGACGCGCGAGGGTGGGGCGCAGCCGAAAGAATATCTGGCCAAGTACGGTGCCGAGCGGGTGCGCAGTGTGGCGGCTGCGTGGTTCGGTAGTACGTTCGGTTGCGCTGAATGTCATGACCACAAATTCGACCCGATCAAGACACGCGACTTTTACGAGCTTCAGTCGTTTTTCGCAGATGTGAAACAGTACGGCGTGTATGGCGATTACGACTACTCACGTAATCCTGATCTGAAAGGTTTCAATAACGACTTCCCGTTTCCCCCCGAGATCGAAGTCGAAAGCCCTTACCTCGTTGCCCGTCACGCACGCGCGCAGGATGAAATCGCCGCTCACGTCACCGCGATGCGCCAACGCACGCAAGCGCCTGCTGCAGCGGCCCGCATGGCCACATGGCTTGATGAAACCCGCGCGTACCTCGGTCGTGTGCCGACTGGTTGGGAGCCGTTGCGCGCGACGAAGGCCGAGTTACGCAAAGGCGACAAAGTCATCGCCGAGCGACCTGTCACCGTCGAAGCCGATGGCACCGTTTGCGGCGGACAACCGTTGGCCAATCGCGAATTTTATCGCATTACGTTTAAACCCGACGGCGGCCGCATCACCGCTTTGCGACTCGAGGTGATGCTTGAGCCGCCTGTCGGTCCGGTGGAGTGGAAATGGCCGCCTTCAAACGTCATGCTGATCCCGAGCGTGCAATGCGCCGAGGGTGAAGTCCGTAAACTCGATGTTGTCTACGCCGATGCGACCGTGAAAGCACCGCGTTTCATCAATGGCGCCGAACTTCATGGTGTCACGGCAGGCTGGCGTTTACCCGAACCTACGAAGCAGGAGACGATCACAGGTGTTTGGTTGCTGGCGGAGCCGCTAACATTGGCCGCAGGTGAGTCGCTGGTAGTGATTATTTCAGGTGAGACGTTGCCGAAATTTCGGATGTCCACGAGCCGCCTTGGTGCGCGCGATCCGCTTGAAGTTGCCTCTGCTACGACGTTGGCTGCGTTGACTGCGCAGGTGCGCACGCCGGCGCAGGAAGCCATGCTCGCCGACACGTGGATGATGAGCACTGCTGATGACATAGCGGCATTTACGCGTTATCATCAGCTCGTCACGAAGCTCAACGACACGTACCGCGGCAAGGCCTGGTCGATGACCACGGAAGCGACGGAACCGATTACCGTTCGAGTATTGCCGCGTGGCAACTGGCAGGACGAGAGCGGCCCAGTAGTTTTGCCGGCGACTCCGAGTTTTCTCCCTGGTCGTCTCGAAAGTAATCTGAAAAAACGGCTCACTCGTTTAGATTTGGCTCGTTGGATTGTTTCCCCAGAAAATCCTATTACGGCACGTGCGGTCACGAACCGGCTCTGGGCACTTTATTTTGGCAATGCCCTTAGTGCGGCTGTGGACGATTTGGGTTCACAAGGAGAATTACCTTCGCATCCCGAATTGCTCGATTGGCTGGCCAGTGAATTCCGCAGCAGCGGTTGGGACATGCGTCACATGATTCGGCTCATGGTGACCAGCGCCACGTATCGCCAGAGCAGCAGCCTCAGGCCAGAATTGCGCGACATCGATCCGGCCAACCGCTTGCTCGCATCGCAAAATCCGCGGCGGCTCGAGGCCGAGTTTGTGCGCGACAACGCACTCGCAATTTCGGGTCTACTCGATTTGCGCGATATCGGCGGTCCGAGCGCCAAGCCTTATCAACCACCCGGTTATTACGTCGCGTTGCAATTTCCCGATCGTGACTACTTCGCGAGCGATGCCGATGCCCAGTGGCGGCGCGGGGTTTACTCACACTGGCAGCGCACGTTTCTGCATCCGATGCTCGCCAACTTTGATGCGCCTTCCCGCGACGAATGTGCCGCGTCGCGCAACGTCAGCAACACGCCGCAACAAGCGCTCACGCTGTTGAATGATCCGAGCTTTGTCGAAGCGGCCCGCGCTTTTGCCGGCCGTATTTTATCTGCCGGTGTTCGTGACGAAGCTGCACGGGTTGACCTCGCGTTTCACCTCGCTCTTTCGCGTCCGCCTCAACGCGCTGAACGTGACTCGCTCACGACGTTCCTCGCCGCCCAGCGTGAAATTTACCGCGCCGATCTTTCCTCTGCCGAAAAACTTCTTCGGATCGGCCTCGCACCGCCCGCTGGCGGCGACCTTATTGAAGCCGCCGCTTGGACCCAACTCGCGCGTGTGCTTTTGAATACGCAGGAAGTCATCACCCGTTACTGACTATGTCGCCCTTTGATCCCACCGCGCACGCTTTGAGCGTCAACCGCCGCACGTTTCTCACCCAGAGCGCCTACGGCCTCGGCGGAATCGCGTACGCGCTGTTGCAGAGTAAGCTCTCCGCTGCGAGCGCTGCACCTGCGACGCCGCCAGCGGGCTGGAACGGAGCGCTGCGTGAAGCGCATCTGCCCGTGCGGGCAAAGCGCGTGATTTTTCTCTGCATGGCAGGCGGTCCGTCCCAGCTTGAGACTTTCGACTGGAAACCGCAGCTCAAGGCTCTCGATGGACAGCCGTTCCCAGCTTCGTTTACCGCGGGCCAGCAACTCGCTCAGTTGCAAAACATGGTGTTGAAAGCGCGAGGCCCTATCGCCTCATTCAGTAAACACGGCCAAGCGGGTATCGAGATCAGTGATCTATTCCCTCATATTGGTCGTGTGGCAGATGATTTGTGCGTAGTGCGCTCGATGCAGACTGAGCAGATCAATCACGATACCGCTCACGCGTTCATGAATACGGGCTCGATCATTAAAGGTCGCCCCAGTATGGGCTCTTGGTTGCTATATGGTCTTGGCGCGGAGACGCAGGATTTACCTGGTTTCATCGTGCTCACTTCGCAGGGTAAAACCGGCCAGCAACCGATTTCAGCGCGGCAGTGGTCAAGCGGTGTGTTGCCGAGTCGTTTCCAGGGCATCCAGTTTCAAGCGCGCGGCGATGCAGTCCACTACGTGGGTAATCCCGAGGGTGTCTGCCAGAGTACGCAGCGTCAGGTCATTGAAGAAGTGCGCCGCATGAACGGATTGCTTGCCTCAGGAACGCACGATCCCGAGATCGCCACACGTATCGCGCAATATGAGTTGGCGTTTAAAATGCAGTCGAGTGTCCCCGATCTCACTGATTTTAAAAACGAGCCACAGAGCATGCTCGATTCTTACGGGGTGAAGGAACCGGGTGACGGCAGTTATGCCTCTAACTGTTTACTCGCGAGGCGACTTGCCGAGCGTGGCGTGCGTATGATCCAGCTCTACCACCGCGCTTGGGATCATCACGACAATTTGGAGGGGGGAATGAAAAGCGGCGCGCAAGATGTCGATCAAGCGACCGCTGCACTTATTACAGATCTCAAACAACGCGGTATGCTCGAAGATACGCTCATTCTCTGGGGCGGCGAATTTGGCCGCACCCCGATGGGGCAGGGTACAGGCCGCGATCACCATATTCTTGGTTTTAGTGTATTTATGGCCGGTGGTGGCGTGAAAGCAGGTACGGTTTATGGTGCCACCGATGAACTTGGCTACCGAGCCGTTGAAAACCCGGTCAACGTCCACGACTTACATGCGACGATGCTTGCCCTGATGGGCGTCGATCACCGTCGACTCAGTACTAAGTTCCAGGGGCTCGATGTACGCCTCACAGGCATCGCCGGCGAAGTTGTTAAAGGCTTGATGGCGTAGACCAGCGGGCATCGCCACGGCCGGTTTTGGGTATTTTCGCTTGTCTCGGTTCGTTGCGCACGGACGCTGGGCGCACGTTTCACTTATGGCGTCCAACTATACCGAAGCCAGTATCAAGACCCTCTCGTCACTCGAGCACATCCGTTTGCGTCCCGGCATGTACATTGGCCGGCTCGGCAACGGTACCCATGCCGAGGACGGTATTTATGTTCTCCTGAAGGAGACTATTGATAACTCAATCGATGAGTTCATGATGGGTCACGGCAAGAAGATCGAAATTGAGCTCAACGATCGCACCGTACGTGTGCGCGATTATGGCCGCGGTATCCCGCTTGGTAAACTCATTGATTGTGTTTCGATCATTAACACCGGCGCCAAGTACGACAGCGAAACATTTCAAAAAGCCGTTGGCCTCAACGGTGTTGGCCAAAAAGCCGTCAACGCGCTCGCTTTAGAATACCGTGCCACCGCCATCCGCGAAGGTGAATCCAAGCTCGTCGAATTTGCGCAGGGCAAACTCAAGAAAGATCACAAAATTATCAAATCTGCTGAGCGCAACGGTACGCTCATTGAGTTTATCCCCGATGCTGCGCTATTCGGTGCCGACTTCAAGTTCCGGCCCGAATTTGTCGAGGACATGCTTTGGAATTATGCCTTCTTGAATCGCGGGCTCACACTCACATTCAACGGTAAGGCATTTAAATCTGAAAAAGGCCTCGAAGACTTACTCGCGAAAAATCTCACAGGCGAGACGCTGTATCCGATTCTACATCTTGAAGGTGAAGATATTGAATTCGCGATGACGCACGGTAGTCATTATGGCGAAGAATATTTCTCCTTCGTTAACGGCCAGCACACCACAATGGGCGGCACGCATCAGCAGGCTTTTCGCGAGGCCGTCGTCGAAACGGTGCGCAATTTTTACAAAAAAGAATTCGACGCCGCCGATGTGCGCCAATCCATCGTCGCCGCGATCGCCGTACGCGTGCAGGAACCAGTCTTCGAATCACAGACTAAGACCAAACTCGGTTCTGCTGACATGGGCCCAGGTGGTCCGAGTGTTAAGGATTTTATAGGTAAATTTGTGCAGCAGACGCTCGACGTTTATCTCCACAAAAATCCTGTAACCGCCGAGGCGATTCTCAAAAAAATTCAAGCCAGCGAACACGAGCGTAAGGAACTCGCCGGCATTCGTAATCTCGCCCGCGAGCGCGCCAAGAAGGCGTCGTTGCACAACAAGAAGCTGCGCGACTGTCGCCTCCATTTTGGCGACAAGAACGAGCGCGCTGAAGGCTCCAGCCTCTTTATCGTTGAGGGTGACAGCGCTGCCGGCTCGCTCACCGCCTGCCGCGACGTGCAGACGCAGGCCGTCTTCGCCCTCAAGGGCAAACCGCTCAACACGTACGGTCTCTCTAAAAAAGTCATCTACGAGAACGAGGAATTTCACCTCCTTCAATCCGCGCTCAACATTGAAGAAGGGCTCGACGGGTTGCGCTACGGCAAGGTCATCATCGCGACTGATGCCGACGTCGACGGCATGCACATTCGCCTGCTGTTACTCTCGTTTTTCCTGCAATTTTTCCCCGACCTGATTGCTCGCGGGCACCTTTCGATTCTTGAGACGCCGCTCTTCCGGGTGCGCAACAAAAAGAAAACGCTCTACTGTTACGACGAGCAGGAAAAACAAGCCGCCATCGCCGAACTCGGCGCCAGCCATGAGATCACGCGCTTCAAGGGCCTCGGAGAAATCTCAGCCAATGAGTTCAAAGATTTCATCGGTGAAAACATCCGGCTTGAGCCCGTCTCGCTCCATCACCTGCACAACACCGACGAGTTGCTCTCGTTCTACATGGGAAAAAATACCCCTGAACGTCAGGACTTCATTATCGGTAATCTTAAGGTGGAAAAAGATCTGGTCGAAGCCTGAAGCGCTGCGACTCGAACGATAGCGTAAACCATTTTAGCGACCCTTTCCCGCAATGCCCAAACGCAAAGTACCGAAGACCTCCGATCAAGCTGAGCTCTCGCTTTCCGGCGATACCGCGCCAGCGGCCCCCGTGGTTCCCGCGGCTTCCGGCGCCGAAGATACGGCCGCCGCGCTCGTCGTTACGCCACCCAAAGTTGCGGAGAAAAATTCTCCCGATGCACCACTGGTAAAACATTACCGCTCCTGGTTTCTAGAGTACGCTAGCTACGTCATTCTCGATCGCGCCGTCCCGCACCTCGACGACGGACTGAAGCCTGTCCAACGCCGTATTCTCCACACCTTGTGGGACATGGATGACGGACGTTTTCACAAGGTTGCCAACGTCGTCGGCCGCGCGATGTCGTTGCACCCGCATGGTGACGCTTCGATCGGCGCTGCGCTCGTTGGCATCGGCCAACGCTCGTTTTTGATCGAGCCGCAGGGCAACTTCGGCAACACCCTCACCGGTGACGACGCGGCGGCTCCTCGTTATATCGAGGCCCGACTCACGCCCTTCGCCAAAGACGTGCTCTTTAACCCCAAGACTACCTCTTGGCAGCTCAGTTACGACGGCCGCGCGCAGGAGCCTGTCACGTTACCGGCGAAGTTTCCTATCGTGTTGCTCGAGGGTGCCGAAGGGATCGCGGTGGGCCTCTCGACCAAGATTCTCCCGCATAATTTTAACGATCTGTGCCGCGCGGCCATCAATCACCTTCAAGGGAAAACCTTCCGCATTTATCCGGATTTCCCCACCGGCGGTATCGCCGATTTCAGTGAATATAATGATGGCGAGCGTGGCGGTAAAGTGAAGGTCCGCGCCAAGATCGAGGTGCGCTCCAAGTACCTGCTCGCGATCACGGAATTACCTTACGGCGCGACGACCGAGTCGCTCATCGAGTCGATCCTCGGCGCCAACGCGAAAGGCAAAATAAAGATTAAGCACGTCGATGACAATACCGCCGATGTCGTCGAGATTCTTGTGCACCTGCCCGCTGGCGCCGATGCGGAGAAGATCATCCAGCAACTTTACGTATTCACTAACTGCCAGTTGGCGCTTTCGCCGGCGGCCTGTGTGATCGAGGACGATAAACCGCATTTCCTCGGAGTGCGTGAGATCCTGCGCCGCAGCGTCGATAAGACGAAGACGCTCTTGAAGCGCGAGCTCGAGATTCGTCTCGGCGAACTGGAGCAACAGTGGCATTGGGACTCCTTGGAACGCATTTTTATCGAGGAGCGCATCTATCGCCGAATTGAGAAATCCAAAACCTGGGCTGAGGTCATCAGCGAGATTCGCGAAGGCTTAAAGCCATTCCTCAAGCAACTCCGTCGCGACGTTACCGACGAAGATATCACGCGTTTAACCGAAATTCGCATCAAGCGAATCTCGGCTTATAACCGTTTCCAAGCCGACGAGGCCATGAAGAAGACGGAGGCCGAGATGAAAGAGGTGAAACATCATCTCAAAAATCTCACCGACTATGCGGTGAAGTGGTTTGAGACCTTGCAGGAAAAATACGGCAAAGGCCACAAGCGCCGCACGACATACGATGAGATCGAACAGATCAACGCTGCGCAGGTTGTCTCCGTAAACCAACGTCTCTACGTCAATCGCGAGGAAGGTTTCATCGGGCTGAACTGGCGTCAGCATGAGTTTGTTCAAGAATGCTCCGTGCTGGACAGTGTACTGTGCCTGATGGCCGATGGCTCGCTCAAGGTTACCAAGGTTGCCGACAAGGTGTTTATGGGTCGCGATATTATCCATTGCGCGATTCTACCCACTGACGGGGATAAAAATTTTTACACCATGGTTTATCAGGACGGCGCTTCGGGCAAAGCCTTCGCCAAGCGCTTCCAAATAGGCGGACTTTCTCGCGATAAATTGTACCCACTTGTCGCCAGTGAGGGATCGAAAGTCATCTACTTGGAAGTCAGTCCCAATGAGAAGGCTATGCCGAAAACACTCCATGTTTCACTCGATGGTCGTGGCGGAGCGCGTATCCGTGAACTCGACTTTGACCTCACGCCTTTGCCGGTGAGCAGTCGCAGCGCTAAAGGCCTTACAGTCAGTAAGTGGGCCGTAAAGAGCGTGAAGCGCCTCAACTGATTTTAATATCGTGGCGGGATCTGCTTGGTGTAGCTGGATCCAGTCGCGAGTTAAGTTTTGTGTAGGTTTCAGTGGTAGTGTGTTTTGCTGTTTGAGCACAAATAAATGTCGTTCCTGTAATAGACATCAGTGCTCTGACGCGTTAGATTGGAATCTTTCTTGGTCTTCACGAATACCCCTATGCGTCGTATTTTTCTGTCTGGTGCCACGATTTTAGCCGTCTTGGCGTTGGTATCCCAAATTGGATACAGCTCGATTGCTACTCCTGCGTCTGTGCCTGAGACGGGCGGGGCGGCTGCCGTCGTTTCTATGCCGTCGTCGAACGGAGCTAAACTGTCTTTCAACGAGCACATTCAACCCATTTTGGCAGAAAATTGTTTTTCCTGCCACGGGCCTGATTCGAGTACGCGCAAAGCAAAATTGCGCCTCGACCGTTTTCAATTTGCGACCGTGGAGCGGGGCGATCACGAGGCGGCAATTATTCCCGGCCGACCCGAAGTGAGCCCGCTGGTTGAACGAATTCTATCGAAAGACGCGGATGAAATCATGCCGCCGCCCGAATCGCACAAATCTCTCAAGCCAGCCGAAATCGCTTTGCTAAAACGCTGGATCGCTGAAGGCGCCGAGTATCAAGAGCACTGGTCGTTTCTCGCTCCGACTCGTCCCATGGTACCAACCCCAGCGGGCATCGCCGCAAACTGGGCCCGGAATCCCATCGACGCCTTTGTCGCCTCAAACCTTGTCGTAACAGGCTTGAAACCCGCAGCCGTGGAAGACCCCTCGCGGCTCCTGCGTCGTGTTACGTTGGATCTGACCGGCTTGCCTCCCTCGCCTGAAGAAATCGCAACCTTCCTTCACGACCCATCACTGGCTGCCTATGATCGGGCCGTCGATCGCTTATTAAAGACGGATGCCTCCGCGGAACATTTTGCACGGCAATGGCTCGATAACGTGCGTTATGCCGACACACACGGCATTCACATCGACAATTACCGTTCGATCTGGCCCTACCGCGACTGGGTGACGGATGCGTTTAAAAATAATATGCCATTTGATCAGTTCACCGTAGAGCAGATCGCCGGTGATCTACTGCCCAATGCGACACTCGATCAGAAAGTTGCCTCGGGTTTTAATCGTTGCCTCCCGACGACGAGTGAGGGCGGTGCGATCGCCGCTGAGTATGAAGCCATATATGCCAAGGATCGCGTTGAGACTATGTCCACGGTATGGCTCGGGCTCACGACCGGTTGTGCCGCCTGCCATGATCACAAATTCGATCCTATAACGACCAAGGATTTTTATTCGCTAACAGCATTTTTCCGCAACAACACGATGCCCGCGATGGACGGGAATATCTCTGATACGCCGCCCAGTATTTTTGTGCCGGCCAAGTCCGACCGCGAACGCTGGCCCGTCTTACAAAATGAAATAGCAAATACGAAATCTACGCTCGCCGCCCGCGCCAAACAGGCCGATGCCGATTTCGCCGCTTGGTTAGTCTCTGCGTCCCAGCTTACCCCGCTCCCGCGTGAGCGTAGCGAGCGACAAAGTCGTTTGCACGTTGCCCCAGTCTTGAGTGCCTCTGCCGCTGGTCCTTACGGCCTAGCTCCGAAAATTAACGGCCTCGATCTTGTCCTCGGTCCGCCTGTAGCGATGCTCCGTGATGGCGCCGAGAGCTTTGGTTTGCTCGTGCGCGTCGACGACAAGCCGAGCGGCACGTTGCTTTCATGTTTAGATGCCGAAGGAAAACACAGTGGTTGGGAGCTGTATTTGGAGAACGGTAAAGTTGGCCTGATGTTTTATGATACTAAAAGTGGGCTGATCGGTCGCGGTTTGGCTAAGGAGCCACTCGCGCCCGGTAAGTGGCATCATTTGTTTTTGGCCTACGACGTGGCTTCGATGCGTAGCCGATCCATCGACGTGTTCGTTAACGGCAAGCCTGCCGCAAGCTCGGGCGAAATTGGTAGTTTCCCCAACGATATTATCCCTACTGCTCCGCTTCGTCTCGGTTCGCGCCACGGTGCCAATGGTACCGCAACCAATTCTATCACCGGCGGTGATGTCTGGGTGCAGGATTTCCGCCATCACGATCGCGGCTTCCTGCCTGCCAACTCTCGCGAACTGATTTCCGACAAACCCGGTGCCTATGTCGCGCTCGCTTATGAGGCTTTATTGACGTCTGCAGACAAGCGTACTGAGGCGCAGACAAAACTGCTTCGCTCCCACTACCTCGCATCGGTTGACGCGCCCTCACAGCCTCTGATTGCGAAGCTCGACGGGCTCCTCGCCGAGGATGAGCGCCTTCGCGCTCGTGGTGGTATCTCGCTAGTGATGGAGGAAAAGAAAGACTCCGAGCCCTTCGCGCATGTGCTTACGCGTGGTGAGTATGCGCAGCTTGGTGAAAAAGTTCCCGCTACTACGCCCGCCGTGCTGCCACCGTTACCTGCTGATGCTCCGCGCAACCGCCTTGCGCTCGCCCGCTGGCTCGTCGATCCGAAGAATCCACTCACTGCGCGCGTGACGGTAAACCGTGTTTGGCAGAATTTCTTCGGTACCGGCCTAGTTGAATCCACTGGCGATTTTGGCGTCACGGGTAGCCGAGCTTCCCACCCTGAGCTGCTGGATTGGCTAGCGGTAGATTTCCGCGAATCTGGCTGGGATTATCGGCGCCTAGTGCGCCAGATGGTCACCAGTGCGACCTATCGCCAAACGGCCGCAGCCTCAGCGGAACTTATTGAACGTGATCCTGCTAACCGTCTTCTCGCGCGCGGTCCACGCTACCGACTCGATGCGGAGCAACTCCGCGACCAAGCTCTCGCGGCATCTGGATTACTTGTCGCCAAAGTCGGTGGACAGCCCGTGCGCCCATATCAACCGGAAGGCATTTGGGAGGATGTCGCTATGAAACAGTCCACGACCCGCTTTTATCGCCAAGATCGCGGTGAAAATCTTTACCGTCGATCGATGTACACCTTGTGGAAACGTACGGCTATGGCACCGGCTATGGATATTCTCAACGCGCCTAATCGCGAAGTCTCCTGCGTACGCCGCGATCGCACCAACACCCCTCTTCAGGCACTCGTCACTCTCAATGACCCGCTTTTCGTCGAGGCTTCGCGTTCCTTGGCCACTCGCGCTTTGCACGCTGCCCAATCCCTTGATGCCCGCTTGGACGCGGTCTCCTTACCGCTACTGGGTCGCCCGTTCACGGCGCCGGAACGTACCGTCGTGCGCCGCACACTGGACGATGCCCTTGCCAGCTACACACGTGATCCCGCGGCAGCGAGCCAACTCCTCGCCGTCGGTGAATCTCCAGTTGATACTCGGTTGCCCGCATCTGAACTCGCCGCCTGGACGCTCGTCGCCAGCCAGGTGATGAACCTTGATGAATCGCTCACTAAATAACGCTCGCGCATTCCTCCCATGACCCCACTTCCTCCCGACTGGCAGGCCACGTTTGAAGCGTACAACGCCGCGATCACACGTCGCCAATTTTTCCGCAATACCACCACAGGCCTCGGCGTCGCTGCACTTACTTCACTCCTCGGCTCGCGGGTACTCGCCGCGGACGCCAACGCCGATACGCTGCGCACCGCGATGACCGAGCCTTGGAAAATAGCACCCAAGGCCAAGCGCGCGATCTACATTTCCCTCATTGGCGCGCCCTCGCAGCTCGATCTCTTCGACTACAAGCCGGCACTAAGAAATCGTTTTAAGGAAGACCTCAAGGATTACCTTGGCGGCCAAGGCGAACGCCTTACCGGCATGACCGCTGGTCAGGCGCAGTTCCCGCTCGCGCCCTCTATGTTCAAATTTGCCCAACATGGCCAAAGTGGAATGTGGATTAGCGAACTGCTGCCCAATATCGCGAAGATGAGCGATGATCTCTGCTTCATCCGCTCGATGAAGACAGACGCCATCAACCACGAGCCTGCTAACCAACTTGTTTACACGGGCTCGATGCAAAACGGCAAAGCCTCGATCGGCTCCTGGCTCTCATACGGTCTCGGTACGCTCAATGCCGATCTTCCTTCCTTCGTCGTTCTGCACGCGAAACATTCCAGTCCGTTTTCCAATGTACAGGCGATCTCCTCGCGTCTGTGGGGCAGTGGCTATTTACCCGGTAAACACGCTGGGGTCTCATTGCGTACGCAGGGTGATCCGGTGCTGTATCTGAACGACGCCCCAGGTATCCCGCGCGAGCTTCGCCGTCGCATGCTCGATGGACTGGGGGAATTGAATCGCCGCAGCTACGCGCAGATCGGCGACCCCGAAATCCAGACGCGTACGCAACAATACGAAATGGCTTTTCGTATGCAAACGAGCGTACCCGAACTCGCAGATCTATCCGGTGAAAGCGCCGCGACCTACGCGCTCTACGGCGAGGAAGCCCGCACGCGCGGCACGTTTGCCAGCTCCGCGCTCATGGCCCGCCGTCTCGTTGAGCGGGGCGTGCGATTCGTGCAAATTTTCCATCGTGGCTGGGACCAACACGGCAGTCTCCCCCGTGATCTCGCCTCGCAGTGCAAAGACGTCGATCAAGCCTGCTACGGCCTCGTTCAAGACTTGAAACAACGCGGCCTGCTCGACGATACGCTCGTCATCTGGGGCGGCGAATTCGGTCGCACCGTTTACAGCCAAGGCACCCTCACCGAGACCAACTACGGGCGTGATCACCACCCGCGCTGTTTTACCATCTGGATGGCGGGCGGCGGCGTGAAAGCCGGCAGCGTCTACGGCGAGACCGACGAGATGTCCTACAACATCGTCAAAGATCCGGTTCACGTGCGTGATTTGCACGCGACGATTCTCCATCTCATG
>CANGCX010000042.1 GCA_947452315.1 Opitutia bacterium | reverse complement strand
GAGGGTCTAAAATGGTGCGGCCATAGGGAGTCGAACCCCAAACCTCCAGATTCGTAGTCTGGCGCTCTATCCAGTTGAGCTATGGCCGCGTAGCAGAGGGCGAAAAGAAGCAAACATTCCGTGCGCAGTGCAAGAGAGAATTTGCCCTGAAGTGAAAATCAATTTCTTGGCTGAGCGAGCCATGAGCTGTTTCGGCATGGCACATCGGGTCATTACGCCGCGCACAAAAGCGCGCGTGGCTAGAAAACCGCGACTCAACGCTGCGCTTCGCGCCAGTCGATGAGTTCGAGTTGGAGGAGCTTGCGATCGTTGAAATGATTCCAAGCGAGTTCGACGGCGAAATCCAAAGGTACGCCCAGGGGAGGTATACGGTGCGCCATTTTCCAAGCGACGCCGTGCAAACGGCGGCCTTGCGGGTCTTCGAGGCTGAAACGAAAATGCACGTCCTTGAAGACAATAGGGCGTTGACGTAAAACGACGCCACTCACGCCAAATACTGGCTCTGGGTTGCCCTGGCCGAAGGGTTGCAACGACTCGAGCTCTTCCATGAGGCGGTCCCTGATTTGTCCGGGAGTGAGCCACGCGGCGATCTTGAGTTTGGCCTCAGCGATATCGCCGCCGGCGTGAGCGCGAACGGCGGCCGAGAAGGTTGCACGAAATTCCGGCAAGTGGATTTTATTGAGCGCAATACCGACGGCCATCGGGTGGCCGCCCCAACTGGAGAGTCGTTCGCAACAAGTACCGAGGACCTCAACGAGATTGATACCGTCGACGCTACGACCGGAGCCTTTGGCGGTGTCGCCTTCGTTGCCGAGGACGACGCAGGGGCGGTTGTACTTGCGCGTGACGCGACCGGCGACGATGCCAACGACACCAGGGTGCCAATTTTCACTAAACAGGACGATGCCGGGTTCGGCGGAAAACTCTGACTCGATCATGCGCTCGGCTTCTTCGGTGATGCCGCGCTCGATGTCTTGGCGCTCGCGGTTAAAACCCTCGAGTTGGCGTGCGGTCTCGGCACAAAACGCCGGGTCATCACTGAGGAGCAATTCCACGGAGAGTGCGGCATCGGCGAGACGGCCGGAGGCGTTGATGCGGGGGCCGAGGCGGAAGGAAATATCGGAAGGCTTGATGGCTTGGCCGGGGCGCACGCCGGCGATTTCCATGAGTGCTGCGAGGCCGGGGCGAGGTGACTCCTCGATGATGCGTAGACCGTGGCGCGTAAGGAGGCGGTTCTCACCGGTCAGCGGCACGAGGTCGGCAATTGTACCGAGCGCGACGAGATCGAGGTGATCGCGCAACTTAATGCGAAAGGCGACGGGGTGGTTTTCGGCACGCAGCTGCTTGAGGAGCCCATGCACCAGCTTGAAGACCAACCCCACTGTGCATAGATTGCGCCACGCCGCATCGGCACCGGTTTCATCGGCATCTACGTGAGGGTTGATCAAAATACCGTCGGCTAACGCCGCTTCTTTGGAGCGGTGATGGTCTACAACAAGAACATCAATCCCCTGCCCGCGCAGGTATGCGACTTCGTCATGGGAATTTGTCCCGCAATCGAGCGCGATAAACAAAGCGGGCTTGCCGCCTTCAAGAGCGCGATCGATGGCGCTGCGGGAAAGGCCATAACCATCTTCAGAGCGCCGCGGTACGACAAAACGGGGATTCAGGCCGAAGCGTCTTAAAATCATCACCAGCAATGCGGTACTGCTGACACCGTCGACATCGTAGTCGCCGAGTACGACGATAGATTCTTGTGCAGCGATGGCGGCGCGCAGACGGGTCGCGCCGGCCTCGAGGTTGCGCAACAGAAAAGGATCACGCAGGGCCGCGAGCGCGGGCTGCATGAATTCGGCGGCCGGACCGGGCTCGGTGATGCCAGCTGCGAGTAAAAGCTCGGCTAGGACCGGGTTGAGCCCAAGGGCTAGGCCCAAGGTCTCGATCTCGGCGACCGGACGCGGTGAGTAAATCCAGCGCATGGTGGTATGACTCCGAGGTAGGGCGCGCAGTACCGAACGCGCCACGGGGGACGAACGCGGTCCGAAGACCGCGGCGAATCACGAGGATCCGCCCTACCCTGGCAGAGTTATTCCGAAGCCTTGCTGGAGCCGGTCCACTCGTATTTCGGAGCGACGTCTTGGTGAGCCTCGACGTGCTTACGGTCGCCCTTGTGCCACCAATAGAAGATGGGGGCCGCGATGTAGATCGAAGAGAATGTACCCGTGACGATACCGACGAGGAACGTGAAGGAGAGATCCTTCATGACGCCGGTGCCGAAGATGAAGAGTGCGAGAGCGGCAAGGAAGGTGGTCACGCTGGTCATGATGGAGCGCGAGAACACGCGATTAATAGCCAGATTAATGACGTCGCGCAGGTTAGTCGTCGGGTTGAGCCGCAACTCTTCACGAATACGGTCGAACACGACAATGGTGTCATTGATTGAGTAACCCGCGATGGAGAGAATGGCCGCAACCATCGGGGCTGAGAACTGGTGCCCGAAGAGTACGAAGATGCCGATCGTCATGATGATGTCGTGCACCGAGGCAACCACCGCGCCGATGCCGAAGCCGAATTCGAAGCGGAACGCGACATAGATCAAGATAACGACCATCGACCAAGCGATGGACTTGAAGGCGTTCCACTCGATTTCTTTACCAATGGAAGGCCCGATGCGATTTTCGCCGACCTTATCCAAACCGGCTTTGGGATAGGCTTTTTGAAGCGCACTGAACAGCGGGCCGGATTTGTCGTAGGCGGTCTCGAGCTTGAGAATTTCGGCGCCGCCGCCGAGTGGGCTGACGTAGCTGGAGTTGACCTCGCCGATCTTGGCGGCGTCGGCCACGGTGCGGATCTGACCGGGCTCAAGGCGTTGCTTAAAGGAGATGGAAACGACGTCACCACCCGCGAAGTCTACGCCGTAGATGCGGTCGCCTTTGGAGAACACGACAACGACCCCAAGAAGTACAATTAGCCACGAACCGATGAAGGCAGGTTTGCCGTACTTAATGAAATCAACCTTCTCGGTGTGGAGGAGGTGCATCATTGGAAATTTCTTCACGATGTCATTTTCGATGAGCCATTCCATGATGAGATGGCTGGTCACAAGCACGGAGAACATGGTGGAGAACACGCCGATAGCTAGGGTGACGCCGAAGCCCTTGATAGGACCGGTGCCGAGCCAGATCATAATCGCACAGATGGCGAGCTGGGTGACGTGGGCATCTACGATGGTCGTGAAGGCCTTGTCGTAACCAGCGACAAGGGCGCTCTTGAGGCCCTTGCCTAGGGTGAGTTCTTCGCGCATGCGCTCGAAAACAAGAATATTGGCATCCACGGCCATACCGATCGTGAGCACGATACCGGCGAGACCGGGCAGCGTCATGGTGGCTCCAAGGCTGGCCATGACTCCGAGGATAATACCGATGTTAACCGCCAGCGTGAGAACGGCAATGACGCCACCGACGCGGTA
This sequence comes from Opitutia bacterium, assembly GCA_947452315.1. Lineage (GTDB taxonomy): Bacteria > Verrucomicrobiota > Verrucomicrobiia > Opitutales > Opitutaceae > Tous-C4FEB. The sequence goes on along the minus strand of CANGCX010000042.1, from coordinate 15,274 downwards.
GTAAGTGATCATGAACGCGGCGACAAGGAGTGTGCCAATAACGGCGGCTTTAACTCCGCTATCGATCGCGTCTTGTGCGAGCGAAGGCCCAACTTCGTATTGCTCTTTGACGATCAAAGGCAGATCGAGAGGGTTATTGAGGACGTTCGAGAGATTGATTGCTTCGCGGTCGGTGAAGTTACCCGAGATGACAGCAGAGTCGCTGTTGATCTCTTCTTTAACGGTGGGCGCGGAGTAAAGTTTACCGTCGAGCACGATTGCGAGGCGGCCGAGACGACCGGCTTGTTGGCCAGACTGGGCGATCGTGCGGGTGACTTCAGCGAAACGTTTTTTGCCTTCGTTGGTGAATTGGAGGATAACCTCAGGTTTGCCGTAGAGGTCAGGGCGGGCAAAGGAGCTAGATATCATCTCTCCGGTCATTTCTGGAATGCGCTTCACGAACATCTCTTCGGTGGTGCTCTGGCCACCGCGACCTTCGTAGTCTAGGGAGAGAACTTCATAACCGGCGGGGATATCAGTGGGAGCCGCGGGGTTCGGGAACTGAGAGGCGTTAACGATGCGGAACGAGAGTTGCGCGGGCTTCTTGACGTTCTCGACGACCTCGGGGTTGTCCTTCGTATTAACACCAGGGAGCTGTACTTCGATACGGTTGTTACCGATTGGGCGGATCAGAGGTTCAGCGACGCCGAAAGCGTTGATACGGGCGCCAATGATCTCGATCGCCTTGTTAAGTTTTTCCTGGCGAGTGTTGTCGGCATCTTTGCCGGCGGCTTTTTCGTCAACTTCAAGGGTAAAGGCGACGCCGCCCTTGAGGTCGAGACCGAGCTGGAGACGGCCCTTGGAACGGCGGAGGAGTTCGTTGAGAAGGATCTCATTACGCTTACCGATGTTCTTGAGTGAGTCTTCGAGGCGGATGTCGGGGAAATAGACCGAGAGATCGAGCTTACGCTCGAGACCGATCTGCTTAAGAGCAACGAACTCACTGGGTGCAGCGCCGGACTTCTTGCGCGCGGCGGCATCATCAAGCAGCTTGTTGAAGTCGGCGGATTTAGCCGTGGCGTGTTCTTTCGCGTAGACGGCGAAGGGTACATCCTTGAGCGGGATCAGTTCGGCAACCGCCCAAGCCGCGATGAGAACGGATAGGACGATTTTCCAGAGGTTGCGTTTGAGCATGGTCGTATTGGTTTAAATTTTTTGGGGTTTAGGGACGGGCGCAGAGCCGCAGGAACGCGCAACGAGCGCAGTCTAAATGCGGGCGAAGCGAAGTTGCGACGGTTACTTAGTTTCCTCGGTGCCGCTCTTCTTGGTGACCGCAGAGATGAAGCCCTTGGCGACTTCGATCTTGGTGTTATCGGCGATGCGCACGATGAAACGATCCTCTTTCACATTGGTGACGACGCCGTAGATGCCGCCGTTGGTGAGGACTTCGTCGCCAGATTGTAACGAAGCGAGCATCTTCTCATGCTCCTTCTGTTTTTTGCGCTGGGGCGCGATAAAGAGAAAATAAAATCCACCAGCGATGAGGCCGTAAAAAAGCAGCATCTGCCACCAGGGGCCGGCCGCTCCGGGACCTTGGCCGGGGGCTGCGGTTTGAGCGAACTGGATGAAGGAAGAGGTGAAGGAATGCATATTCGTCATTGCGTGTTGCGGATTTTGAAAAAAGAAACGTATAGGAAATCAATTCTAAGACTGCAAAAGCAAGCCCTATCACCTCCTCCCGATCCGCATTGAAAAGTAAATCCGCCTCCTCCTGGTCCGCCGCCAAGTCCGAAGAACTCTATGGGTTCAAGCGCTGGGGCTCCGGCCACCTCTCTGTCGATGACGCCGGCTTCCTGAACGTCCAGCCGCTCGCTGACGGTCGAGGCATCCGTGCGCTCGACGTCATTAACGAAGCCGTCGGCATGGGCCTGAAAGCCCCGCTGGTGATCCGCTTTCAAGATCTCTTGCGCCATCGCGTCGCCCAGCTCAATGGCGTCTTCAATAAAGCCATCAAGCAAGAGGGCTACAAAGGTAGCTACCGCGGAGTGTTCCCGATTAAGGTCAACCAACTACGCGAGGTGGTCGACGAAATCGTAGCGGCCGGCAAAGATTTTAATTATGGCCTCGAAGCCGGTTCCAAGCCCGAGCTAATGATCGCGATTGCGATGCATGAAGGCGCCAACCGCCTTATTATCTGCAACGGTTACAAGGACCACGACTATATCCGACTTGCGCTCCTCGCTCGCAAGCTCGGCAAAAAAATCATCCTCGTTGTCGAGCAACTCTCTGAAATCGACGACATCATAAAAATCTCCGAAGAGGTAGGAGTTAAGCCCATGATCGGTTTCCGCGCCAAACTCCAGACGCGCGGCGAAGGCAAATGGGCCATGTCCACCGGCGACAATGCCAAGTTCGGTCTTAATACGGCAGAAATTCTCTTTGCCTGCGAAAAGCTCCGCGAAGCCAAACTCGAATCGTGTCTGCGGCTCGTCCATTTTCATATTGGCTCCCAGGTACCCAACATCATCACGATCAAGAACGCGGTCATAGAGGCCACGCGCTTCTACTGCCAACTGGCGAAAATGGGCTTCCCGATGGGTTACCTCGATGTCGGCGGTGGTCTAGGGGTCGACTACGACGGTTCGCGTACGAACTTCGAGAGCTCGATGAATTACTCGATGGAAGAATACGCCCGCGACGTCGTATTCAACATCCGCGAGATTTGCACCGCCTCGCGCGTCGCGGTACCCGATATCGTGAGCGAATCCGGCCGCGCCATTGTGGCCCCGCACTCACTCTTGGTCGTCGAAGTCTTTGAGCGCATCAACAAACGCGAATCTCTCGGCCAGCAGCACCAGCCCAAGGTTAAAAACAAAGTCGTCGAAGACCTTGAGGTCATGTTGAAAAACAAGACCAAGCTCGGACGCCTTGAGCGTTTCCACGACGCCACCCAGAAAAAAGAAGAGGCCCTCTCGCTCTTTAATCTCGGTTACCTCGACCTCGAAAACCGTGCCGCCGCCGAATCCCTCTTTTGGCAAATTTGCGAACAGATCGCTAAAGAAGGCCAGAAAGCGGGCTATCAGCCCGAGGAGCTCCACGATCTCAACAAGCTCCTAGCCGATCAATATGTCTGCAATTTCTCGGTATTCCAATCGCTCCTCGATCACTGGGCGCTCAAGCAACTCTTCCCAGTCGCCCCACTCCATCGCCTCAACGAAAAGCCCACGGTCAACGCCATCCTCGCCGACATCACTTGCGACTCTGATGGCAAGATAAGCAGCTTCATCGATCTGCAGGACACCAAGGATTACATCACGCTGCACCCGCTTAACGGGAAGCCCTACTACCTCGGCGTATTTCTAACCGGCGCCTATCAGGATATCATGGGCGACCTCCACAACCTCTTCGGTCGCGTCAACGAGGTCCACGTCTTCCTTGAGGACGATGAACCTAACGGCTTCTACATCGAAGAGGCGTTGAGCGGTAGTCGCATCGCCGACGTGCTCGAAGGAGTCCAATATCAACAGGAAGAGCTCTGTCGCAAGATGAAGGCGCAGATCGATCTCGCCACGAAGAAGGATATTGTAAAACCACGCGAAGGCGTCCGCCTCCTCGAACTGTACGAAAGCCAGATGCTTAACAAAACCTACTTGAATATCGAGGCCAAGACCGGCCGAAAAAAGAAGGTCTAACAACCTCGGCCGATGACATAAAAAACGGCGCCCCGGATCAAAGCCGGTGGCGCCGTTTTAATTTTAGTGACTGGACTTAGAGCAATTTCGACTGGACGAGTTTACTAACAGCGCCGAAGTCGATGAGGGCAGCATCAGGATGCGCTTTGAGCGCACCGATAACTTTACCCATTTCTTTTTTCGTCGTCGCCCCCGTGCTTGAAATGGCTTCGGCGATTAGAGTATCGAGCTTAGCGGCGTCGAGACCAGCGGGGAGATATTTCTGGAGAATCTTGATCTCGATTTCGTTGGTGGCGACCAGGTCGGCGCGACCGCCTTTGGCGAACTCTAGATTGGCGTCGGTAAGGTTTTTGACTGCCTTACGCAAAGTCGCGAGCGAGAGCACATTATCGATTTCTTTATTTCCGTCCATAGCCGCACGCTTGATCGCGGCATCGGCGGTACGCAACGCGGTCGTGGTGACGCTGTCGCGGGCTTTCATGGCAACAATGATGTCGGCACGGAGAGTTTCGTAGATGGAAGACATGCGTGTAGAGTGGCGCACGGCGTGATCTTGTCGAGACGGCAACCGCGCCGCAGTCTTGCACATGGTGGCTACCCCATCACGATTAATTCTGTGCATCCTCAGCCCTCGCTCAACGTTCTCGGTGGTCCGCTCAAACCTTGCTCGGTTAATCCCCTGACGGGATTTTTTCGAAATGGCCAGTGCGACACGTGCGCGGAAGATCAGGGTTGCCATACCGTGTGCGTGGAAGTCACCGCAGCTTTTTTAGCCTACAGCCGCGCAGCGGGCAACGACCTGTCCACCCCGCGTTTAGAGTATGATTTCCCCGGGCTGCAACCCGGTGACCGTTGGTGCGTATGCGCCGCACGCTGGCAGGAGGCGCTGGAGGCCGGCGTGGCGGCGCCAGTGGCGCTCGCATCCACACATTTCCGCTCGCTCGAAGTCGTGCCTTTGTCCCTGCTACAACAGCACGCCACCGCATGAACGAATCCCGCCCGCCATCCAACGACCCACTGCACGGCGTCACCCTAGAAGCGCTGCTTACCGAGCTCGTGGCCCGGCATGGTTGGGAGGAACTGGGCCGCCGCATCGACGTGCGATGCTTCAACTACGACCCAAGCATCACTTCTAGCCTAAAATTTTTGCGTAAAACACCTTGGGCGCGCCAGAAGGTCGAAGAGCTTTATCTGCGCGGCCTCGGCGGTCGTGGCTAGTGATTAGCCGCACCTCAAACAACGAGGGGTTTTTTACGCATCTCGACCAAGGCGAGCAACAAATCGCCCTTTGATAAACTTCCGAGTAATTTGCCGCTGGAATCTACTACCGGCAGACGCTCTGCTTCAAAATTCAAAAAGCGCCCAAGTGCATCACTCAACGTGGATTCGGGCCCCACGCGCGGAAACTCTTCTCGCAAAATGTCGTTAGCGATCACCAGTTCCGCTAACTCCGGTTCACCAAGGTAGGGTTTTATGTCGTGCAGCGATACCGCGCCGAGAAACCGCTCCTGCGTGTCGGTTACGTACAGGTTATTCACCCGCGTCGCCAGAAACATCCGCGCAATCTCAGCAAAGTGGGCGTTGCGACTTAAAGTAGGAGGTTTGCTCTTCATCAACTCGGCCACCTGACCGCGACCAAACCCCGCATCGCCAGAAACCTCTGCCGCCTTCTTTTTCAAAACCTCACTATAAAGCGAACGTCCTTCGAGCCCCTTCGCGGTGTAATAAGCAACAACGCTGCATAACATCAACGGCAGGATGATATCGTAGCTCAATGTCATCTCGAAAAGCATAATCACAGCCATCACCGGCGCGTGACTCACCGCTGAGAGAAAAGCACCCATTCCAACCAAGGCGAACGCCCGCGGATCCACCGCCCCACTCGGCCAGATGGTGTGCACAGCTTGCCCAAACAGAAATCCCGCTCCTGCCCCCATGAACAACGAAGGCGTAAACACACCGCCTGGGGCACCTGAGCCAAACGATGAGGCTGTGGCGAGCCACTTACACGCAACAAAAAGCAGCAGGGTCGTCCACAACACATGACCTTTGAGAATGGTGACGACCACCGAGTAACCGTTCCCGCACACTTCGGGCACCTGAATTGCCAATGCTCCCACGATCAATCCGCCAAGTGTCATGCGCGCCACCAGCGGCAACTTTGTAGCGATGAAAATCTCTTCAGCCCGCTTTAACGAACGCAAAAACCATGGCGCCAACACTCCGGCGATTACCCCAAGCGCGATGTAGGCCGGCATCTCAAGGGGCGAACTCAAACGAAATTCCGGCACCTTATAAAGCTGGGCCTCACTCGTAAGCACGCGGACCGTCATCGCTGCCACAACGGCCGAGACCGCTAGCGGCCCCAAGCTCTCCATGGCGATCGTACCGAGAATAATTTCGGCGACGAAAAACGATCCGGCGATCGGTGCATTGTAAGCAGAAGCGATGCCGGCCGCAGCGCCACAAGCCACCATTAGGCGCAATTGCGGCGGGGTAAATTGCCGCCAACGACCAATAAACGAAGCCATCACCGCGGCCAGTTGCACCATTGGACCTTCCCGCCCGATTGAGCCACCCGAGCCAATGGAAAAGAGCGCTGCCGTGCTTTTCAACAAGCTCGCTCGAATCGGCACGTGCCCCGAACCGATAGAAATTGCCTCCATGTAATCGGTCGAACTTTGCCCCTTGGTCAGATGCTTACCGAGCATGAGGATAACACCCGCGAGCAAACCGCCCACCGCCGGCAAAGCTAACACCGCCCACCACGGCAACTGCTTCATCGATTCGACGACACCTTCATTGGAACCGGTTAACAAACGGTGCGCCCCTTCGGCCAAACCTTGAAACACGAGCGAACTCAATGCGCCAAGAAATCCCGCAAACCCGGCCCACAACAACGTGATTTGCCACTCGGTGGGCTGAAGTTTTTCCTGCACCCATACTCGCCAACGCAATAAACGTAGCATCCGCTCTAGCAGAAGCTTCGCCGGATCAGTGACGACGTTCATCGCTGCTGCGCCCGCGCCAATACCGCCCGGAATTCTGCCTCAGTCGGCGCGCCGAGCAACGCCGCTCGCGTGGTTGCATTTTTCAACATGCGCGACAACGCCGCCACCGTTTGCAAATATTCGCTCACCGCCGCCTTGGGCGTGCCAATCAAAAACACCAAGCGCACGCGCGGATGCTCCGCATCGAAAGCTACGGCCCCAGCCGTTCGCGCAACAGCCAAAACAATGCGGCCAACTGCAGTCGTACGTGCGTGCGGTAAGGCCACATCATCGGCGATACAAACCGATGAAAGGGCAGCACGCTCGAGCAAATCTCGCATGAATAGGTCCGCATCGCGCACCTCGGGAGTCGCAGCCCGAAGACGCTGGTGAAGCGCCCGGATCGCTTCTTCACCGGAGTTAACCCGCAGATCGGTCACAACGGCATCCGGCGAGGCGATTAGTTCAATCGGAGAGTTCAAGTAATAAGAGCGTGCGGATGTCGGACACTGAAACAAGCGTGGGTTATGAATTTTTTAGCGCTAAATTTTTCTAGGACTGTGATCAAACGTATCACCACATTTAGTCCAGCGTGTAGGGCTGGTCCTGCTCCTGTTCTGCGTGAGCGGTCAAAGCCACTAAACTCTTCAAAGAAGTAAAATGCTGGCTTAGATCGAAATCTCCGCCCAATCCACCGATGAGCTTGTCGAACAGATCGCGCTTAGAAGCCTTCAGGGCTTGGATGCGTTCCTCAATTGTGCCGGCCGTCACCATGCGATAGACGAAAACCGTATTAGTCTGCCCGATACGGTGTACACGATCGACAGCCTGCGCTTCGACGGCAGGATTCCACCAAGGATCGAGCAAGAAAACATAGTCTGCGGCGTGCAGTGTGATTCCGGTACCGGCCGCTTTGAGTGAAACCAACATCGCAGCTGCGCCTTGCGCACCTTGAAATTGCTGCACGGGCTTGAGACGGTCGAGCGTCATGCCCGTTAACTCATAGCGAGGCAAATCTGGAAACTGTGCGCTCAACGCTTGGCGCACCCGATCCAGCAACATAACAAATTGCGAGAAGATGACCACCTTGTGACCGCTACCAACGATCTCGGCCAATTTTTCGACCAACAAGTTAATTTTACCCGAGTCGGTCAGGGGCGCTTCCATCCATGGCAACATATCCGGGTCACAGCATGTCTGCCGGAGGCGCGTGAGCAAAGCGAGGAAGCCAAACGATTTTTCCCGCATTGCCGATCCGACATCATCACCTAAGCGATCAAGTCCCTCGGAGCAGATGCGCGCGTATTCGGTCCGTTGCACCGCGGTGAGTGGGCAAATAAGATCCATTTCAACTTTTTGCGGGAGCTCCTTGGCGACTTCGTTTTTAGTGCGCCGCAGAATAAACGGAGCCAATTGCGCGCGTAATCGACCAAGCGTGCCCTCCCGATCCGCTACCAACGACGCTTCAAAAGCTGCGCGTGAACCTAACAAGCCAGGGAGCAGAAAACGAAAAATACTCCACAAATCGAGCTGACGATTTTCAAGGGGCGTACCGGTCAATACAATCCGATGACGTGAGCGCACCGCAAAACACGTCTGTGTGATCTTGGCATCGGGGTTTTTAATGAACTGCCCCTCATCCAAGACGGTGTAACCAAACTCCAGCGTCGGCAACAACGCGCGATGTTTACGCAATTGCGTGTAACTCGCGATCCACACCGCCGCTGCTGGTTGATTGGCAAAATCGTGACCGCTCTTTAACACATCGACGGTCAACGCCGGGAAAAATTTTGCGATTTCCTCGCGCCAAACCGGCACCACGCTCGCTGGGCACACGATCAAACTGGCGCGATCAGGCACACGCCGGGTTGCGAGCAAGGCGAGCACTTGAAGAGTCTTACCCAAACCCATCTCGTCAGCTAGCAAACCGTGACAGCCGACTTCACACAAGTGGTGCATCCACTCAACGCCTCGCCGTTGATACGGCCGCAGCAACTCAGGCAACTCAGGCGTCGTTTCCGGCGGCGCTAAAACTTTGTGCCGCCAAGCCTCCATCTCGGGTGAAAGACTAAGTTTTAATTTGGCGTCGTTAAACAATGAAAAAACCAAATACGGCGAGACACCACCACCTTCAGCTACGGGATGCGCACCTTGCGTCTCGGCGATGTTTTTCTGCCAAGCTTGATACGAGTCCCACCGATCAGCCGGCAACGAGACGATACCTAGACTAGGTATAATCACTGGCTGGCCGCCGCGCTTGAGCAGCGAATTCACCTCGCTGTCGGTCAGCATGCGTTCGCCGGCGCGGAAGATCCAACGCAGGTTAAGCGCGGCGTGTTCGCCTGCGCCCGAGGTGCCGTTGGCGCGTTCCGCAACCGCCTCAATATCGATCGCGCGCGTACCTTTAATAAGATTGGCCGCCTTGTCATCCAGCTCGATCGCAAACATCCGCCGCCACGGAGCGAGTGTGGTCTTTAGAAAATTTGGGATCTCAACCAACGACTCCAATAGATAAGCGCCGGTGTCATGTTGATAATGAAAGTGAGCTTTACGCGCATAAGCGGCTAGTCCGATAAGCTTGGCGCGTTCGCCTGAAGACGCATGGTTTGTACCGCTCGCATGCGCATCCGGGCCAAGAGCTGGATGACGAGTTTTTTTATCCGCTTCTACCCAGAATGCCTGAAATTGTAAACCCACGGTGCGCGTTTTAAATACGAGCAACAACGGCCGTGAAGGGCTGTTTAACCGAGCCGCCGGGACCACATGAGGACGCGCCGGCGGGTGGCCATTACCAGGCGCAAAAGCATGTGGGCTTGATGAGGACGACACGTGTTGTGTGCCGGGTCGGACAAATCCCGTCGTCGCAACGGGCGCAGTCGCGCCACCAACTGAGGCCCCGCGAGAGGCATCACTTGAGGAGGCTCGCGGTAAATCCTCGGGCAACGGAGAAATCTCGTCGGCTACGAGTTCCTCAATTTCGTGCAAACCGGCCACCGCCAAGGCATGTGCTACTTCTAAATCTGTCGTCGAAGAACGCACCGAAAAACTGTCCGCACTCCATTCAATTACGGCGTATTCATCTTTTTTATCAATGCGGCGATGCACGATCGCATCACGATCAGTCAGCTCCAATTCACGCACTTGTCCGTCCCGATAGATTTGCCGACCCAACTCCAGCTGGGTGGAGCTGAATCGCTCGGACCAGTCATTTTCGAGTTTTCCAAACCAAAACTCGAGGGAGTGCGGTGTGTAGACGCGCTTCGGGCCGTGAGACTGCATTCGCGTGAAAGAATCGAAACTAGAATTATCCGCACACTCTGCAACTACGAATTACGATCAAAGTGAGCATAGCGACTTTCGCTAAATCGTAACGTAAACGCCATGAATTCGCCATGCACGACGATTAAATGTACAAGTAGTCCACTACCCTCTCACGCGTCACATTTAACACAACTACGTGAAACTCGCCCTCGTCACCGAAACGTTTCCTCCGGAGGTCAACGGCGTGGCGATGACGTTTGGGGTGATCGCGCGCGAGCTCTCGGGCCGAGGCCACGACCTCACCATATACAGACCCCGCCGCGACGATCTTCCTCAGCCTGAAGGCGAAGTTTCCTACCGCGTGATGAGTTTGCCCGGCTTGCCGATTCCAGGTTACCCCCTGCTTAGGCTTGGTCTACCCGCCGGTCGGACGCTGCGAAAACTTTGGCGCGAAGATCCCCCAGATCTGGTGCACGTAGCCACGGAGGGGCCACTCGGCGCGACTGCAGTCACCGCCGCACGAGAGCTAGGCCTACCCGTCAGCTCAAGTTTCCACACCAACTTCCATACATACACACGCTCATACGGTTACGGTGCTTTTCACCGACTGACGCTGGCTTGGCTGCGCTACGTGCACAACCGCACGCAACGCACTTTCGCCCCCACTCCCGAACTGTGTGCCGAACTCGCTACGTACGGTTTTCGCAATCTTGCCGTTCTCTCGCGCGGCGTCGATACCCGCCAATTCGATCCCTCACGCCGCTCGCGCGAACTTCGCGCGAGCTGGGGGGCGGAGGACGACACGCCGGTTGTGCTCCACGTAGGCCGCATGGCCGCCGAAAAAAACTACGAACTCGTTTTCCGCGCTTTTGACGCCATGCGCGCCGCTAATCCTCGTTGCCGCTTCGTACTTGCCGGCGACGGTCCGCTCAAAGCTCGGCTCGTGCGCGAACACCCGGAATGCATGTTTGCAGGCTTTTTCTCCCGCGAGGAAATCGGCCGTTACTACGCTTCTGCCGATATCTACGTGCATGCCAGCCTCACTGAGACCTTTGGCAATGTCCTGACCGAGGCCATGGCCAGCGGACTCGCGGTCGCCGGTTTCAACTACGCCGCGGCTTTAAAATTTATCCGGCACGGCGAAAACGGACTTAGTGTTCCCTGCGATCAGCCCGCCGCCCTCATTGCGGCCGCTGTCCAACTCGCCTGCGACGCCAACCTTCGCCAGCACCTTCGTCACGGAGCACGCGCGAGCGTCGAGCCGCAATCGTGGTCATCGGTCATCGCCAGCTTCGAAGCCGATCTTGCCGCCGTTATAGCTGAAACTCACGCCGCTAAGCCGCTCTCCAAATCTACCCCGTAATCCCTTAATGCCCGCTCAGATTCTAATATTAACCGCCGGATACGGCGAAGGTCACAACGCCGCCGCCCGAGCTCTCGCAGCGGCTTGCGACACGAATTACGGGCCTGGGACCGCGCGGGTAGTCGATCTATTCGCCTTGTCGCGCCCACGATTCAATCAAATCAGTCGCCGCGCATACATCGCGACCATCAACGGTGCCCCGCGACTCTGGAGTAGCCTCTACGCTTGGATCGATCGTTCCAATTTAGTGCCTCGCTGTTTTTGGCTCCTCGGCCGCGAACGCCGCCTACTCGCTCGTATACTTGCCGAAGAAAAACCCGCCGTCATTTGCAGCACGTATCCGGTTTACGCGTTCTTGATCGCACGTCTGCAGAATGAAGGGCAAAGCCTCCCACCGCATTTTAACGTAGTCACAGATTCAATTAGCATTAACTCGCTGTGGTGGCGGGCCGGCGCCGCCGGCTGGTTTGTCCCAAATCCAGACTCAGCAGCTGTCATGCGTGCGGCTGGAATTGATCCTGAAGATCTCCACATCACTGGATTCCCTGTCCCCGCATTTTTTAGCGATTACGCCAGCCGTCTCGCGCCCCCCGACCTCGCGAGTTCAGGCTCCGCTCCGCGGATTCTTTACATCATCAACTCCGGAACTAATCACGCCGCCGAGACCGCCCGCTTGCTACTGGCTGAAACGGATTGGGAAATCACTATCGCCGTGGGCCGAGACGCTGCGCTCCAAAACGAGCTCACGCGGCTTTCCGCTGGACGCGCTCTGCCGGCTCATATCTTAGGCTGGACCGACCAAATCCCGCATTTGCTCATGACGCATCATGTCGTCATCAGCAAAGCCGGCGGCGCCACCACCCAAGAGGCTATCGCAGCACGTTGCCCGATGATCGTAAACCAGATCGTCCCCGGCCAAGAGGAAGGCAACTATGAGCTTCTCCGGCGCACCGGCGCCGGCGCCTTGGCGACGACCCCCACCGCAGTGATTCAAACCCTGCGCAAAGCCTTTAGCGATCGCGGCGCAGTCTGGCTGCAATGGCGCAACGCACTGGCCCCCATCGTACGCAACGACGCGGCTAACGCAATCGCCCGGCATCTCATCGCAGCCAGAACTCCCAACGAAAAAACTACCACCCCTACGTTTGCCCCGTTGCCATGAAAATACGTTTCATCCTCAACCCCGTCTCTGGCCGGCATGCGCGCAGCGCCCGGCTCTTGCCGTTGTTGCGCGACTTTATTCGCAGCCAAGCGATCGATGCCGAACTTTACCCGACGCAGGGACCCGGTCACGCCACTGTACTCGCCCGTGAAGGCGTGCAGGCCGGTTGCCAACGTATTGTGGCCATTGGCGGTGATGGCACCATGAACGAGGTCGCCCAAGCGCTGATCGACACGCCTGCCGCGCTTGCGCTCATTCCCTGCGGCTCGGGCAACGGGCTCGCCCTTCACCTCGGATTACCCCTCGCACCGCTCGCAGCCTTGCACCTCGCCGTGCAAGATACTGGCCGCATCGCCGCCATCGATACGGGATCCGTCAACGGACGCCCTTTTTTTAATGCTATGGGCTTCGGACTCGATGCCGATGTGAGTGAGCGCTTCAACCGACTCACCACGCGAGGTCTGCCAACGTACGCGCGCACCGCCTGGACCGCGTTCCGCCAACGTCGAAGCGAGAGGTGCCGCATCACCCTCGGCGGCCACACTGAAACCACCGATATCATGCTACTCGCCATCGCCAACTCCGACCAATACGGCAACCGCGCCTTCATTGCTCCAGGCGCTCGCGTAGACGATGGCCAACTCGATCTGATCGCTATACGACCCGTAAGTTTAATCGGTGCAGTGGGGCTAGGCGCCCGACTTTTCCTCGGAAACCTCGATCACAGCCCTTCCGTCCGACGCTTTCGCGGCTCCCGTTTTCTTATTGAACGCCCCGCCCCCGGTATCGTTCACACCGACGGGGAAACACACGCGACTGGCGCCCGACTCGAGGTCCGAGTGCACCCACAAAGCCTTCAGCTCATCGTGCCACTGACATCCCGTGCTCAGGCCTGCGTCGAGGATCACGCCCCCTCCGGTTTCGCTCTTCAATTGCCATGAATAAGCTCCGCGTCCGCACCGTTATCCTATCTGACGTCCACCTCGGAACCAGCGAAAGCAAAGCCGCCGAAGTGAATCATTTTCTTCGCCACGTTCGTTGCGAAAAACTCATTTTAAACGGCGACATCATCGACGGCTGGCAACTCCAGCGCGGCGGCAGTTGGACCAAGGCCCACACGCGCTTCATTCGCATCGTACTGAAGAAACTCGAAAAGAAAGACACTCAGGTCGTTTACCTACGCGGCAATCACGACGACATACTTACTCAGTTTTTACCGCTTGATTTCGAAAATCTCAAAATTGTCGAAGAACACATCCATGAGGGTCCGCGAGGCAGATACCTAGTACTACATGGCGACGTCTTTGACACCGTGACGAAAAATTTCGTTTGGCTAGCCCACCTAGGCGACTGGGGCTATCGGGCACTACTCAAAATCAACCGTGCGTACAACATATGGCGAGCTTGGCGAGGTCTCGAATATTGGTCGCTTAGTAAAGCCATCAAAGCACGTGTGAAATCCGCCGTGAACCACGTTTCCAATTTCGAGGAACACATCACCGCGCTGGCCAAATCACGCGACTGCCTCGGTGTCATGTGCGGCCACATCCACACCGCGGCCGATAAAATGCTCGGCGACATCCATTACCTCAACAGCGGCGACTGGGTTGAGTCGCTCACCGCCATCGTCGAACACCACGACGGACGCTTTGAATTAATCCATTACAATGACTTCTTGCGCGACTTCCCGCTCCCCAGCGAAGAAGCGTCGGAATCCGAACTCATCCCCGCCTGAGTAAAAACAAGTCGCGAAATCTACCGGCCCGCATATCGTTGTGGGCATGATCAACCAACTCCCGCGGTGGGTTTGGACGGGGGCTTGGGCGCTGGCTTTTTTTGCGGGCATCGTGAACGTCGTGGGCCTGCTCGGCTTCGAGCATCAAGCCATCACACATCTCACGGGCACGACCTCGCTCCTCGGCGCCGCGCTCGGTACCTCCCGAGGCGCCCACGCACTGCACTTGCTGGCCGTGATCGTTTCCTTCGTCGCCGGCACTGCTCTTAGTGGATTCATCATTCAAGACTCGATCCTCAAACTCGGACACAGCTACGGCCTCGCCCTCGCGCTCGAATCTACGCTCCTCGCCCTCGCGGTTCCGCTGCTCAACCATCAAAGCCACCTCGGCGACTATTTCGCCTCCTGCGCTTGCGGGCTGCAAAACGCCATGGCCACCACTTACAGCGGCTCGGTGGTGCGCACCACGCACGTCTCCGGCATGTTTACCGATTTAGGTATTTTCATCGGCCACCGCCTGCGCGGACTCCCCGTCAACACCCGCCGGCTCAGCCTCTGTTTGATCATCATCAGCGGATTTCTCTGCGGCGGCATCGTCGGTGCGTATTTTTTGAAACATACGCCTACGCTACCCTTTTCATCCCGGCCACTGGCACCGGGGTCGCGGCTGTCGCTTACGGCGTTTATCAATGGCGGCACCACCCGAGCGTCCGCGCCTAAGCGGCGGGACGACGCGCGAGCTCCGCTTGGATAATCGCGAGGGTGCGCGCCACCGCGCCGGCATTGCGCGCATGCCAAGCCGCCGCGGCCTGCGCGAGTTGCTCTCGCCGGCCTGACTCGGTTAACACGCCTAGCGCCGTCGACACCAATTCCTCCACCGAATCGACCCGCACCGCCGCACCGGCCTCGATGAGTTCATGGGCAATCACGCGAAAGTTGCTCATCCCCGAGCCGAGCACAATCGCCCGCCCCAACGCCGCCGCCTCGAGCGGCGTCTGCCCTTCCGTGTGCGGCGGGAGGCTTTTCCCGACAAAAACCAAATCCGCCACCTGAGTGAGTCGGCGCAATTCGCCCGTCGTGTCGGCGACGCTC
>CANGCX010000041.1 GCA_947452315.1 Opitutia bacterium | reverse complement strand
ACGAATCCACGGTCGGCCTCGGCCTTTCCCTACCCATTCCAGTCACTGGCCGCAGCCGCGCCACCATCGATAACGCCGAGGCCCGCCGCCGGCAGGCCGAGATCGCCGCCCTCGTCGCCCAACGCGACCTCGAGCGCGAGGTCCTCGCCACCGCCCACGCCTTCGCCACCCATGTCGCCGTGATCCGCCGCTGGTCGCCCGACACCGCCCAAAAATTCCGCGATGCCGCCAGCCTCGCCGACCGCCACTACCGCCTCGGCGCCGTGCCCATCGCGACCTACGTCGAACTCCAATCAAGTTACCTCGACGCCATCGAGGCCTTGCTCGACACCCAAGCCGAAGCCCTCGCCGCCGGCCTCAAGCTCCGCCAACTCACCGGCCTCGATTTCAACGCCGTCACCGTCGCCCCCGCGGCCTCCGCGCCATGATCGATCGCATCCTCGAGTTCGCCTTGCGCCAACGCGCGGTCGTCCTCCTCGGCACCGCCTTACTTCTCGCCGTCGGCCTTTGGTCCGCGCTGCATCTCCCGGTGGATGCCGTGCCCGACATCACAGGCATCCAAGTGCAGATCAATACCGAGGTCCCCGCCCTCGCCGCCGAGGAATCCGAGAAACTCGTCACCCAACCTCTGGAGCTCGAACTCTCCGGCCTGCCCGGCGTCGAAGAAATGCGCTCGATCACCAAATTTGGTCTCTCGCAGATCACCCTCCAGTTCAAAGACCACACCGACATCTTTCGCGCGCGTCAGTTAGTCGCCGAACGCCTCCAAGGTGCCCTCGAACTCCTGCCCAAAGGCGTACTCCCCAAACTCGCCCCGATCAGCACCGGTCTCGGGGAAATTTTGTATTACAGCGTCAACTACCGCGCCGACGCCAAAGCCAAACCCGCAACCGAACTCGAACAACTCATCGCTTTGAGCGAGCTCGAGGAATACGTCATCAAGCCGCTTCTCCGCACCGTACCGGGCATCGCCGAAATCAACGGCACCGGCGGCTACCAAAAACAATACGTGATTCAGCCGAAGCCCGAGGCCCTCATCGAGCGCAACCTCACTTTCAGCGAACTCGCCGCCCTCGTCGCACAAAACGTCGAAAACGCCGGCGGCGGGATCATTAACCGCAACGGTCAACAGTTCACCATCCGCGCCGTCAGTCGCGTGCAGACGGTCGACGACATCGCGAACCTACCGCTTAAATTCGGGGCGGGCGCCCAACCCCTCCTCCTCAAAGACGTCGCCGAAGTAAAACTCGGCACCAAATTCCGTACCGGTGCCGCCACGCTCGATGGCCACGAAACCGTGATCGGCACTGTCATGATGCTCGCCGGCGAAAATAGCCGCGAAGTCTCCCTCCGCGTCAAAGCCCGCCTCGCCGAGATTCAGGTCAAACTTCCCGACGGCGTGGAAATACAAACCCAATACGACCGCTCGCTACTCATCGACCGTACCATTGGTACAGTCGAAAAAAATCTCGTCGAAGGCGCGATACTGGTCGTCGTCGTGCTTCTTCTACTCCTCGGCAACTGGCGCGCCGCGCTCATCGTCGCCTGCGCCATCCCGCTCTCGTTTCTCTTCGCAATCACTGGCATGCGTTACTGGGGCATTTCCGGCAACTTGATGAGTCTTGGTGCCGTGGACTTCGGGCTCATCATCGACGGTGCAGTTGTAATCGTGGAGAACATCGTGCGCCAACTCGGTCAACGTCAGCACAAGCTTGGCCGCCTACTCACGGCCGAGGAACGCGCTCACACCGTGCTCACAGCCAGCAAACAAGTCGGTAGCCCGATGTTTTTTGGCGTGCTCATCATCGCCGTAGTTTACCTGCCGATCCTCGCCCTCACCGGTATAGAGGGCAAAATGTTTCACCCAATGGCACTCACCGTGATGCTCGCGCTCGGCGGTGCGCTCGTCCTCTCGCTGACACTCATGCCCGCACTCTGCGCTTGGATGCTACGCGGTAATGTCTCGGAGGTAGATAACTTACTCATCCGCTTCGCCAAACGCCTCTACACGCCCGTCCTTAACGGCGCTCTTCGCCTCCGCTGGCTAGTGGCTACCGGCGCCATCGCACTTTTCTTCGGCTCGCTTTGGCTGTTCACTCACCTCGGCGCCGAATTTGTTCCTAAACTCGATGAAGGATCCATCACCGCCATGCTCTACAAACCCGTCGGCATGAGCCTTGAGGAATCACTCCGAACCGACATAGAGGTTGAAAACCGCCTTCTCGCGGAGTTCCCCGAAATAACCCGCATTTTCTCCCGTATTGGCACCAGCGCCATCGCCTCCGATCCGATGCCGGCTAATGAAAGTGATGTTTATCTCTTCTACCAACCTCTCACCGCATGGCCCAAAACTGCCGGGCGCCCGACGACCAAAGCTGAGCTTTGTGTTCAAGTTGAAGCTGCGTTGAAAAAAATTAATCCCGACTACGACCTGCTCTTCGCCCAGCCCATCGAAATGCGTTTTAACGAAATGCTCGAAGGCACGAAGGCTGAACTCGCCGTAAAAATATTCGGTTCCGATTACGACGTGCTCGAACCGCTCGCCAAACAGGTCAAAGCCATACTCGAAAAAACTGACGGTGTCGCCCAAGTCGAATACGAGACAGATGGTCGAACACCCCAACTTCAGTTGAGCGTAAAACGCGAGATGCTTCGCCGCTACAATCTCCAGGCCGCCGAGGTCAATCACGCGGTACAGGCCGCTCTCGCCGGCGAAATCGTGGGCAGCATCGTCGAAGGCAACCGCCGCCACGATATCGTCGTCCGTATGCCAGAAGCGCTGCGCGCCGACGACACCGAGATCAAAAAACTTCCGCTTCGTGTTGGCGACTACGGCCTGTTGCCCCTCGGTAACACGGTTGATTTTTTCACACTGCAAACGGTCGAACCCATCCAGCGCGACGGCGGCCAACGCCGCGCCGCACTGATGGTCAACCTCAGCACTCGTGACATCGAGGGGTATGTACACCGCGTCGAAAAAACCATCGCTGCAGAGCTGAAACTCCCCGAGGGCTACGTCGTCGAATTCGGCGGCCAGTTTCAAAACTTACAAGAGGCTCGTGCGCGGCTAGCCGTTGTCGTGCCTTCAGCGCTCGCGCTCATCTTTGTGTTGATCTTCCTCGCCTTCGGCTCGTTGCGGCAGGCGTTTCTCGTATATTCGGGCATCCCGCTCGCGGTCACTGGAGGCATCGCCGCACTCTGGATTCGCAACATGCCGTTTAGCATTACCGCGGCTGTAGGCTTCATCGCTCTCACCGGTGTCGCTGTGCTCAACGGCGTCGTACTGCTCACCTATTTCAACCAATTGCGCGAAGACGGCCGCACGCTGGGCGAAGCTGTTATCGAGGGAGCACTCACACGTTTACGGCCTGTCCTCATGACGGCGGCCGTAGCGAGCCTAGGCTTCGTGCCCATGGCTCTCGCAACTGGCGCGGGCGCTGAAGTGCAACGCCCGCTTGCGACCGTGGTGATCGGCGGCATTCTCAGCTCTACATTGCTCACCCTCGTAGTACTTCCGGTCCTCTACGCTTGGTTCGAAAAAGAAAAACGATAAACGCCGCGCGCTCTGTATTGTCGGCGCGTAATTTTCTAAGTTTTCTGTGTGCTTGGCAACCATGCCACCAAATGTAGATGGCGTACCGATAGCGCTGTTCCACACTGACTACGATCTCGACGTCGTCAGCCTTCTGCCCAGCACTTAATCCACACAGCTTTTTATCTAAAAAAAGCTCAGCCTTCTGGCCATTTGCACCTAAATCTTTAAAGTCTCAGTTTATGCTAACCTTAATTCGCCCCACCCTCGGTGTCCTCATCCTTTGCACCCTCGCCGCCTGCGGCAAAAAAGACGACCACGCCGGACACGATCACCTCGCCGAGCATCAACACGTTCACACCGCCCCGCACGGTGGAACCCTCATTGAAATCGGCGAACACGCATACAATCTAGAACTGCTCCGCGACGCATCCACCGGCAAACTAACCGCCTGGATCCTAGACGGCCACGCTGAGAACTTTGTCCGCATCAAAAGTCAGACGCTCGAGCTCATCGCGATGCCGAGCGGCAAATTCACGCCGCTGACCCTACAA
Source organism: Opitutia bacterium (assembly GCA_947452315.1). Lineage (GTDB taxonomy): Bacteria > Verrucomicrobiota > Verrucomicrobiia > Opitutales > Opitutaceae > Tous-C4FEB. The sequence goes on along the minus strand of CANGCX010000041.1, from coordinate 15,096 downwards.
GCCGTCGCCAATCTCTCCACTGGAGAGACCGTCGGCGACACCTCTCAGTTCGAAATTCAAGCAGACTGGCTCAAAACCACCGTCAACTTCTCCGGCATCTTCACCCTCGAGATCAAGGGGATCAAATTCGAGAAGGTAGAATTCCATCTCGAGAAATAAGCTGCCACCTGCGCTCCGGCGTTGCTCGCAGGCTTCCTTTCGCCAAGCTCAACTTCTCTTCATTTCATGTCCATTCCAGTCACCGTTCTCACCGGCTTCCTCGGCGCCGGCAAAACCACGCTCCTCAACCGCATACTCACCGAGCAACACGGTAAAAAACTCGCCGTAATCGAAAACGAATTCGGAGAAGTAGGCGTGGACAATCAACTCGTCATTCAGTCAGACGAGGAGCTCTTTGAGATGAACAATGGCTGCATCTGCTGCACCGTGCGCGGCGATCTCATCCGCATCCTCGGCCGACTCATGAAGCGCAAGGAACCCCTTGACGGTATCCTAATCGAAACCACTGGCCTCGCTAACCCCGGCCCCGTAGCCCAAACGTTTTTCACCGACGACGAGATGAAGGCGAACTTCCGCCTCGACGCCATCGTAACTGTCGTCGACGCCAAGCACATCCTTCAACACCTCGGCACCGACGATGAATCCGTGAAGCAACTCGCCTTCGCCGACGTCATTATCCTCAACAAAACTGACCTCATCGCAGCCGCGGAACTCGAACCGCTCGAAGCCCGCATTCGTACCATCAACGCTGTCGCCAAAATCCATCGCGCCCAAAACGCCGACGTCCCGCTCGACCGCGTCCTCAATATCGGTGGCTTCAACCTCGACCGCGCCGTTGAAGTCGACCCAAAGTTCCTCCAACCGGAATATCCATTCGAATGGGCCGGCGCTTACGCACTGCCCGTCGGGTCCCACGAATTCATCATTGGCCACCACGAGCATGATCACGACAGCCACGATCACTCGCACTGTGACCACGACCACGGCAAGTGCGACCATGAACATCACCACCACGGTAACGAGAACGAACTCGATATCGTCGTCATGCCCGTGAAATTACCCGTCAACGGAGACTACACTAGCACTGCCGCCCAGGCTGCCATAGCCACTGCGCGTGACGCTGCCGTCCACGTTTTTGCTGATTGGGAGTCCCGCCTCAAAGAAGGCGACGCCCTGGTCCCTGGAGCTACGCTCCAACGCCTCCTGCTTACCGAGAGCAACGGCAAGTTCGTACTCAAAATCAAAGAGCCCGGTTTCTACCTGGTCTTCGAATCTTGCGGCGAACACCCGCTCCACATCCACGTCATGGGCGAGACCGTGAAGCCCTGCTGGCAGCAGGATTTTCATGCCGCCCACACTCACAACGAAGCCGTTACATCCGTCGGCATCAGCAACCCCGGCGATCTCGACGGTAAAAAACTCAACGAGTGGATTAGCGAACTTCTCCGCGTTAAGGGCGGTGACATCTACCGCATGAAGGGCGTCCTTGCCGTCAAAGGGTCTAACAAACGCCTTGTTTTCCAAGGCGTGCACATGCTCTTCGACGCTAAGTTCGATCGCGAATGGAAATCCGGCGAAGCGCGCAGCAACACCCTCGTCTTCATTGGAAAAAATCTCGACCGCGCCGCCCTCACAGAAGCTTTCAAGGCGTGTCTGGCCTAAGAACTACGGGTAGAAGTTGAGGCTCGTTAAAAGCACGCCAGATTTAGCCTAAGTATCTGCTCAATTTAGATATTCGCTAATCGACCCGTCGAATCGCCGAAACGCTCTAAACCCGTCACACCGGCTTGATCGGCGAGACTGAGATAAAGATTCGTCATAGGCTTCGAACCGTGGCGCACATAACGACCTGGGTTCAGCTGGCCACCACCGCCGCCGGCGAGAATTACAGGCAAATTGTCATGCGAGTGGCGATTGGCGTCTGCGTTTCCGCTACCGTAGACGATGCGGGTATTATGCAACACTGAGTTTCCATCTACGTCACGAGTAGACTCAAGGTCTTGAAGGAAACGCGCAAATTGCTCGGAATACCAACGGTCAATACGGGCAATTTTTGCAATGCGTTCCTGATTTCCTTGATGATGAGATAAATCGTGGTGCCCCTCGGCGACACCGATTTCACTGAAAGATCGGTTATCGCCGTCGTGCGCGAGCGCGAAGGTGGCGACACGCGTAGAGTCCGTCTTGAAGGCGAGCGCGAGCAAGTCGTACATTAGACGCACGTGTTCACTGTGACTGCGTGGAATTCCAGCGGGCGTGGCGAGGTCGGGATCAACATTGGCCCCAAAGCGTTCGGCTTTCTGGATACGGATTTCCACTTCGCGAATACCGGTGAGATATTGATCGAGTTTTTCGCGGTCTCGCGGGTCGAGCCGACTTTGCATGCGGCGTGTATCCTCGTTGACGAAATCCAGGACGGAGCGACGCGCTTCCATGCGAAGACGCGCGTTTTCAGCACGAGTGCCGTGCGAACCGGAGCCAAACATACGCTCAAAGAGCAGGCGCGGATTAGACTCAGGTGGCATCGGTGTGGTCGCGGAGCGCCACGATAGGTTGTATTGGTAAGCGCACGCATATCCGGAGTCGCAATTGCCAGCGCGCCGATCGGTGTCGCAGGTGAGCTCAAGCGACGGAAAACGAGTAAGATGGCCGATTTGATTAGCGATCGTCTGATCGATCGAAATGCCGGCGCGGATATCGGTTGCGCTCTTATTGAGGCGAACGCCGGTAAGAAACACGCCATTGCCGCGCGCATGGTCGCCTCCACCGTCATTACCGGCCCTGGCGTTCGCGTGATCAAGACCGCTTACGATCTGCAATTGGTGACGCAGTGGCGTGAGCGGTTGGAGAGTAGAACCAAAATTAAAATTCGTACCACTACCCTCGGGCCACCAACTGGCAGGAATGGCGCCATTCGGGAAATAAACAAACGCCGTTCGCAAAGGTGCACCCGTCGCGGTCGTAGCGAGTGCCTTGGTGGCGGGCGCTGCGGCGAGAGCCCGAGTCGGCACGAGTGAGGCAAGCGAAGGCAACGCGATGCAGGCACCAAGACCACGCAAAAAATGGCGGCGGTTCATCGCGGCGAGGTGTTGCTCAGCAGTGAAAGCAGCGGGAGCGGCAGGTTTCATGGGGTCGAAGTAAGGGTAGGAACAGAGCTATAAACGGCTACAGCTTCGCTCGGCGTAGCGCGACGACGTTGCTGAAAAGGCGCTGAAGCAATGATGCCGCGGATTAATACAGAAGGACGACCGCCCGAGGCTTCAAGTTGCGTGACGAGTTGATCAATGGTTTCAGTGTCGGAATAGTCTACTCCACGACCGAGCGCATAGGTGAATAGTTTTTCGCTCACGCAACGATAAAAGTCCTGCCGTCGGTCGGTGGCGAGGATGCGTTTCAAGCCGCGGATATCGGTAAATTTTTCTCCCGTGATCAATTGGCCGGCGGGCTCAATAGGGAGATTCATCTCGGTGGTGCGCCACTGGCCGAGGGCGTTAAAGTTTTCCAGCGCGAGCCCAAGCGGGTCCATGCGACTATGACACGAAGCACAAAGTGGATTCGTGGCGTGCAGAGCCATGTTTTCGCGCAGAGTCATCTGGTGGAGTTTCTCTGGACTGGCGGCATCTTCGAGCGCCGGGATATTAGGCGGCGGCGGAGCGGGTGGCGTACCCAGTATGGCGTCGAGAATAAAGACGCCCCGTTTCACAGGTGAGGTGCGGGTAGGATTTGAGGTAACGGCGAGCACAGTTCCTTGCGTCAAAACTCCACCGCGCGGGCTTTCAGGCGGAAGCGTAACCTTACGCATCGCGCGGCCGGTCACACCAGAAATTCCGTAGTGCTTGGCGAGTTCCTCGTTAAGAAACGTGTAGTGATTATCAATCAGCTCGGTGAGCGGACGATCATCAGCGAGCACGTGCGCAAAAAGCATTTCGGTCTCTTCCTGCATCGCGGTGCGGAGGCTACCGGTGAGTTGCGGACCAGTTTTTCCGGTAACTTCGGCGCGGATCTTGCGCGCCGCCTCGAGCGCAGCGACGTCTTTAGCAGTACGTTGCACATCGGGAATTTCAGAAATACGCCGGATGGTGGCTCGTGCTCTGTTGAACCCAGGCGAAGGCGGATGTTCGCGGAGAAAAATCGCAGGGGCATCTATGCCAATTGTGGAAATGTCTCGAGCCTGAAGCCATTGACCCGTGAAATTTTTTACCAACTCCGAAGCTCGAGGGCTCCCCAAGAGGCGTGTGATCTGAGTCGGCAACTCGGCGCGTAGGCGCTGGCTGGCGGCGAGACGAAAAAGTTCCTCATCGGGCATCGTAGACCAGAAAAAATACGAGAGTCGCGAGGCCAAGGCGTACTCATCGATAAGAGGATACAACTGACCCGCGCGCGGTGGTTCCACATCCTCCTCGCGGAAAATAAAGCGCGGCGATGCCAGTACGGCGACCATTGCTTGGGCGATGCCAGCTTCGAAGGTGCTGTTTTTTTCTGTAAAAATCCGTTCAGCCAGCGCTACAAGGCGGGCCACAGTCGGCGCGTCCACAGGACGGCGAAACGCACGCGTAGCAAATTTCTCCAAGATTTCCGCGGCATAAGTACGTCGACCGACAAGATCGGACGGAGCCGGGTGCGGGAAAAATCGTTCGTAGCCTTTAGGCGCAACCCAGTGCTCTTTCGCCATGGGCCCACGCACGACCAAAGCGTTAAGACGCAGTCGTAATTGGCGGACCTGGGGCCGCGCTTCGCCAAGTGGGCGCAATTCAACACTCAGCTCATGTTCACCGGCCGTCCACGTGCGATCAAAGCCGAACTCCAGGGGCTTGCTGCCCTCACGGCCCAACTCGCGCTCAAGTAAGGTTTCACCGTCGGCCTTAAGCGTAAGTTGGCATTGGTTTAGATCGAACTCGTTTTCGACATAGCGCTCGACGGCGCGTAAATCGAAAACAATTTGATAATCTCCCGCGTGCGACACCCGATGTTTTGCAGAAACCTGTGTGGTTTCATAATATGACAAATCAATTGGCGCAGTCGCTGAGTTTATCCGCGAACGCTCTGTCACCAATGACGGACGCGCACTCGCAGGCGTCGCGCTAAATTTCTGGCCCGGAATGGCCGCTTCGGCTACGACGCGGGGACTCATAGGCACGACGGAGGTAACAATCGTCTGTGCCATGTCTAAGTAACGCTCTAGCAGGAGCGGCGACACCGTCAGCACATCGCCGATGTTGTCGAAACCATGGCCAGAATCGTCGGCAGGAAATTCGAGTTTCGTGTCCACCTCGACACCCGTGAGATCACGGACGGTGTTGCGGTACTCGACACGATTAAGTCGGCGTAACGTGACGCGGCCAGGATCCGGCTGCACAGGATCAAGCGCGAAGACCTGATGCTTGATCCACTGTGCGAGCTTGGCGGCTTGCTCAGGCGGGAGGTGCGGCTCATCAACGGGCGGCATAATACCGGCGCGGACGTTGCGCAGGGCGCGCTGCCACAAAGCGTGATCTTTGAGATCTTTGGCGTTGGTAAATTCATCAAGCGTGACGCCGCCTTTAGCGATACCACCGCCGTGGCAGCCGTAGCAATATTCATTGAGGACTGGTTGAATTTCTTTAGTGAAAAACTCCATCAATGGCTCCGCGCCGCGCGAAAAGCTCGGCCAAACTAACAGCGCGAAGAGCGCAGCACGAAAGGCGAAAACTAACCGGGGACTGTAACGGGGTAACAGCACGAGCTCGGGGATATAATTAAAGTCTAAAAAAATTACGAAAAAGCAAAGCGTGGTTAAGCAATTAGGAAAGACGCAACGGCACCGAGAAAGATGCCGGTCGAGTGATCGCAAAAAAGGCGTCCGGAATGCGGACGCCTTGGCTATAAAATCATCAAATCGCAGATGCTGTTAAAAAGTGAATGTATTAGTAAGCGACCACTGCTTGGGTTGCGGGATGCGCGCGGAGGCAACTTGGCCGTTGGGTTGGGCGGTAACAGCGATGAGATCGTCGTCACCGAAGACGTCACGGATGTTGAGTTGTATAGACCAGCCGAGTTTGCCGTTGCGGAACTTGCGAGCGTAGCGAAGCCAAGCATCGCAATTGAGCTGTTCGCTACCATAGAACGGTTGATTCACGTCGGATACCCACACGCCGATGGCGTTTTTCTTCACGCCGTAGCCGATGGCTACGCGGTCTTGCCAGCGCGCGGCTCCACCGATGCTGAAGCCCTTGAGCAGGCCGGAAACGAAGTCATAATTCGAGACGGCGTTGAAGCGCCATTTGCGGAGTTCTTGCACGGCCGAACCGTTGGCAGCGACGGCATTGAGATAAGGAATGTACATATCATTAATGGCCGCACCGCCAAAACGCGTGCCCGTCACGCTGTTAAAATATGGAATGTCCTCGAACCCTTCTTGGGCGCGGATGCTGGTGGCCGCGACGCCATCGCCATCAGTCCACAGCGGGAGATTTTTTGCTACGAAGTCAGCGAAGTCTGCACCGTAATTGACCCGCTTAGCCTCCTGCATCGCGGCGTTGAAGGTGATGCGCCAGTTACGTGTGGGGTTGTAGGTGCCTTCCATTTCCCAACCTTCGGATGTGGTATCAGAAATATTGCCGACATTCGGCGGGCGCGTGGCGCTCCAATTGCCACCACCGGCGGCTTGGGTGAAGGCCCAAGAACTAACGAGCATAGGATCGACAGGGCGAAGCCACTCGGCGGCAGTACGTTGAGTGAACCATAAGTTACGCGCCGTCGTCTCAGCGGCGGTAAGCGCAGGATTGGCGTTGCTGGCTTGGGCGGGATTGGTGAGCGAGGCGCGCAGAGGAAGATAGCGTGGGTCACTAGGCGTGAAGCCGAACCATTTGTTAATAAGCACCTCACTAGTGTTGGAGCCACGCAGGCCGTTCATGGCGCGCGTAACATCGTTGCCGGGCCAGAAAGTGTTATAGAAAGTACTGACGTCGTTGGCCTGCGTGGTTTTATACTTAACAACGCGGAGAACGAATTTCTGATCAGCAAACGAAAGCGTCAGGCCAGCATCTTTGGTTGAACCAGCAGGCGGGCTGAAGGGCCGGCCGTAAACATCAGCAACTGTGGACGAGGGACGAAAGTTTTCCGATTCGTTGTAAGAGAGGCTTACGTCCATACCGAGAGGAAGACGCTTTTTGATGAAATCAGGGGAGTGACCGACGACGCTCCAACTTACCGTCTGGTCTTTAGCATAAATATTGGGAGAGGAGGGATAGACCCAAGAGGCGGCGTAAGGATCGACTTGATTGGTCGCCGCGACGCGGACCGGCGCACTAGGGTCGTACAGCGAGAATTCATCCTGCCGCCAACCGACGAGTCCGACGAGTTTGCGGTTTAAAAAATAACTCTGCCAGATTGCGGAGTAACTCTTGGTTTTGTTGAGCGAGCGTGAGGCATTAGAGTAAAGTTTATCAAGGCCGCTATCGGGGCCGATGACCGTGACCGGGGCATTAGGCACCCAAACATTGGTACGGTTATCAAAAAGCAACGCGGTGCCGGTGGTCTGCGGGACGTGCGGCGCAGTGAGTCCTTGGATGCCGGCACCAGCAGCAGAGGTACGGTTAGCCATCGACGGCCCTAGGTAATGGATCGCGGCGTAATCGGGATAGGTCAGCGCCGTGGGGTTATTGGCGTAGACGTTGAGATCGGTCGTGTACGAGTAGCCTTGGTAGCTGCGGAAAAAACTGGAGCTCTCGAGATCACTATAAACACCAGTGACGGTGTGTTTACCGAAGTGACGGATGAGTCCGGATTTTTGCGTGAGATCGAGCGTGGCGTATGTGGTCGCGCGAAAAGCTTTGCGGCGGTTTTCAGTGAAATTGTTACCGATGGAATCCGAGGCAAAATAGGGCCGACCGAAATTGGGGTTGGTGGCGCCGTTGACGAGCTTGCTCTGCATATCGACGTGAATCGTCGCTGCGTCGAAACCGATGATGCTGGTGTTGGCCTTGTTTTGTTTTTGTTCGTCGTAGGCGACCTCGAAGCCGAGCGCGTCTTTGAAAAACGTCTGGCGGAAGCTCGCGTTGAAGGCGTTGAAATCCGCGGCTTCGCGCTTGTTCGGGCCGTCGAGGAGCGTGTTGTAGAAATCGAAAACCGCCGGGTCGCGGATTTCCTGGTATTTCCAGAGGCCGGCGTAGGCTTGGCCAGCGGGCGCGAATTGTTGGTTGAGGAAAAATAGCGGGTTGTTGCCTTGCGTGGTGTAGTTGCCCACGCCGAACCATTGGGTGAACGGATTACCGCCGCGGCTAAGCATGAACGCGGGCGTGCCGGCGCCGCCCATCACGGCTGAGTTAGGATCCGTGAACACTCCACCAACTTGTCCAAACCAACGTCCCGCAGAGCCGAGATGCGCGGCGAGGAGCGGATTATTCGTGACGGTTGTGGGCTGGCTGGCGTCGATCGCGACTTTGTTCAAGACGTTGAACCAAACCGAGAGTCCGTCTTGCGGCGGTGTGGGCCGCGGGCGATTGGCGGAGATGTCGCCGTTTTCGTAGCTTACATTGAGCTGCGTAAAACCATCGCGGAATAATCGGGGCTCCCAGCGCAGCGCGGCGTAGAGCCGGCGGTCGTCTTCGAAGGCGGGTTTTTGGCGGAATTTTTTATCGTCGTTGAGGCCGATGATGCGGATGCCGAGGCGGTCTTTGATGATCGACTGATTCACATCGAGCACCTCGCGGTGCGAATCGTAGCGACTGTAAGTCTGCTGAAACGTGATGCCGTTTTTGCGGAGGTTAGGGACTTTAAGTTGGTTGTTGATGATGCCCGCAGGACTGCCGAGGCCGAAGAGGATGGCGTTGGCGCCGCGCGAGATGTCGACGCGTTCAGTGTTGTAGGAATCGAGGCCAATGTCGGTCGGGAAAAAATCGCGCGTGAGATCGGCGCCGCTGAGACCACGGACGCGCGTGGAGACGTTGGGGCTTTGGAGGTTGGCCTCGGCGTTGGAGAAATTGTTACCGGTGCTCACGCCGGAGTAATTGCCGCCGATGCCAGAGGCTTCGGTGCCGGTCGTGTAGACAAGGATGTCTTTGGTGTTGGTCGAGCCGGTGTCGGCGAGGAACTGGGCGTTGACGACGCTGATAGCGGCGCCGACGTCGCGAAGCTCGGTGCGCAAGCGCGTGCCAGCGAGCGTGGAGGCGGATTGGTAGCCTTTATCGGTGTCGGTCTCGACGACGAAGGGCGAGAGGGTGACCAACTCGGCGGCCGTTGGCGGGGTGACGGGTTCGGCGGCGGTTGAGACGGCCTCGGGTACGGGTTGTTTTTTTCCCGCGGCCGTCTTTGCCGCGGGCGTCTGTGGCGTGGCGATTTGTGCGGCGAGCAGCGGCGCGAGGAGCAGGAAAGCGGAGCCGGTGAATAAGCGACGGAGTACGGCGGTACGAAGCAGGGTTGGCGGTAGCATGATAAAAAAAGAATGCGCGGACAAAAAATTCGTGCCGCGAACGAAGGAAACGAAACGGGGTTGTGGGGTGCAGAAAAAAGCCAAGCCGAGGATTTTTCATCCCAGGCTTGGCGGCAACTCTGAAACGGGTCCGGTGTCGTTACCCGGATGAATACTCAGTTTTGAGTCAGACGATCTTGGCGGCAATATCGGGCATCGACCAACCTTGGCGGTAGGTCGGGTAGAGCAATTTATCGGCTTCGGGCAGGCTGGTCTTCATGGCGACGGGGTCCCACGTAAACTTCTTGCCCACGAGAATCGACATCGTGCCGAGGCAGACCATCTCGGTGAACGGCACCGAATATTCGAAGTTAGAGCCAGCAGCCGTAGGATTGTTAGCCCGGATCGCGGAGGTCCATTCTTTGTGCGGATTATTTTCCGGCACACGGGGTAGCGTCTTGGGCGGGAGTTTACCGCCTTCAACGAGTTCTTTGTGGAAGGACTCGGGAAGAAAACGCGGGCTGTTGCAGTAATCGTTGCCGTCGTAAACGGTTCCCTTGCTGCCGATGATGAGCTGGCCGCCTTTGGCCAGCTGGCGCGACTCTTCGAGCTGCGCTGGTTTTTCAGGTTTTTCGCCGCCTTCATACCAAGTAAGTTTGACGGGCGGGAGGTTACCGCGCGCAGGGAACTGATATTCGACGACGGCTGACTTTGGATAAGCGATCGTGCTCTTGCCGGTGATTTTCTTGAGCTCGACGCTCGTGGGCGCGCCGAGGTTGAGGTTCCAATACGCGGCGTCCATGAGATGGCACGCCATGTCGCCGAGGGCTCCGCAGCCGTAGTCTTGGTAACCGCGCCATTTGAACGGATGGATCGCGCGGCTGAAGGTGCGTTCTTGGGCGCGACCAAGGAACAAGTCCTGCGAAAAGCCCGCTGGAGGTGTCTCGGCTGCGGGCCATTCCTGCATGCCTTGGGGCCAGACGACACCCGCCGACGTGGCAGAACGGTTGGTCCAAATTTGTACTTCACGCACGTCGCCGAGCACGCCGGCTTGGAACCACTCGCGCACGAGGCGAATACCTTCGCCGGCGTGACCTTGATTACCCATTTGCGTGCACACGCCATTGAGACGCGCCAGGCGGAGCAACTCACGGGCTTCACCGACCGTTTGAGTGAGGGGTTTTTGCACGTAAACGTGCTTGCCCATCATGATCGCCATGTAAGCGGGGAGAAAATGCATGTGATCCGGCGTCGCGATGCCGACCGCGTCAATCTGCTCATCCATCTCAAGAAGCATTTTCCGGAAATCGGTATAACGTTTCGCCTTCGGGAATTCAGCGATGAGCTTCTTCACGTTGGACAACTTAACCGGCTCGTTGCCGTTAGCGTTGCCGCGCGGCGTGGCGCCTTCCCAATCGATATCGCACAACGCCACGACTTCTTCATCGCGGTGCGCCATGATATCCGAGAAGCCTTTGCCGCCGCAGCCGATCTGCGCGACACGGATTTTAGCTCCAGGCGCGATCGGACGGGGCTTGCGCGGCGAGTTCGCGTCTTTCGGGAAACTGGCGCAGCCAGAGACGCCCAGCATGGCCGCAGCCATAGCTGAAAATGTGAGGAAATCGCGACGATTGAGTTGGGTGGGTTGAGACATCGTGATAGATTTGTACCGGATGTCCGCAGACGCTCCGGCTAGGTTGGATTCAGGGGTGAAGAGACGTGAGGTGAAACTGACAATAGATTGAAGACACACCGCCCCGCCCTCGCCAAGCTCAACCTCGAAAAAAACTCCGCCCGAGACTCACGCCTTGCAGGCCACTCCACCCCGCCCTCAGCCTAACACCGATGCAACTCACCAAGCACTGGGCCACCACCCTCGACGACTACGCCATCGACCTCGCGTGGTCACCGGACGGCCACCTGCTCGCCGCCGCCAGCGCCGCTGGCCCTATTTCCCTCTTCGCTGCCACCGATGGCGCCCGCCGCCACGAACTGCCCGGCCACCCCGAGGGCACCAACTGCCTCGCTTGGCAACCGGCCTCCTCCGCCCTGCTTGCTACCGGCGGCCAAGACGGCACGGTCAAATTCTGGGACGCTGCCGCTGGTCAGCACACTGCCACCGCCGCTCTCGGCGCCGCTTGGGTCGAACATCTCGCTTGGAGCCGCACCATACTTTTCGCCGCCGCCGGCCGCAAACTTACCGCACTGCGCGCTGACGGCACGGTTGCCCACACCTTCGCCGACGCCAACAAATCTATCACCGCCCTCGCCGCCCAACCCGCCGCCGGTTGCGTCGCCGCCGCTCACTTTGGCGGCGTACAACTCTGGGATGCCGACGATTTTCTCATCCAAAAAACCTTTCCCTACGCTAACGGCATCCACGCCCTAGTCTGGTCGCCCGACAGCAAATGGCTCGTATCCGGTAACCAAGACCCGAGCGTGCACCTTTGGATTCCTGAAACCGACGTCGAGCTTCACATGAGCGGATACGAGTCGAAAGTGAAACACCTCTCCTACGATCACGCCTCCCGCTGGCTCGCCACGGGTGGCGGCCGCGACGCCTGCATCTGGGACTGCGCCGGCGCCGGCCCCGAGGGCCGCGAACCGGCCATGTTGCCCCACGAGGCGCCCGTCTGCGCCGTCGCTTTTCAAAACACTCACAGCCTCCTCGCCAGCGCGAGCCTCGACGGCGTCGTCCAAATCTGGAGCCCTGAGCGCGCCAAACCCTTACGCGCTACCGTTAAAATGCCCCACGCCGCCACGAAATTGATCTGGTCCCCCGACGACCGTCTGCTCGCCATCGGCTCCGAAAAAGGCGCCGTATACGTCTTGAAGTGCGAGAGCTGACCGCTCCCAACAACCGCGCCGCATCCCGCTAAAATTTTACAACGCTCTCGTTCGCCGCTCGCCCCGGCCCTATGATTCGGTGAAACTTCTGGCGTCGGTTCCCGTCCCACCCCTATCACCATGCGCCTCCGCAGCATTTATCTGGCTCTCTTTCTCGCCGGCGGACTCGTGATAGCGATTCTCATCGCCGCGCGCCCGTCGCGCCCCGCGCCCCGCCCCGCCCCCTCGGTCAAATCCTCCCCCGGTCCCGCGCCCGTCGTGGCCACGCCCGACGAAGCCCTCGCCGCCACCGCCGATTTATTTTTCTCCGGCCTCCGCGCGCTGCTCGCCTCGCCCGAAGCCCGCCCCCACGAAGCCACCCTCACGTTCCGCGACGACGCAGCTTATCGGCGCTTCCTCGCCCGCGCTTCCGCCCAAGGCCTGAGCGTCATCGCCCAACTCGACGCGCTTCACACGGTCCGCATTCGCTACGAACGCATCGCCAACATCCAAAACGACATCCTAAGCCACACGATCGATTACGCCGACGCTGCCGCCAATAATTACCTGCGCATCCCCGATAAACTCACCACCGCCGACCGGGTCGGCCTCGACTTAATTCCGCTGCGTAACACCACACTCGCCGCCATCGGCGCCACCGCTGACCGCACCACGTGGGGCCACGGCGTCACCATCGCCATACTCGACAGTGGCGTAAACGCCCTTGACCCCACTTTCAACGGCCGCGTCCGCACCCTCGATGTCGGTGCCGGCCAGCTCCCCGACGGCACCAACGCCTCCGGTCACGGCACCGCCGTCGCCGCCCTCGCCGCCGGACTCTCACCCGACGCCCCCGGTGTCGCCCCCGCCGCCACGCTTCTTAGCATCCGCGTCACCAATGCCGATGGACTCAGTGACATTTTTACCGTCGCCCAAGGCATCCTTGCCGCAGTCGATGCCGGCGCCAAAATTATCAATATCAGCCTAGGTGGCTACGCCACCAGCAACGTCCTGCTCGCTGCCATCGACTATGCCGACACGCACGGCGCGCTCATCGTAGCCGCCGCCGGAAACGATCAAGCCACGCGTCTCACTTGGCCCGCCGCCGATGCCCGTGTCATCTCCGTCGGCGCCGTCGATGCCGTCGGTCAACAGGTCACATTCTCCAACTCCGGCCCCCAACTCCAAATTTCCGCCCCCGGCTACGGCGTCCAAACCGCTTGGATCAATCAACAACGCGTCTACGTAGATGGCACTTCCGCCGCCGCTCCGCTCGTCGCTGGCGCACTTGCCACGGTCCTCTCCTGCAACCCCACACTCACTGCTACCCAAGCTTGGGAAATCCTCGCCGCCACCACCAACGACGCCGGCGCTCCCGGGCCCGATGCCGACTACGGTCGCGGCACCCTCAACCTAGGCTGGGCCCTCGGCCGCAACGATCCGACGCGTGTCGACGCCGCTGTATCAAGCCACTTCTACGATTCCGCTCGTGCCCAGATGGAGGTCGTCATTCAAAATCGCGGCGGCCAAGCTCTCTCCGGCCTCACGCTCGACATCGACACCGATGGTCTCACCGCCAACTACCGCGTCCCCGCCCTCGCCGCCGGCGCCAGCACCGTTATCGCCGTGCCCGTCGACAAAACCACCCTCAGCACCCGCGGCGCCCTCAGCTACAAAACTACTCTCAGTGCGCCAATCGGCATCAATGACCAAGATCCGACCAACAATATAAAATCCAGCCGTATCATCGCGCCCAAGCCGTAGCCTGCCCGCGCTCCGTATTTCTCGCCCCCTTTCTTTTTCATGTCGTCGTTCCTCCGCAGTTTCTTTCGCATCGGGCTCGCCCTCGCGGCCAGCTTTTTAGTTTTCCTCACCCCGACTCGCGCCGAGGAAACATCGTCCTTCGCCGCGCAACTCGCTTCCGCCGATCGTACTGCTGCCGGCCTGCATCACCTTTCCACCGCGCAACTTGCCGCGCTCGATTCCCAAGTCGCCCGTGAGCTCACCGTCGCGCGACAAGGCGACGTCGTCGCTTTCTCCCGCTCGTTTCTCTCGCGCCGCACCGCCGACCAAGTCGCCGCCGCCGGCCTCGTCGGGTTGATGCCCCTCGAGCGCACAGCCCTCGATGCCTTCGTCGCCCGAGCCGTCACCCAACGCCCCACGCCCGTCGTCGCCACCCTCGCCGCGAAAGCCAAAGTCGCCGACAACGTCGTCGAAACGGTCACATATAAGCCCCGCCTCCACGGCGAAGTCACGCTCACCGTCGGCACCGCCGGCAGCGGTCGAAATTTCTACGGCGGTTCCTTCACGACGATCTACGACGACCCGCAACACCACCTTACCGCTGCGTTCACTTACGCCGAATACCGCGGCAACGGCCTACGTACCTTAGAGGACTGCGCCCAGACCGGCCGCAGTCCGTTACTGCGTTAAACCCATGCGCGGCGCACTCGTCTTTCGCCTCGCCGCGGCGGCAGTTGTGCGCACGCTGCGGCCATGCCCCGTTCCGTCATTTACCCCCTGACGTCGCTCGCGCGCGTCGCCGCCTTCGTCTTCTTCGCGCCGTTATTCGCCTCCGCAGCGACCTCAACGCTGCCCAAGCTCAACGTCCTATTCCTCATTGCCGACGACCTCAACTGCGACCTCGGCAGCTACGGCGCCCCAGGTATGCTCACGCCCAACATCGACCGCCTCGCTGCCCGCGGCGTCCGCTTTGAGCGCGCGTATTGTCAATTTCCGCTCTGCTCGCCGAGCCGCTCTTCGTTCCTCACCGGCCGCCGACCCAACGCCACCGGCGTGCTCACCAATCCTGGGTTAAAAGGCCCCGTCGCTTCGCACTTCCGCGAAAAAATCCCGGAGACCGTCACGCTCCCGCAGTTGTT
>CANGCX010000040.1 GCA_947452315.1 Opitutia bacterium | reverse complement strand
TGGTAACGGTCGCCATGCGCGCCTCATGGCTGATATCTTAGTGGCCTCCCGTTCTGGTATCCCGCTGACGTGGGGCGTTGGTGCGAATCTGGTTAGTGTTGGGGAAATCCGCGCCCGCTACCTTGCTTCCTTACGTGCGGCGGATGAGCAAAATTTTGCACTTTTGCTTATGTTTGCGCGGAGTTGAAAGGGATAAATTTCGATCCGCGAAAAAAGAAAACCGCCGAGCCAGGCATGAACCTGAATCGGCGGTTTGGGTTAAAGGAGCGTGCGCTTTAGAAACTCAACGTGAGCGTCACGCGGCTGTTGAAGCCGGGTTGGGTGAAGCGCGTGAGATCGGCGCGGGTGCTGCTCAATTCGCGCACGTCTTGCCAATACCAATACTGGCGGTCCGTCACATTATAGAGGCCGGCGCTCAGGCGGAGGGTTTTGGTGAAGTTCACGTAGCCGGTCACGTCGATGAGGGTCACACCGGCGGGTACGAATTGCACGGGCGCGGGCGGGCGGCCGTCCCAGAGCGCGAGGATCGCGGAGGAATCTACGCGGTTTTGACGGGCGTGCGTCGTGGCGGTGAGGCGCAGGCCCCAAGCGTCTTTGGCGGAGTAACTGAGTGCGCTCACCCATTTTGGAGGCTCGATGGAGTTGAGCGGTTTGTTGACCTCGAGGTTGTCGCCGCGGGACCAAGCGTAGGAGTTGGACCAGGTGGTTCCGTCGAGGGTTTTGGCGTAGTGGCCGAGGGGTAATTCGACGGTGGCTTCGGCGCCGTAGATGCGGGCGCGGCTCACGTTTTTGGATTGGTAGACGACGGGATCGGTGGGCGAGCTGGGCAGTTGCGGGTCGCGCGTCGGGCTGAAGGTGTCGATGAAATCGGCGTAGTCGTTGTAGAAGACGCTGAAAACGTAGGTCGCTCCGGGCCGGCGGGCGCGCATGCCGATGTCGTAGCTGTCGCTGGTTTCGGCTTTGAGCGCGGGGTTGGGCTTGGTGCGGTAATATACAGGTGGAGTGGTGAGATTTACAATGGAGCCGTTGAGGTCTTCGTTGGTGGGGTTGCGGAAGCCTCGGTGGTAGCGGGCGAAGAAGGTCTCTTGCGGGCTGACGTGCCAGAGCAGGCCGAGTTTGGGGGCGACGGACCATTCATCGAAGCCGACGGGCGGGGTGCCTTTGGCGAGGTTTTGGTAAAGGGCGTCGTCGGTGACGGAGAGTTTATAATGGTCGAGACGGAGGCCCCAGGTGGCGATCCAGCGCTGGCCGGCGTCGAGGTTGAACTCGTCTTGCGCGAAGAACGCGTAGCGGGCGATCTCGCCGTCGGGGATGCGTTTGAGGGGAAAATTTTCGCCAACGAAGATTTTGTTGAGAAACGCGCCCGTGGTGCCGTCGTATTGGGAAAAATCCTCGTAGCGGGTCTGTTTCGTGGTGGAACCGTCGAGGCCCCAGAGGATGCGGTGCGCGCGGCCGGTGATCTGCGCGGCGCTCTCGACTTGGACGGAGCCGGACAGGCCGCGGTTGCGGAAATCGGAATCACGTACGCGCAGGCGTGGGACGTAGATTTGCGGGGCGGGTGGGGGCGGGCCGGCGGGGATGGATTGAGTGGTGACGTAGCTCTCGCGGACTTTGGCGTCTTGCCAAGAGAGGCGCGTCTGGACGTTGCGGAAATAACCGCTCCCGCTTGTGAAATCGTAGCCTAGGCTGGCGCGGTCGCGGGTGATGCGTTGTCTACCTGTCTGACCAGCGAAGGTTGAGGTGATCAGGCTTGGGAAAGAAGCGTCGGTGGTTTTAGTGTACGTTTCGCCGGTGAAAAAAAGCGTGCGGCCGGTGGCGGGCGTGTAATCTACGCGGAAGAGCGCGGCGTCGATTTTGAACTCGGAGGGATCCGCTGGGTACGAGCCGTTGGGCTCGGCTTGGTGGCCTTCGCGGTGGGTGGCGGTGGCAACGGCGGCGAAGCGACCGGTGCGGCCAGCGGCGCTGGCGGTACCGGTCCATTCATCGGTGGCGGAGGCGTAAGTGGCGGAGGCGCCAGCGAGGATGTTACGCTTGGCGTCGGCGAGGAGCGCGGTGGGGGCCGGGCTGATAAACGACAATACGCCGCCGACGGCGTCAGAACCGTAGAGCGCGGAGGCGGAGCCTTTCAAAATTTCCGCAGTGCGGTATAGGGAGGGTTCAAAGTAATCGCGGCCGATGAGTTGGGCGTTGCCGAAGGTGAATTGCTCGGGCTGGCGCACGCCGTCGACTTGGATCAAGACGCGGTTACCGTCGAGGCCACGGATGTTAAAGGAGCGTGTGCTGGGAAAATTGCGGGGGGCGTTGCCGGTGGCGCCAAAAGCGGCGGGAGCGGAGACACCGGGCTCGTTGCGCGCGAGGTCGCGAAGGGATGCGACAGGGTTGAGTAAGTCGTTAAGTCTGATGACCGAAACGCTCGCGGGCACATCGGAGACGGGCTGCGCGATGCGGGTCGCGGTGACGGTGATCTCGTCAAGGGCGATGGCCGGGTCGGGCGCAAATTGGGCGGTGGCGACGCTGGGCGCGAGCACTGCGGTGAAAAGCAGCGCGAGGGAGCGTCGTGAGATTTTGAAAACGAGCATAGTGTCGGGACGTAAGATGTCAGCCTCTACAATGTAGGCTGGGGGTAAGGTGCAACTTTTGAGTGTATTTTTCAGGAAGGTATCACGTAGGCGCGCTGGGGGTGTTGCGTTCGTTTATAGGGCAACGCGCTCGTATAGGATAGGTTTTTTCTGGTGTGGGTGGGCTTTCCCTTTTGTAGGCGGCCAAAAAATGCGCGAAAATTTGACTCAATGCCTAATTTCGTAAGTTATTTTCCTTCGCTGTTTTTTCGCTCTCTTTAACCCCAAACTATCAGAAGAAACCACCATGAATCGTCGCACGTTTACGAAAAGTCTAGCTGTGGCCGTAGCGCTTTTCCTCCCCGCCCTCGCTAGCGCCTCGGAAGTCGCCGCCACCGACACGCACACCAAGGGGGTAAAACCCCGCCGGATCGCCCAAGGTCAGACCGTTACCCTTGCCGACTACCTCGTGCCGGGCAAGACGACCATTTTTGATTTCACCAGCAAGTATTGTCCGCCCTGCGAAGCGATCGCGCCTGAGCTCGATAAACTCCACGCTAAACGCGCCGATATCGCCGTTGTCGCCGTGGATATTAACCGGCCTGAAACGCGTGGCATCGATTGGAAATCGCCCGTCGCTCAACAATACGGCCTGCGCTCGATTCCGCATTTTAAAGTCTATGGTCCTGACGGCAAATTAATTGCCGAAGATAAACCCAACGACGCGAAGGCGCGGCAGATGGTGACGCAGTGGTTTAATTGAAAAAGTCATCCCGCCCGCGCCCCGCTCGGCTCGGCGGCTTGACTCGCCGAAGGCCACGCGAGGAATAGAGTCTATGATTCTTATTCGTACAGTTTCATTGTTCTGGGTCGCGGCGCTTTTGGGCCTGACCGGTTGCGGGCCTTCTGGCGCTAATCCTAAAGTGCCTGCCGGGGCTAAGAGCTCGGGCGGGTTGCACGCGGTGATGGAAACTAATCAAGGCGTGATCGAGCTCGAGTTTTTGCCCGGCGACGCGCCGAAGGCTGTGGAAAATTTCCGCCTACTCTCCGAGCACGGTTACTACGAGGGCGTAACGTTTCACCGTATCGTGAAGGGCTTCATGTTACAGGGTGGTGACCCCGAGGGTACCGGCCGCGGCGGCATGAGTGCTTGGGGTGGTAAATTTGACGATGAGATCAAGCCGGACTCATCGCTTTACAAGGCCGGCTACAAACGTGGTGTCGTGGCCATGGCGAACTCAGGGCCCAACACCAACGGCAGCCAATTTTTCATCATGCATGCGGATTATCCCTTGCCGCCAGCGTACGTGATTTTCGCGCGCGTGACCCAAGGGCTCGACGTCGTGGACGCGATCGCCAAGACGCCGACGCAACTTGGCGCCGACGGCGGCATGAGCCGCCCGCTCAAGCCAATCGTGATCAAAAAAATATCCGTGCGACCGTAAAACGGCGGCACGGATATTTTTAGGTTAGGATTTTTAATCACTAACCCTGCGCCCTTAGCGACCGGCGAGGGCCGCGCGAAGGATAGGTTCCATCACATCTGCCTGCCGAACGAAGCCGAGGTCGTTGGGGTGAGAACCATCGGTGGCGCCTTCGCCGTCAGCGCCAAGCAAGTCGTCGCCGCCGATGTAGAACAGGCCGCTGACGCCGGCGGCTTTAAGTTTTTCGTAAGCCTCACTCAGCGCGGCGTGGTTGTCAGAGTGATCTTGGTCGCGCTTGGGTTGGATCCACGAGTTGGTGTAGCGGCGGTCTTCGACAAGAATGATCGGGGTCGAGGGGCGGGCGGCCCGGAGCTGGTTGACGAGCGGGACGCATTTTTCGCGGACGGCGGCGGCGCCCATGTTAGGCAGGCAATCGATCACGTAGACGGCGGCGTCGATTTTAATCAGGAGATCTCCAACGGCGGTGTCCATGCGACCGTTGCCGGAGAAGCCGAGGTTAATAACGGAGCGGTCGAAGCGGCGGCCAAGGATGGCGGTGTGGACCATGCCGGGGCGAGAGGCGCTGGCGCCGTGAGTGATGGAGGTGCCGTAAAATACGATGGGTTTATCAGTGCGCGGGGCGAGCGGCTCAAACGTGGCGGAAGGGGCGACGCCGAGGGAGAGTTTTTCGACGCCATTGTAGAGCGGCAGATAGACGGCGTATTCACGGAGCCCAGGTTTGAGGGTGTTGGCGAGTTCGACGCGGACTTCTTTTTTCTCGGGGCGGGCGACGCCGACCCAGCGCCACTTACCGGCATCGTCGCGGGCGTAAAGATCGAGGCCACTGGCGCCGATGGGGGTCATATTGACTCCGTTGATACGTTCACGAAACAGCGTGTAATCAGCCCAGATGTAGGAAGAGTCGGTTTTAAAGCGCACCATCATGCCGGCGCTGTCGCGGCTGAGGTTCCAGACGGCGGGGGAGACTTGGCCGTCGGCGCTAGCAGGGAAACGATCGAACCAGCGTTTGCGTTCGAGCTCGCCGAAGGCGCGGCCCTCTACACCCCAAGTGGTGACGTCGTGCCAAGCGAGCGGGAGCGGTTTAGCGGCGGGGGTCGCAGCGGGGTTTTTTTCTTTGGGTGCTGCGGGAGCGGAGGGCGTTTGGGCGAAAGCCGCGGCGATGAGGGCGATGGCGGCGAAACTAGCAAGAGCGAAGCGGGTGCGAATAGAGGCGGGGTGGATCATCATGGTGATAAGCAGGGGAGGGAGCCTCGACCTTCGGCGGCGCGGAGGCGTGGGGCAAGTCTGGGTTCAAAGACGTTAGACCAGGTTAGAAACAGGTAGGTTTGAAGTGTGTTAGATTTAAGGACGTAGGCTTGCCGAATGCCTGATGGCGGGCATCGTCGCGAAGTTCCCCTTTCCCCATGAGTAGC
Organism: Opitutia bacterium; assembly: GCA_947452315.1. Taxonomy (GTDB): domain Bacteria; phylum Verrucomicrobiota; class Verrucomicrobiia; order Opitutales; family Opitutaceae; genus Tous-C4FEB. Next base: position 14,019 of record CANGCX010000040.1, on the reverse strand, counting down.
ACTATGAATTATGTTTCTACGCGGCGTATTTTCTCGGTTATTGGTTGGAGCGCAGTGATCGCGCTCGGTACCGCGTGTATCGCGGTGTTGGCGTGGCATCGCGGCGAGGCTTTGAGTGCACTCTGGATGGTTGTCGCGGCGTTGTGTGTGTTCGCGATTTCTTATCGGTTTCACTCGGCGTGGTTGATGGCGAAGGTGTTCACGCTGGATGAGCTGCGGGCGACCCCGGCCGAGACAAAGGGTGACGGTAAGGATTACGTGAAGACGAACAAGTGGGTTGTATTTGGGCATCATTTCGCGGCAATCGCGGGGCCGGGGCCGTTGGTTGGGCCGGTGCTGGCGGCGCAGTTTGGGTATTTACCGGGGATGTTGTGGATGTTGATCGGCGCGACCCTCGGCGGCGCGGTACACGATAGTATGATCATGTTTTGTTCGGTGCGGCGCGGCGGGAAATCGCTCGGCCAAATGGTGCGCGATGAAGTCGGGCCGTTTGCTGGGCTGGTGGCCTTGGTGAGTATTTTAGGGATCATGGTGATCTTACTGGCCGTACTTGCTCTAGTAGTGGTGAACGCGCTGGCGGAGAGCCCTTGGGGTTTATTTACAATTTTGGCGACGATGCCGATCGCCGTGGTGATGGGGCTAGCGATGCGTGGCACTCACGACGGGCCTAAGCTGATTTGGATCAGTGCGGCCGGATTGGTGGCGCTGTTGGTGGCAGTTTGGGGCGGTCAATTTCTGCCCGGTACGCGTCTGGAGTACTGGCTTACGCTCAATGGTACGACGTTGGCTTGGGGTATTATGGTGTATGCGGTGATCGCTTCGGTGTTGCCGGTCTGGATGCTGTTGGCGCCGCGGGATTATTTAAGCACGTTTATGAAAATAGGCACGGTCGTTGCGCTCGGTATCGCCATCGCGGTGCTCGCCCCGACCTTGCAGATGCCCGCGCTCACCAAGTTCATTGACGGAACGGGGCCGGTTTTCGCAGGGCCGGTATTTCCATTTTGCTTTATCACCATCGCCTGCGCAGCGCTCTCGGGATTTCATTCAATCATTTCTTCGGGCACGACTTCTAAGCTTCTTGCGCGTGAAAACCACATTCGAGTTGTTGGCTACGGTGCGATGATCACCGAGATGTGTGTTGGTATCATGGCGCTCATTGCGGCGTGCGCGATGGCTCCGGGTGAATATTTCGCGATCAATATGAAAGGGGAACCGGCAGTCGTTGTGGCGAAAGTAACGGCGCTGGGTTTTCCGGTGACGACGACGCAGATGGCCGATTTGGCGGCCAGCGTGGGCGAGAAGACGATGGTGGGCCGCACGGGAGGTGCGCCGACGTTTGCCGTGGGTATGGCGCACATGTTTGCGGGGGTCATTGGCAGCAAGGCCGCGCTCGCGCTGTGGTATCACTTCGCGATCATGTTTGAGGCGCTGTTTATTTTGACAGCGATCGACGCTGGAACGCGAGTAGGGCGTTTTATTGTGCAGGATTTACTGGGCTACATTTGGAAGCCGCTCGGCGAGACGAAATCTACGGCCGGTAATTTCATCGCGACGGTCGCCTTCGTGGGCGCGTGGGGTTGGTTTTTATATCAGGGCGTGGTGGATCCGCTCGGCGGCATCAATTCACTCTGGCCGATCTTTGGCGTGGCTAATCAACTACTGGCGGTTGTCGCGCTTGCGCTTGGCACGACGGTGTTACTTAAGATGGGCCGAGCGCGCTATGCGTGGGTCACGCTTTTGCCCTTGGGCTGGTTGCTCGCAGTAACCTCGACTGCCGGACTTATGAAAATATTCAGTCCAGCGCCGGTTGGATTTCTGGCGATCGCTCGTGGTTTTGAGGCCAAGATCGCCGCGGGCGGCACGCCGGCGGAGATGAAGATGTGGCAGACCTTGCTTTTAAACAATCGGGTCGATGCCGCCGTTACCGGCGCGTTTCTTCTTCTCGTAACGCTCGTGGTCGCGGCTAACGCCCGTGTGTGGTGGCAGATACTCGTCGGCCGCAAGAATCACGTTTTGCGCGAAGATCCTTACGTTGTGCTAACGACGGCCAATTCTTGATTTCACCCAACTGTTTTTTCCCTCGTTCGTCTTTCTTTTCCCATGCCCATCATCACTGCCAGCAAGACACAGCCCACTTATGATGTGATCGTCGTCGGTTCCGGGGCCGGCGGCGGCCAGACGGCCTACACGCTCGCGATGGAGGGCGTGAAAGTCCTCATGCTAGAAGCTGGCCGCAACTACGACCCGGTTAAAGAAACCGCGATGTTTCAGACCAACGGCCAAGCGCCGCTCGCCGGCACGAGCACGGTGGATAAGCCTTTCGGTTTTCACGACGCCACCGTCGATGGCGGTTGGCAGGTGCCGGGTGAGCCGTACACGAGTGCTTCGAGCGATCCTACTCGTCAATTTTGGTGGTGGCGCGCGCGGATGCTCGGAGGTCGCACTAACCATTGGGGACGCATTTCGCTGCGTAACGGACCTTACGATTTCAAACCTTACTCGCGTGATGGCCTCGGCCTTGACTGGCCCATCGGCTATGAAGATGTCGCTCCGTATTACGACAAAGTCGAGATGCTCATCGGTGTCTACGGCTCCAACGAGGGTCTCGAAAACACGCCCAATTCCCCCGAAGGTGTGCTACTGCCTCCGCCCAAGGCCCGCGCGGGTGAACTCCTCGCGCAAAAACGCGCGAAGAAACTCGGCCTGCCTGTTATCCCGATTCACCGCGCCGTCCTTAGCGTGAAGCAAGATGCCGAGCGCATCCCCGCAAAACTGCACCCGCAGAACCCCACCGCTCAGCGCATCCTTGCGCAGGCTATGCGTGATCGCGCCGCGTGTTTCTGGGCGACGCAGTGTGGCCGCGGTTGCTCGATCAAGGCCAACTACCAATCCACCACCGTTCATCTCCCACCTGCCCTAGCCACGGGTAATCTCGACATCCTCCCCAACGCCATGGTGCGAGAGATCACCATGGACGAAAACGGCAAGGCCACTGGCGTCATCTACATCGACCGCGTCACGGGTGAAGCCCACGCACTGAAAGCTCGCGTCGTTGTGCTCGCCGCGAGCTCCGCTGAGTCCGTGCGTATTCTGCTCAATTCCAAGTCCCCGCGTTATCCCAACGGCCTCGCCAACTCCAGCGGCCTCGTCGGCAAATACATCATGGACACCGTGGGCGCGCGCCTCGGAGGTCAGATTCCGCTCCTCGAAAACATGCCCGCCCATAACGAGGACGGCGCCGGCGGTGCTCACATGTATGTGCCCTGGTGGCTTTATCAGGAACAAAAAGCTGGTAAACTCGACTTCGCTCGCGGCTACCACATCGAGTTCCAGACGGGTCGCAGCATGCCCGGCCTCGGTGCCGCCACGGCCGTTGCCGGCCTCACGGAAGGCAGCTATGGTCGTAAATTCAAAGAAGACGCCCGCCGCTATTACGGAACCTTCGTCAGCTTCGCCGGCCGCGGTGAGATGATTCCTAACGCAGATTCTTACTGTGACCTCGATCCCACGGTTAAAGACAAATGGGGTACGCCAGTCCTGCGTTTTCACTGGAAATGGTCCGACCACGAGACCCGCCAAGCCGCGCACATGCAGCGCACGTTTGCCGAGATCATCACCGCCATGGGCGGCAAGCCTAACAAGCTCGACGCCACTGGCCTCCAAGCCATCGAACCCGGCGGTAAGATCATCCACGAGGTCGGCGGTACTATTATGGGCGTCGACCCCAAAAAATCCGTCACCAATCAATGGGGTCAAACCTGGGATGTAAAAAATATCTTCGTCAACGACGGTGGCCCCTTCGTTAGCAACGCCGACAAGAATCCCACTCTCACCATTATGGCGCTCGCTTGGCGCGCCAGTGACTACCTCCTCGCCGAAATGAAGAAAGGAAACCTATAACATGACCTCGTCCGATTCTTCCTCGCGGCCCCGTATGGATCGCCGCACCGCCATCAAGTGGATGCTCACCGCTGCGACCTCGGTCGCCATCATGGACCGTGGCGCTGCTGCCGGTGCCGACACCACGGCGTCCAGGGCTGCCGTCGGCTACGGCACCGATCCTGAGCTTAATAAAATTTATAAGGCCGGCGATTTTTGGGCCCTCACGTTTACTGCCGGTCAACGCCGCACCGCCACTGCGCTCTGCGATGTTATCATTCCCGCCGATGCGAAATCCCCCGCGGCCTCCGCGGTCGGTGTGCCCGACTTCATCGATGAATGGATCAGTGCTCCCTATCCCGGCCACGATAAAGACCGTGCTCTCATTCTCGAGGGTTTGGTCTGGATCGATGCCGAGTCACAGAAACGCTTCGGTAATGATTTCGCGGATCTCGTCGCTGGCCAACAACGCGCCCTCTGTGATGACATCTGCTACGTCCCGAAGGCTAAGCCTGAGTTTAAAACCGCCGCGCTCTTTTTTAATAAATTCCGCGACCTCACCTCGGGTGGATTTTACACCACGCCCGAAGGCATGAAAGATCTCGGCTACGTCGGCAATGTTCCTCTAGCCACCTACGACGGACCTACGCCAGCTGCGCTCAAACACCTCGGTCTCGCCTGATTTTGGCACGCGCGCCGTTTGATTTGCGGCGCACTCTGAGTTTACTTTGACCTGATTGCCACTTTCGGACTTTTAATTTTCACCTTCGCATGACCAAGCCACGCACCTCCCGCACCTCGGGTCGCTTGCCCGCCGCCGCGGCGCAACGCGCAGTCGTGGATCACAGTTTTGTACCGGTGCGAGCCAAGCTCATTGAGGTCGCTGCGTTCCTTGACCGCGTCGAGCGCTACGACGCTGCTGGCGATTTCCGCTGCGTCGCTCTGCGCCAAGCCGCCAAAATTCTTATCGACGGCAAACCTGCCCGCGCCCGCCGCATCCTCGAAGAACTCAGCGATCCCACCACGAAGCCCGATGCGATCACCTCGGGCAAAGCTGCCCTGGGCGCGTGGCAAAAATCTTCGTCGCCCAAGCGGGCTAAATAATTTCTGACCATGCGCTACATTGAGCCCCACGGCCACATGGTGAGCCGCACCACCGACGACTATCAGGCGATGGTCACGGCCGGTTGCGTCGCCGTCTGTGAACCTGCGTTTTGGGCCGGTTTTGACCGCAGCTCGGTCGACGGTTTCCGCGATTATTTCCGCCAGATCACCGAGTACGAGCCGGCTCGCGCCGCGAAATTTCTCCTCCCGCATTTCGCCTGGTTGTGCATCAACCCAAAGGAAGCCGAAGACCTCGCCCTCGCGGCGGATGTCCTCGCGATGATTCCGGAATTCCTGACCAAGCCTAATGTCCTCGGCATCGGCGAGATCGGCCTCAATCGCAACACGCGCAACGAGATCAAGGTCTTCGAGCAACACGTCGACCTCGCGGTGAAATACAACCAGCTCATTCTCGTTCACACCCCGCACCTCGAGGACAAACTCAAAGGCACGCGCTTGATCGTCGATTTGCTTCGCTCGCATCCCGGCGTGAAACCAGAGCGCGTCATCATCGACCACGTCGAAGAGCACACGGTGAATCTCGTCCTCGACCGCGGTTTCTGGGCTGGCATCACGCTTTATCCTGATTCCAAATCCTCGCCGCCCCGCGCTGTGGATATGTTAGAAACCTCTGGCCATGACCGTATCTGGCTCAATTCCGCCTGTGATTGGGGCGTGAGCGATCCGCTTGCCGTACCGAAGACTGCTTTTGAAATGCGCCGCCGTGGCCACAGCGCCGCATACGTTGATCAAGTGCTCTACCAGAACCCCGTGCGCTTCCTATCGCAGTGCCCGAAGTTTCGCCTCGGCGATTGATTCGTCGGATGCAACTCAATCACGGCCTGCATCTCGCTTATTGCACCAACGTCCACCGCGGCGAAACGTGGGCGCAGACATTTGAAACGCTTGAGCGCCACACGCTCGTCGTTCGCCGTCGCGTTGCCGCAGGTCGCCCCTACGCGATTGGACTGCGCCTCGGCGCGCGGGCAGCTGAAGAACTCGCGCAACCAGCTGCTCTTACCGCCTTCCGCCACTGGCTCGACGTGAACGACTGCTACGTTTTCACGATCAACGGATTTCCCTATGGTAGCTTCCACGGTACGCGCGTGAAGGAGCAGGTCTACGCTCCGGATTGGTCTACACCCGAGCGCCTTGCTTACACGCAACGCCTCTTCGCGCTTATTGCACAACTGGTCCCCGTTGGCGTCGCCGGTAGTGTGAGTACGGTTCCCGGCTCATTCAAGGCCTGGACCCAAGACAACCCTGCGCGCCGCGCCGCGATTTTCGCTAATGTCACCGCGATTGGCCGCACTATCGCGGAACTTTCCGAGCGAACCGGCCGCGATCTGCACCTTGGCCTCGAGCCGGAACCATGCTGCACGTTTGAGACGACGCCTGAGACCGTGGACTTTTTCAACGACTGGCGTGCGAGCGATCGTGCCGTCGACGCCGAAGGACTCCTGCGTCGCGTCGGCGTTAACTACGATTGTTGCCATCTTGGCGTGGAATTTGAATCGGCGACTGTCGCGCTCGATCGCCTTGTTGCGGCCGGCCTGCGCCTGAGTAAAATTCACCTTAGCTCCGCGCTCCGTGTGAAACCCGATGCCGCCGGTCGAGCTGCGCTCGCAGCTTTCGTTGAGCCTACGTACCTCCACCAAGTCGTGGTGGGCTCTACCGCGACCGGCAGGGTGCGACAGCGCTATGTTGACCTGCCTGATGCGCTCGCCGACACCACACCTGCGCAGCCTGATGACGAGTGGCGCGTTCATTTCCATCTTCCTCTACACGCTGCGCCCGGCGCGCCGTTTGGCGACACGCGTGATCATCTGCTCGGCGCGCTGGATTGGATGCAGGCCCATCCGCTGGCTTGCCTACACGCTGAAATGGAAACCTATACTTGGGAAGTGCTCCCGCCTGCGTTGCGAGTGAGCATCGAAGATCAACTCGTAGGTGAATACGATTGGACACTCGCTGCGCTCCGCGAACGTGGCCTCGCCTAATTTTTTATCGATGAGTGCTTCACCGCTTCGCCTCTGGCTTGATCTTGCGCGGGCGGGCAATTTTCCGTCGGTGTGGAGCAATGTCCTCGCCGCGCTCGTGCTTTCCGCGCCCATTGTGGGTTCGTGGCCCGCGTTCAATTTGCTCCTGCTCGCGTCACTCGCCGGTAGCCTCGCCTATGCGGGAGGCACGACACTCAACGACGCTTTCGACGCCGACTTTGACCAGCAACATCGCCCCGAGCGCGCAATTCCGCGCGGGCTAATCTCGCGCTCGACCGTTGCAGGGGTTGGCGCGTTGCAACTTGCGGCCGGGCTGAGCCTGTTGGTTTTTCTGGGCGCCTCGTCACTTGCCGCAGCCGGATTGGCTGCGACGGTTTTGCTCTACGATTGGCTGCATAAACGCTGGACTGGCTCCGTCCTATTGATGGCGGGTTGTCGTGTGATGCTCGCGGTGACGCTGGCGACGCTGCCCGGACAAACCATGGGCCTGGCCTTCGTAGCGTGGCTCGGCGTGCTTTTTGTCTACATCGTCGTCTTGAGCCTGCTCGCTCGCCGTGAATATCACCCAGGAGCGCCGGCGGCGAAGCTCAGTAAAATTGTCCGCAAGATGCTCGCGTTCATACCATTCGTGGATGCAGTGGCGTTGCTCGCTACGACGGCGTTGATTCCGGCGGCGTGTTGCGCGGCCGCAGTGCCGCTCGGTAAGTGGGCGCAGCGCAAAGCAGCTTCGAGTTGAGCGTGCGATTGCGGCCTTGCGGTGATGCGAGGGATGCGGGCTAATTCTCATACGTTTATGGCTGAGCCCTCCTCCGTCGTTTCTTTTCCCATTACGCTGCAAAATGAGCATCGGCTGATTTTCACGCGCGATGTATTCGCGCCGGAAAATCTCACGCTCGCGCAAACGCTTACGCCACGGGAGCCTGGCGAACGTATCCGTGCTTTGGTGTTTTGGGACGCAGGCCTGGAAAAAGCTTTTCCAGGGATCGCCGCTAAGATTACGCGCTGGTTTGAGGCACGCGGTGACGCAATCCGGTTGGCCGTGGAGCCCGTGGCCTTGGCCGGCGGAGAAGCGGTTAAAAACGATTTTTCGCAGCTCGAAAATATTTGGGCTGCGATCGAGTCCGCGGGCCTTTGCCGGCATTCGTACGTCATCGCACTTGGCGGTGGCGCGGTGCTGGATCTTGTCGGCTTCGCGGCTGCGACGGCGCATCGCGGAATTCCGCTCGTGCGTTTGCCGACAACCAGCCTCAGTCAAGGTGACGGCGGCGTGGGCGTGAAAAATGGGGTGAATTATTTTGGAAAGAAAAACTGGCTCGGCGCCTTTGGCGTGCCGCACGCAATTATCAACGATTTGGATTTTTTACGCGGTCTACCCGAACGCGAACGGCGCGTAGGTTTGATCGAAGCGGTTAAGGTCGCATTGATCCGCGATGCGAAATTTTTTGAATTTATCGCCGCGCGCGTCACTGCTTTAGCGAAATTTGAGCCGGAAGCGTTTGAAGCGGTAATTCGCGAAAGCGCGAGGCAGCACATGGAGCATATCGCAACGGGCGGCGATCCGTTTGAACGCGGTTCGGCGCGACCGTTGGATTTCGGGCATTGGGCTGCGCACAAGCTGGAACAGCTCACGGAATTTCGTGTGAGCCATGGCGAAGCTGTCGCCGTTGGGATGGCAATTGATCTGATTTACGCGCGTCGCACCGGATTGCTGCCAGAGGCACACGCTGAGCGTATTCTCGGCGTGATTTGCGCACTCGGCTTTGAGTTATTTGCGCCGGTGAAAGAAATTCGTAGCGCGACCGGCCGGCAGGATATGTTGGACGGGCTGGAAGAATTTCGAGAGCACCTCGGCGGACGGTTAACCATTCCGATGATCCGCGCGCCGGGCGTGAGACGGGATATACATGAGATCGACGGCGCGGTGGTGAAGGCGGCGTTCGACGAATTGCGGGAGCGATATGGCTGAGCGCACGGCAATCCTTAATGTCGTCGGGCTTACCTCGCGCGGGCTGGGGCCTGATACGCCGCGGCTACTCGCGGCGGCTCAGGCAGGGGGATTGATCCGAGTGAAGCCGGTACTGCCCGCGGTGACGTGTACGGCCCAGAGCACGTATTTGACGGGTCGCACGCCCTCGGGCCACGGCTGCGTGGCAAATGGCTGGTATGATCGCACGCTCGCGGAGCATCAATTTTGGAAACAATCCAACCACCTCGTTCAGGGGCCAAAGCTTTGGGAGACGTTGCGCGAACGGCGGCCGGGATTTACCTGCGCGAAATTGTTTTGGTGGTACAACATGTATTCATCGGCCGATTGGTCGATCACACCGCGTCCAATGTATCCTGCGGACGGGCGCAAAGTGTTCGATGTTTACACGCACCCGATGGGCTTACGTGACGAGATTAAGGCGGATCTGGGGCCGTTTCCTTTTCCGGCATTTTGGGGTCCACGCGCCGGGATCGCATCATCTGAGTGGATCGCGCGCTCGGCGGAGTGGGTGGAGGAACGGCACCATCCGGATCTGTCGCTCGTTTATCTTCCACATTTGGATTACAATCTACAGCGGCTCGGGCCGGATGATCCGCGATTGGCGGCTGACTATCGCGAGATTGATCGCGTCGTGGGTGGGCTGATGGATTTTTACGCGCAGCGTGGCGTCCGTTTGGTAGTACTTTCGGAGTACGGAATCACGGCGGTGAAGCGCACGATCGCGTTGAATCGGGTGTTTCGTGCGCGCGGCTGGATTACGATTAAGGAAGAGCTCGGGCTGGAGTTGCTGGACTGCGGCGCAAGTAAGGTTTTTGCCATTGTGGATCATCAGGTAGCTCACATTTACGTGAACGACCGCTCGTTGCTCGCGGCAGTGCAAGCGGTGGTCGAGGGCGTTGATGGCGTCGACCGCGTGCTTGATGCAGCGGGACAGGCTGCGGCAGGTCTAGATCATGCGCGATCGGGCGACCTCGTGGCATTTTCTACTGAGGATGCGTGGTTCACTTACTATTATTGGGAGGACGCAGCACGGGCGCCGGATTTCGCGCGCTGCGTCGATATCCACCGCAAGTACGGCTACGATCCGGTTGAGCTGTTTGTGGACCCGTTGATTCGCTTTCCGAAATTGAAGGTCTTGGGCAAACTGGCGCGCAAGGCGCTCGGTTTCCGGATGCTGATGGATGTGATCTCCCTCGATCCGTCATTGGTGAAAGGTTCTCACGGAGCCTGTCCTGTGGATGCCGCGGAGTGGCCGGTGTTGATTGGTACGGGGGCGACGCCGGAAAATGAACCCATCGTGGCCACGGCGGTCTATGAGCGGTTGCTCGCGGCGTGTCTGCGCTAATGTCGGTTGGCGCAGGGTCGCTCTCTGGGCATAAAAAAGAGCGGGTCAAACGACCCGCTCTTTTTGAAACGTAGACCTCAGATTAGACTTCGTAAGCGGGGAGGATTTTATCGACGCGGGATTTATCGAGTTTGGCGAAAACAGGCACGCCATCGACGTAAGGCACCGCGACTTCACCCATGATGAGGGGTTGGGCATAACGGAGGAACTGGAAGTTCATGCTCACGCCGTCTTCGTTGATCCAATCCTTCGGGAGTTTCTTCACGCCGTTGGCGATCTCGCTCAAAGTGGCGAGTCCGGTTTCGACAGTGTAGTGCTCGGTGTCGCCGCGGACTAGGGTGATCATCTTGTCGGTCTCGCCGTTAATGGCGGCTTCGACGGCGGCTTGACCGGCCAGGAACGCTTCGTCCGCGTCGGTCTTAGAACCGGCGTGAGCGGCGGCACGTTGGGTGATTCCGGGTTTGGCGACGCGAACTTTGACGCCGGGAATATTGGCTTCGATGATTTCACCGAGCGCGTCGCCGGCGCCGCCGAGTTTGGCGTGGCCGAAGGCGTCCGTGGCGGCATCGGCCGCGAGGTAGTTGCCGTCGGCATCAACGAGGCCTTCAGCGACGATGATTTGGCAGAATTTCTCGCGCTTGAGCACGCGTTTGACGTCCTCAAGGACCTTTTCTTGGGAGAAAGGAACTTCTGGCAGGAGAATGATATGGGGCGGATCGTGTGGGTGATCTTTGCGTTTGGCGAGGGTGGCGCCAGCGGCGATCCAGCCCGCAGAGCGGCCCATGACCTCGATGATGGAAACGAGGTCGCCTTGGCCCATGGCCTCGTTGTCACAAGCAAGTTCGCGCACGGTGGTGGCAAGGTACTTGATGACGGAGCCGTAGCCGGGGGTGTGGTCGGTGAGAGGGAGATCGTTATCGATCGTCTTTGGCACGCCGATGACACGGAGCTCGTAGCCCTGCGCTTGTGCGAGCTTGGAGATCTTGTCGGCGGTGTCCTGGGAGTCGTTTCCGCCGATGTAGAAGAAATAGCGAATGTTGTGGGCCTTGAAGACTTCAAGGACGCGGTCGAAATCGGCCTGTTTCTTGAGCTTGTAGCGGCAGGTGCCGAGGGCGGCACCGGGCGTGTGCTTGAGTGCGCGGATCTGCTGTTGGGATTGAGCCGCGAGGTCAATTAGGTCTTCTTGAAGAATACCGAGTACGCCGTTGAGCGTGCCGTAAATCTCCTCGATGCACTCATGGTTGAGCGCTTCGGCAATGATGCCGGCGACGCTGGCGTTAATGACGGCGGTGGGGCCACCGGATTGGCCCACCAAAACGTTTCCTACTAGTTCAGCCATGATAGTGTGGTGTTAAATTTATACAGGGATTCGACTGCGAGAATGGGAGAGAAAGCGGGTGTAGAGCGGCGGAAGCAAACGAAAATTTCCCAGCTCACTCAAGGTTGGGCCTAGGCTTTAGGTTTAGCGGGTGCTATTATAACAAGCGCGCGGGGTGGTAAGCGCTCGCGCCAGGGTAGCGTTTGGCGAGCGGGCGTACCGTGGAGATGAAGGCATCGACTTGTTGCGGTGCGGCGCCGACGAAGCGCGCGCTATCGGCCAGAATGGCGCGGAGTTCTTTTAGGGTGAGGCCGATGCCTGGGTCGCCAGCAAGGCGGTTGAGTAGATCGGCGTCGCCTTCGCCGGAGCGCAGGGCCTTTGCGGCGGCGAGAGCATGTTCCTTAATGGCTTCATGCGCGGTCTCGCGACCGGCGCCACGTTTCACGGCTTCCATCATAATCGTGGTGGTTGAGAGGAACGGTAGGTTGCGCTGGTTCTCAGCGGCGATGGCGGCGGGGAACACGTCCATTTGACGAAGCACGGTGAGGTATGTCTCAAGGAGTCCGTCGATCGCGTAGAACGCATCGGGCAGGGCCACACGGCGCACTACGGAGCACGATACATCGCCTTCATTCCACTGGTGGCCGGCGAGGGCGGAGGTCATGGCGACGTAGCCAGATAGAATAGTGGAGAAGCCGCAGATGCGCTCACAGTTGCGGGCGTTGACTTTATGGGGCATCGCGGAGGAACCCACCTGGCCGGCTTGGAAACCCTCGGTGAGCAAGCCTGCGCCCGCCATCAGCCTGAGGGTGGTGGCGAAACTCGCCGCGGCGGCGCCGAGTTGGTGAAGCGCGGTGACGACTTCGAAATCGAGCGAGCGTGGATAAACCTGCCCGACTGCATCGAATGACGCGTTGAACCCTAAGTGTTTGATGACGCGGGCCTCGAGGCTGGCAACTTTCTTGGCGTTACCGCCGAGGAGCGTGAGTTGATCGAGCTGCGTGCCAACGGCGCCTTTGAGTCCGCGCACGGGATAGCGCGCGACGAGTTCTTCGATACGGGTGAAAGCCCCTAGGAGTTCCTGGCCGAACATCGCCAGGCGTTTGCCGAGGGTGGTGGGTTGGGCGGGTACATTGTGTGTGCGGCCCGTGAGCATCAGACTGCGGTGTGTCGCGGCTTGGCGCGAGAGTGCTAGGAGTGCTGCGGCACTTTTAAAACGCACGACTTTAAGGGCGCTGAAAATCTGCAGTTGCTCGACGTTTTCTGTGAGATCGCGGCTGGTGAGGCCCAGGTGGATGAATTGGCGGTGGGCGAGATCGGAAAACTCCTCGATGCGGGCCTTCACATCATGCAGTGTGACGCGTTCGCGTCGGGCGATGGCAGCGAGGTCGATCTGATTTTTAACGCGCTCGTAGTCCTTGATCGCGGCGGCCGGGATGGCGACGCCGAGGTCGCGCTGCGCCTTCATGACGGCGATCCAGAAATCGCGTTCAAGGGCGACGCGCCCGTGTTGCGACCAGATGGATTTCATCGCGGTCGAGGCATAGCGCTCGGCGAGTACGTTGGGGATGGCGAAATCTGCGGCGGTGGCGTTGGAGGCGTGCACGGTTAAAATTAAAGAGTAAGCGGGCCTGGAGGCGCTGAGGCCAATGGAAAATCTTCGCCCGCTTCCGACGCAAGGCGGACAGGTCTGCCGTTTAGGTTGTGAGGCAACGGACAGCGAGCTCTCGCAACACTTCTTCCTGTGCGTTATTTGGCCGCCGGATGATTTCTTCAAACGCGACGATGAATTCTTGCTGGTTGTCGATCAAGCGACGGAGCGAAGGTAATTTTGCGCTGCTGGCGAGTTTGCCTACGTACCAAGCGTTTTGAGAAAATAAATTAAACGAACTCTTATCGGTCGCGCCGATGAAGTGCTTGCCGTAGGAGGCCTGTGCTTTGGGCAGACCGTCTAGGCCGCGGGCACCAACGCGGGCCTCGCCGCTGTCGAGAAGCGCTCGGACTTGTAGGAGGATGCGGTTGCGATTTTGTAGGGCGCTGATGATAGGGCGGGCATCGCCGCCGCTAAAAAAATGGCCGTGCAAAGCGGAGAGCGTCCATTTCAGGTCACCACTAAAAAACGCTTCTGCTGCTTCAAAGAAATCGCCTGCTGCGACGTTGGGCGTGAGCTCGGCGACGTGAGCTTCCTCGATTTTGGCGCCGGGGCCATGCGTTGCGGCGGGAGCGATAGGTTGCGCGTACGCGGCGAGTTTGCGGGTTTCCTCGACGACGAGACGTGTATTAGCACCGACTTTTTGGAGGAGCAGTTCGAGAGCGCCGGGTGCAAACGAGACGCCAAGGCTTTGGGCCTCAGCGAGAGCGACGCTCTTTAAGGCCTCGCCAGCGT
>CANGCX010000039.1 GCA_947452315.1 Opitutia bacterium | reverse complement strand
GCACCTGGTTGCTGACGAACACCCTGAAGTTCTAATCCTTCCCACGCTCACCTGAGCGTGTGAAATCCGAGGGCGGCGACCACCAGGTCGCCGCCCTTTTTTGTGCCCCCAGCACAAGATACGGATTCTGCCCTAGGCAAAATAATCTCCAGCGCCGCCCGCCCAAAACTGGACACCCCCCAGCCGATGCGATGCACTCACGCATCGTCCGCACCCCATGCCGAACCCCAGCATCCGCCCCACCCCCTCGGCCGCAGTCACGCCGGATGCTCACCTGTTTTTAAAGCGCGCGCAAAATTCTGTCCGCGATTTTTGCGGCCTTGGTTCCGAGGCCACCTACCTCTGGCCCCGCTGGCTGATCCTGCGCTCCGTCGGCCTGATTTTTATTCTTATCTTCTCCGGCTTGCTGCACGAAGGCCAAGCCCTCTGCGGCCCCGGCGGCCTCGTCCCACTGGACGGATTTTTTGCCGCTCAACCCCAAGCTCTAGCCGAGCGTTTCACCGCCTTCTTCCAAGCCCCGAGCCTCTTCTGGCTCAGCTCGAGCGCGACCGCTATCACTCTCGTAACGTTGACGGGCCTCATCGCCGCCCTCGCCCTCGTCGCCAATCTCTGGCCCCGCGCGGCCTTACTCACCTGCTGGGTTTGCCTACTGTCATTTGTCACGACGTGGCGGGTATATTCGGGCACGCAACTCGATCAGTTCATGCTCGAAGCCGCGCTGATTTGCCTGCCCTTCGCCCCCGCCGGTTACCGCCCCGGTCTCGGCGCGTCGTCTCCACCCCGCCCGATCGCGCTCTTCATGCTACGCTGGCTGGTCTTCCGCGTGATGTTTGAAGCGGGTCTCATGAAACTCATCGCCGGTGACGAACGCTGGCTCGATTTCACCGCGATGGATGCGCTCTACGAAACCGCGCCGTTTCCGACCTTTCTAGGATTTCTCGATCACCAAATGCCGCACGCTTACCACGTCGCGGAATGGATGCTCACCTTCGTCGCCGAACTCGTCGGGCCCGTGCTCGCCGTGATCGCCGGCCGACGCGGACGTGGGTTTGCGCTGATCGCGTGGATCATTCTTCAAGTCGGCATCCAACTCACCTGTAACTTCGGCTGGCTCAACGCCGGCGCCATTGGCCTCGGCCTCGTGTTACTCGATGACCAGATGCTCGCCACCGCCGCCCGCCGCTGCCGCCTCGATAAACTCGCAGCCCTGTTCAGGTCCGCCGCCTGCCTACCGCGCCCCTCTGCTCTTTGGAGCCGCTACGCTCTCCGCGGCGCACTCGGCGCACACTTCGCCCTCACGCTACTGATTTTCATCCAAACGCTACGCGGCGCCCTCAACAACACGCCCGTCGAGTTGCCCGCCTGCCTACAAGCGCTCACCGCCAGTCGCAGTGCCAACGCCTACACGCTTTACGCGCATTTTCTACCGTATCGTTTCGCCGTAGAATTCGAAGGCTCCAACGATGGCGGCGAAACCTGGCGCCCCTACGCTTACCGCTATCAACCGCAGCGCCCCGATCAGATCAGCCCGTTCATTGCGCCCTGGTATCCTCGATTTGAAGCAACGCTCCAAGTCCAAGCCAACACCGCCGAACCGTCGCCTTTCTTCGCCACCGTCGCAGCTCATCTGCTCGCACGCAGCCCCGCTGGCCTGAGCTTATTTGCGACGGATCCTTTCCACGAAAAATCCGCCACTATGATCCGTATCCGTGGCTACCGTCTAAGTTTTGTGGACCTCGCTACTCACCGCGCAACCGGCCACTACTGGCGCAAAAACGTCGAAGGCGACTACCTGCCGCTCATGTATCAGGATGAGCATCACGCCATCGCCATCGCCTCAACTGAAACCGACATCATCCGCGCCCACGCCCTCCACGGTAATCGCAACGCCCAAAACAAACTCGGTGCCCTCTACGCCTACGGCGAAGGCGTCGCCCAAGACCACGCCGAAGCTACACGCTGGTTCCGCCGCGCCGCCGATCAAGACCACCCGCTCGCCCAATATTTTCTCGGGCTCTCCTACGCCGAGGGCAAAGGCGTGAAACAAGATTTCGCAGCAGCCGCTGACCTCTACCGCCGCTCCGCCGTTCAAGGCTATGCTCCCGCACAAATCAACTTGGGTGTAATGTACGCCCGCGGAGAAACGTTACCCGTCGACGAAACCGAGGCCCTCGCGTGGTTTCTTCTCGCCGCCCAGAGCGGCCAGCCTGATGCCGTCAAATTTTCGGCCGCTCTTGAGCGTCGCCTAGGCCCCGTGCGCTCCACGGTCGCCCGCCGTCGTAGCGAAACACTCGCCGCTGAGATCGCCAACCGCACCACTCGTCCCTGATTTCGCCCCGCCCCGCCGTGTCCAAGAAAAAAACTCAGCCACCCGCATACTCCGACGGCCTTACGGTAAGCTCGGAGGCACGGCCAACGGCGATTGCGGCGCAAGTCGCTAATCTCGTCGGCTGGAATCGCTGGCGCGAATTTGCCGGTCTCAAAGCAGACGCCACATTTCTATGGCCGCGCTGGCTCGTTCTACGAGCGGTAGGCTTCGTTTATATTTTTATTTTTTCAGGGATCATCATCTATGGCCAAGCTTTGCTCGGTCCGCACGGCATCGTACCTCTCGCCGAATTTTTTCAACAACTGCGCAGCCAATTACCCGGAACCTTCGAAGCACTCTCCGAGGCACCCTCTCTATTTTGGCTGAGTTCGGATCCCGCCATGATCTCGGTTCTCGCCTGGGGCGGACTTATGGCGGCAATTGCCTTGGTTTTAAATCTGTGGCCCCGCTTGAGCCTGTTGGCGTGTTGGGTTTTCTTTTTATCGTTCGCCTCGACGTGGCGTGTATTTTCCCCGGCGCAACTGGACAACCTCATGCTCGAGGTCGCGCTTCTGTGTATTCCCTTCGCACCCGCCGGACTGCGCCCAGGGCTCGGCGAGAAATCACCTCCGCGCCCGATCACGCTCTTCATGGTGCGCTGGTTGCTCTTCCGCGTGATGTTCGAAGCGGGTATCGTGAAACTCGCGGCGGGCGATCCACACTGGCGCGACTTTACTGCCATGGAGGTCATGTATGAGACGAGTCCGTTTCCTACGATCTTCGGCTACTGGGATCATCATCTGCCTCACGCCTATCATTTATTTGAAATCGCCCTGACCTTCGCCGCCGAACTCTCCGCCCCGCTGCTAGCCGTGTGGGGCGGTCGCAAAGGACGCTGGTTTGCGTTCTTCACGTGGACCGCGCTCCAAGCCGGCATCCAACTCACCAGTAACTTCGGTTGGCTGAATACAGCCTCCATCGGTCTCGGATTGCTCCTGCTCGATGATCAAATGCTCGCCGCCGCCGCTGCACGCCTGCGCCTATCACGACTCAATACGCTGTTAAGCACAACGCTACCAGCGGTTCCGCGCGCACAACCTTCCACGTGGCGACACAATGCGCTTACGGGGGTGCTTTGGCTACACTTTGCCTTTACATTGGTATTTTTGGCCAAAGCCTGCGGCGTGAAACCCGCCACGATGCCGAGTTTTATCACGGAGCCGGTAAAGCTCATTTCCGGTTTCCGCAGCGCCAACGAATTCTCGCTCTATGCCGCCTTTGACCCGATACGCTACCAAGTTGAATTTGAAGGCTCCAACGACGGCGGCCGCACTTGGCGCAACTACGAATACCGCTACCTCCCACAACGGCCCGACGATATCGCACCATTCATCGCGCCCCACTTCGCCCGCTTCGACGCCACCCTTCAAATCGCAGTTTTGAACGGGCGCAAAACGCCTCTAATTCCGGTCGTTGCCTCACATTTACTCACGCGCAACCCATTAATAATTGCTCTTTTCCAGCGTGATCCGTTTCCAGATCGACCGCCCACAATCATTCGCATGCGCGGCTATCGTTTAAGCTTCACGAGCCTTGCCGAAAACCAGCGTACAGGTCGTTTTTGGCGCAAAGAATTCGCCGGCGACTACGTGCCGGCAATTTACCTCAACGACCGCGGCGAGATCGCCTCATTCGATCTGACCCACGCGGACGAAGCCCTGCGAGGTGGTCATCCATCCGAGGCCATTGCTCTTCTCGAACAGCAATTTAAAATCGGCAATCTTGAGGCGGGCTTTCGCCTAGCCGAGATCCTTGCCCGCGGTCTCGGCGGGCGATCCCAACCCTCTGCAGCCTTGGCGATTCTGCAAGATTTAGAACGTCGCGGCGAACCCGGCGCCACGCACAACCTAGGCGCCTGCTACGAATTCGGTATCGGCAGCCCAATCGATTACTCCAGAGCGGCCGCTGCCTACCGACTAGCCGCCGACCGCGGTTATCTTCTGTCCCTTTACAGCCTAGGTGCACTCCACGCTCAGGATAAAATTAATCCACGCAAGGATATCGCAGGCCTAAGTTTTTTATTTGAAGCGATTAGTCAGGCTCGCGGCAGTGATCCAGCCTCGCACTTCGTGCGCGAAGACCAAGCCGGCCACGTCAACCGCCTAAAAGCCCGCATGAGCGCGGAGGCGATCGCGGAGGCAGAGGTTCAAGCGGGCTTCACGACACCCAAGCGTCGGAAGCCCTGAGAACTCGTGGACCTAAATCAGTTGGGTCGAACGATATCGATGGACGCCACTTTGCCGTCCACGAACTTCACATGCACTTTGATCATGGATTCAGCCTTAATTTGGTCCGCGGTGTAGTCAGGCTCGACGGAGAAGGTGTTGTTACTGCCTCGGGCTGGCCCGCCCGTCGGTTGCTTCGTGGAGCCATTCGCGCCCGTCGAGCCGCTGTAATGAGTCGTTACCTTTTGACCACCCATGTTGCTCTGGCCATCGCTTGAGTAAAAATTGTGGTAAATCCAAGTCATCTCATTTGCGGATGCACCGGGGATTTTTTTCTCCGGATTTTCTAGTGCGATATAAACCATCTCTGGCGTGTAACCGATTTTGATAAATCCACTTCGAATAATTTCCTGATCCGCTGGACTGAGTTGATCAAAAACTGCCTGATTTTCCTTAATCCGACTACTAAAAGTATTGGTGGTGCCGCAACCGGCCAACATGGCGAGAAGACTCGCAGCGAGAAAACTGAATAGGATTTTTTTCATGGGGTTTATTGATTAAAAATGGATCGATGCCGAATGACTTAACAGAACTGACGTGCGCTGACCAGAAACGTTGTGCTAGGAATCAACTCTACCAACTGAACGCGACTGTCCAACCACCTTCCTTTGATCTTTAATTAATACCCTGCGCAAACACTCACGATACTGGCGCCAAAGTCTCAGCCACCGGTGTCCGATATGCCTTAAAGGCCGGGACCGCGCCGCCGAGCGCACACAACGCGGTCATCAGCAGCGGACACACCCAAAGCACCACGTGACCCGCCGTAACATTCAAGACAACACCCGTCTGAGCGCGGATGACTTCGGCCACGCCAGCTATTAGCGCAAAATAAATTCCAAATCCCGCCGCTGCGCCGAGTGCACCAATACAAGCCGCCTCAGCCACGACCGCACCGAAAATCATCCGTCGACGCGCCCCAAGCGCCCGCAAGATCGCGAGATCCCGCTGCCGCGCGCTCATCGAATTATAAATACTAGCCAACACCGAACCAGCAGCGACCAAAGCAACGAGATAAGCGACGAGCGCCAGCACACGATCAAACCATGAGATTTTCCCAAACAGCTCCGTCATGATCGCGCCCACCGGATACGCCAGCGTCATCCGGTTACCTTGTTTATTGATCATCATGTCGAGCATGAAGCCCGCCGTCGCCGCGCGCAGTTGGATCAAGACCGCGCTCACATCAGTCGCCGCCTTTGGATCATGCCCGCTCATAGTCTGCACGCCCTTGATCGGAATCCACACGACTTTGTCCGCCGGCGTATTTGTCGGCGCGAGAATTCCGGTCACAGTAAAGATTTCAGCGTGCTGATTTTTCTCATCAAAGGCCAGTCCGTGAAACGGATTAAACGTATCACCCACTTTTAGTCCAAGACGCTCGGCCGCGAAGCTTCCTGCAACGGCTTCGCGTGAAGCATCCGAAAATATTTTTCCGCCGCCACTAAGCGCGTATTTTTTTCCCGACGCATATTCCACATTCGTAAACAGCTCGGGAATCGTTCCCACGATTCGGTAACCACGAAGGTTATCACCCACCGCGATCGGGATAGCCGTCTTCACTGCCGGATGCTTCCGAATAGACTCGTAGTCAGCCCAAGCCAAATTCCCTGGCGAGGCTTCGAGATGGAAAATACCGTTGAGCACGAGCTGCAACTTCGACCCACGCGCACCGAGCACCGCGTCAAACGCCGTTGAGGTCGACACGAATGCCGCCTGCGCCTGGGTCTTCACCATCCACACCGTCATAAGTAACCCGCACGCGAGCGCGATACTGCCCGCCGTAATGAGCGTCGAGAGCGCATGCTGCCGCAACGAGCGATAAATGATCAACGGCAGCGTCATAAGGCGACTCCTTTACGGGCTTCGTTGAGCCGCGAGAAATCTTGCATTCCCTCAAACTGCGCAAGCACTCCATCATCGTGACTCACAAGCAACAAGGCCGCTCCATTTTCTCGGCAAACCTCTCGAATCAGCGCGAGCGCCTCTTTCGAGCTCACGCGGTCAAGATTGCCCGTGGGTTCATCAGCCAGCACAAGTTTCGGCCGATTCGCCAAGGCCCGAGCTACGGCCACGCGCTGCTGTTGTCCGGTTGAGAGTTGCCGAGGAAAATGTCCGAGGCGATGCGCCAATCCCACGCGTCCAAGCATTTCAATCGCATGAGCACGATCCACACCACGCGGGCCGAAACTCATTCCGAGTAAAACGTTTTCCAAAACGGTGTAGCCTTGGAGTAAGTTAAAAGTCTGGAAAATATACCCAAGCTTGTCCGCACGGAGTCGGTCGCGTTTCGCTTCGGGCAAATTCGCCATATCCACGCCGTCGATTTCGGCGCGCCCTCCATCAGCTGCCAGAATTCCCGCGATCAAATGAAGAAATGTCGTCTTGCCCGAGCCGCTCTCGCCTCGCAAAGCCCGCTGCTCGCCCGCGGCGAGTTCAAACCGCGGCACCCGCACAATTTCTACCCGCCCGCCTTCGGGAGCGGTGAACGATTTGGTAAGATCGACGACGTTTAACATGGCGCTAAAAAATCAATCGCGCAGCTCCATTTTACTTCTTCTTAGGGCGAGGACGGCGGACCGCTTTTTTATCACTTTCGTTCGAAACTGTTTCCTTTGTTTCGACCGCCTTAAATTTCGAGGCCTTGGCGTTGACCCAGAGTTCTTCTTTGGCGTTCAGATTAAGCCAAAAAATTTCGCCCGCGTGCTCGACGAAGACCGGCTTCTCGCGGGCTTTTTCGGGGACTTTGAGTCCTGCGTTGAGGAGCGCGGCCAGTAATTCTTCAGGTGATTTTTCGAGGTTTTCGGCGACGCGATCGAGTTTGCCAGCAAAGCCGCCTGTCTTTGTTTCCTTCAACAATAACCGGACACCGCTCAACACATTAGCCGGAGCCGGCGGAGGCGGAATCGCCGCGACGGGAGCCACGATTTCCGGCGAAGCCACTGGGGCAGGAATCGCAGTGTTCGGAGTCACATTCGCCGAGAGAATTGCCGGGGTGTCGCTGTCTAATTTTTCTCGACCGTTGATCCACACACCACCACGTGAATCCTGATTGAGCCACCACACGTGTTCGCCGATTTCGACGAAAATAGGCTTATCAGTCGGCAAGGGTGGTAACACGAGCCCGAGCATTGCAAAGCCAGCCATCAAATCGGCGTCCGAGCAACGCAGGCCACGAGCTAGGAAAGGTAAACTTCCAGAGCCACCCGGACCGCGACGGTTACGACGCATGAGCGGACGCACGCTATCGAGCAACTCTGGGCCTTGCACGAGCGGTACACCTGCCAGCGCGGCGGTTGAGGTCGCAGGCGCACTCGCGCCATCGACAGGAAACATCGGTTCAGCCACCGGCTTCGCAGGCGACGCCTCACGAGGCTTCGGCACAAATACCGGAGCCTCCGGTCGCCGAGCGGTCGCATCCGCGAGTGAATCGCGTTGAATTGCTGGAGCTTGAGATTGCGCCGGCGCCGAAGACTCGCCTTCTGGAACCGCATAAGGCGTGGCTTTGACCGTACGAAACACCGGACGAGGCTTCTCCTTCGTGTTAATCCAGAGTTCGCCGCGACGGTTGATGTTAACCCAATAAACATCCCCGTCGTACTCGACGTAAGCTGGAGCGGAGTCTTCGTCATCGGGTATCGCAAAACCGCATTCGCGCAGGGCGCCGATGATATCCGCATCGCTAAAGTCCCATTTTTTTGCGAGGAAATCCACGCCCACAGACATACCTGGTCCGCGTTGATTGCGGCGCATGTGGGGTTTCATCGCATCGAAGAAAGATGGTAATTCATCCTCCTCGCCCAGCTTATCCCACTCATCTTTTGCCTGTTCTTCTTCGTGGGCCTCAGGGTCGTGGTCGCGCTCAGTGTCCCGTGGTTTACGAAAGCCGTCTTCGGGCGCGGCCTTGTCGGCCAGGGTAGCATCCGGTGCTTCATCCATTCCGGTATTCGGAGCACTGGATGTCGCATTTTTAAATTTCGATTCAAACTCGGCGCGCAGTTTATCAGCCTCGAGTTTGGCGGCGGCCGCGGCGGCATCTTGCAACGTCCAATCGCGCTGAGTTGTGCGCCGAGCCAGACCGTTAAACGCCAGGATGTTGTCCGGCTGAATTTGGAACGAAACGATCTCCCAATCATCTTTGCCGAGATCGTTCAGAAATTTTTCCATGAGCGCAGGCGAGGCGAATCCGCCTCGGCCGCTCGTGATCATCTTGTATTCCCAGAGTGACATAAAATTTTTTTGCTTAACGCGCTGAGATTCAACACTCCCAAAACGCCCTAAGATTGCCGAGCCTAATCGCGGCTAAATTTAGCCGCATAAACCCTTCACCAGAACGATTTCATCTTGTCACCGCCATAAGAAACCCCTCCAGCGCATACGTCGCCAGCTGACCACCCGGACCGGTCAGATTATACTCAAAAGCGTGCGTCGCCCACGGCAATTCGACGTAAACATGCGGCACACGAGCCTCCGCCAAACGCGCCTGTAAGCGCACACTGTGTTGATTCCACACCAACGTATCAATCAAGCCATGCACCAACAACGTCGGCGGCGAACCCGTGCGCACTTTTTGATGCCCGCTCGCACTTTCGTAATTGGCCTGTGCCAACGAGGGCGGCCCGCCCAGATATTGGCGCATCAATTGCGGTGATTTCAAAAAATCATCCTCCCGTGCCGAACTGTATGCAAAAAACATATCATGCGGCGCGTAAAACGACACCACGCCTCGAATCGCCGGATCGGCCGACCCGTAACCCACCGCCGAAGCAATTTGGCCGCCCGCGCTCCTCCCAAATAACACCAACCGCTCTGCGTCCACCCCTAGTTCTACCGCCTGACGTTTAAGAAAGTTCAATGCCGCCAACGTATCATCTCGCTGCGCCGGCCAGATTGCCTGCGGCGCTAACCGATAATCAATCGCCGCCACCGCAAAACCCCGACGCGCCAACCAGTGATTTAAATCCGCGAGTTGCGCTCGATCCCCTCCGTCCCAACCGCCGCCATGAATCACGACCACGCATGGCGCAGCCACTCGGTCCAGCGCGCGGAAAAAATCCAACCTCAAACCCGGTGCATATTCGCGCGTCTCCACTACAACCTTTGACGGGCCTGAGGCAAAATACCCTGATAACGAAAAGGCTTCTGCCGTCGGCTTCACTCCACCAAATGCGGCCTCCAGTTTAGCCGGCAAGACCCGCCCGATGCGTTCGGCCTCTAACGTCGGTCGCAACAACATCCCCATAGCTAAAGCGATTAAAATCAACGTAACGTAAGCCCATGCAAAGTGCTCGTCGCGCAACGCCCAAGTCGCAACACCCGCTCCTAGGGCACCCAGCGCCAACCAATGCCCAAATTCACCCGCTAAGAGCGCGAATTTCCAATTCCAGCGTAACGGCGACCGGCGCACCGTGAGCAGGCCCAAAGCGAGCAACCCCAGTGTCCATAAAGTTATAAAACCGCGCAAACACTCCATAATCACATAACTCCAAACTCCAAAACCACCCATCTGGCAAAAGTTTACCGCGCGGACCTGCCCTAACCAATTTAAAGTATACCCAATTCAATCAGGAAAAAGCATACCATCGCCAAATAGGTAATACTGGTTTCTAATCAAAATTTCCTGTTTTACAGGTTTTTGACATTTCCCACCTGTTTTCCGTGGACCAAACTACCAGGTACATGCGTCGCCTCGATCAACTTCTTGCCAACCTTGGTTACTGCTCCCGAAGCGAAGCTCGCGATTGGATTGATTCGGGCGCCATCACCATAAACGGCGAAATTGCCGAGGGTCCGGCTCAAAAAGCCCAAGCGGCTAATGTGCTCGTCGACGGCGAACCGCTTGATCATCCCGACGGACTCCTGCTCCTGCTCCATAAACCTCTCGGTCTTGTCTGCTCCCACGAACTTCGCGAAGGACCCAACGTTTACAGCCTGCTCCCAGCCCGTTGGCAGCGCCGCAATCCCGTTATCACTAGCATCGGTCGTCTCGATAAAGACACTTCTGGGCTCATTTTACTCACCGACCAAAGCCAGCTCGTCCACCGACTGACTTCGCCGAAGCACAAGGTCCCAAAACGCTACCGCGCAATGCTCGCCAGCGATCTTAGTCCCACTCGCGCGACGGAGATGGCCGCTTTATTCGCCAGCGGTACGCTTATGCTGCCCGAGGAAAAAACTCCCTGCGCGCCGGCCGAGCTCACCATGATTTCTCTGCGCGAAGTAGAACTTACCCTGACAGAAGGGCGCTATCATCAAGTCCGCCGCATGTTCGCTAGCCAAGGCTACGAAGTGATCGCGCTGCATCGCACTCACTTCGGCACACTCGACCTAGGGCTACTCACTCCCGGCCAATGGCGCGTGTTGTCTATCGATTTCTTTAATCCTGCAGACAGCGCCGGCGCTACCAAAGCCTAGGTCGTCTGGCTTGCAGCGGCGCCCGCGCCTGTCATGCGTCTACCTTACATGGAAAACATTTCCCTTACCGGCGCGCAAAAATCCAAGCTACGCGGCCTCGGCCAGAAACTCGAAGCGACCATTAGAGTCGGAAAAGAGGGTCTCACGCCCGCTTTTTTCACAGAGCTCAGCCGCGCCCTGCGCGCCCACGATCTCATTAAACTGCGCTTCGTAGGCGACGTGGACCGGGCTGGTCGCTCCGCCCTCACCACGCAGATTGAAACCTTGGGTCACTGCACCTGCGTTGGTGCCGTCGGTCACACCGCGCTTTTCTACAAAGCAGCGAGCAATCCCGCGGATTCCTCGCTGCCCGTCGGTTGATACCTGCAGCGTGATCACGATGCGCCGCTTCGTATGACTTCATCTGTCGCGCCTTCGTTTATCGTTAAAGCACCCCTTGCGAGCGCGCTCGCCGCGCCCGTGTTGCTGGATTCGCCGCACAGCGGTTTCGATTGGCCGGCTGATTTTCAACCCGCAGCGCCGCGAACGGCGATTCTCACCTCGTGCGATTTATTCGTCGATGAACTCTGGAGTGATGCCCCGGACGCTGGCGCTACGCTTCTAGCCGCTAAGTTTCCACGTGCCTACATCGACACCAACCGTGCCGAAACCGACCTCGACCCCGCGCTCCTCGACGCTCCTTGGCCAGGACCGCTCGCACCCACCGATTACAGTCGCCGCGGCATGGGCCTCATTCGCCGACTCGCCTTGCCTGGCATTCCGATGGAAACGCGCCCGCTCAGCGTCGCCGCCGTCGAGCTGCGCATAAAGCAACACTATCGTCCTTATCGCGGTGCCCTCGCCACAGCGCTCGAAGCGATCCACGCGCGTCATCAGGTCGCGTATCATTTGAACCTCCACTCCATGAAATCTCGCGGTAACGAAATGAACGTCGACGGCGGCGCTCCGCGTCCCGATGTGGTGGTAAGTGATCGCCTCGGCACCACCGCCAATCCTGCGATTACAAACTGGCTTGCCCAACGTTTCCGAGTCGCCGGACTGAGTGTGCAAATCAACGACCCGTACCGTGGCGGCGATCTAGTGGGCACATTTGGTCAACCCGCGCGCGGTCTTCACAGCGTACAAATCGAGCTCAACCGCGCGCTCTACCTAGACGAAGCACAGGGAACACGCAGTGCTAATTTCGCCGTCCTACGCGCCAACCTCGCAAGCGTAATCCGCGATTTTTGCGGGATCTGCCGCGAGACTTCTCTAGACACCATTGATCGCACGTTTGCTTAAAAACCGCACGACGGCTTGTCAGGGTCTTAATCAAAACTAGCTTTAATCCATGCAACCCCAAGTCGTCGTCGTTGGTAGCTTCGTTCAAGATCTCACGTGGAAATGCGCCGACTTTCCTCACGCCGGCGAAACCGTCGTTGGCACCTTTGTCACTGGTCCCGGCGGCAAAGGCTCCAACCAAGCCGTAGCCGCAGGACGGGCCGGAGCGCGAACACTCTTTATCGGCGCCGTTGGTCGCGACGCCTTCGCAGCCGATGCAAAGAAATTTTACCGCACCGAAGGCATCGCGGCTCGATTCGTCGAAAAACCGCCGCATGCCACCGGCACCGCCGCAATCCTCGTCAACGTCTCCGGGCAAAACGAAATTATTGTCGCCCTCGGCGCCAACTCTGCACTGCGCCCCGACGATGTGCCCGTCGCGGCGCTCCGATCGGCACTCGTCGTCGTCACCCAACACGAAAACGATCTACAGACCGTCGCCGACATTCTGAGAGCCGCCCGTCGCGCCGGAGCCGTCACGATCCACAACCCCGCGCCCATGCGCGCCGACTTCGACCCCGCATTGCTCCGCCACGTCGATATTCTCATTCCCAACGAATCAGAATTCGCGGCGCTCATAAATCAACATGCCGCGCGCGGTGCGAAAAAAATTTCTGCTGCCAGCGTCGCGTCGCTGCCTACGGCGAAACTCCACGCGTTGTGTCGCTCGCTGGGCGTGACGCATGTCCTCGTAACACTCGGCGCCAAAGGTGTTT
The DNA here is from genome assembly GCA_947452315.1 of Opitutia bacterium. Lineage (GTDB taxonomy): Bacteria > Verrucomicrobiota > Verrucomicrobiia > Opitutales > Opitutaceae > Tous-C4FEB. Next base: position 7,535 of record CANGCX010000039.1, on the reverse strand, counting down.
TCGTCTCGCGCCCCAATGGTCCGACGTTGATTCCGTCACACCGCGTAAAAGTCGTGGACACTACGGGGGCGGGCGATGCGTTTTGTGGCGGCTTCGCGGCGGGACTTGTTAAATTCAACGGCGATCTACTCGCCGCCGCACGTTTCGGCAACGCGATCGCCGCGCTCTGCGTCACGAAATTCGGCACCGCCCCATCAATGCCTACGGAAAAAGAGATCGCCCGGTTTTTAATGCGTTAAACAAAGAAGGCCAAGTTAGCGACTCAGGCGCCGACAGGGTGCCACGTGGTCTTGTACTCCAGTGTGTCGCGGATCGCATCGACGCTCTGCGCGGTGGTCGCGAACCAGTCGCGTTTCTCTTCGGCCTTAAGCATGATCGTGCGTTTGATGCTTTCAGCGGCGCCGAGAGCGAGGGCCTTACGCTCGGCGGCGTTCACCACGGCACTGATCGCCCGCAGATGCGTATGCGTCGCAAACGTGGGTATCATTTCCGCGCGAAACCCTGTCAGTAAATTAACTACACCACCTGGCAGGTCGCTGGTCGCCAGCATTTCTCCTAGAAGAATGGCTGGATAAGGCTGACGCGTCGAAGCCAGCGCGACGACCGTGTTGCCACTGGTGATCGCAGGCGCGACAAGCGAAATCAACGCAAGCAACGGAGCTTCGTCGGGCGTGATCACGCCGATGATGCCCATCGGCTCAGTGACGGTGAAATTGAAAAAAGGCGCGGCAACAGGGTTTACGTTGCCGAGCACCTGCTCGTATTTGTCGGTCCAGCCAGCGTAATAAATGAGTCGATCCACGGCGGCAGCAACTTCACGAGCAGCGGCGGCTGGAGTAGCGCCACCAAGAGCAATAGCGTCGGCCATTTCGCCGGCGCGGGCTTCAATCATTTCAGCGAGGCGATAGAGAATCTGGCCGCGGTTGTACGCGGTGCGTTTCGCCCAACCCGGGCCCGCCTTAGCAGCGGCCTCGACGGCATTGCGCAGATCTTTACGCGTACACTGTGGGATATTTGCGAAAAACTCACCTGCGGCGTCTCGTAACGGAAATACACGCGCGCTCTCAGAGCGAATAAACGCGCCGCCAACGTAAACTTTCGGGGTCTTGGTGATAGGAAGTCGGACCATGGTGCGTGTTTTCACTTAGATGAGTTTGCAGTAATCGAGAAGCCCTTGCCGGCCACCCTCACGGCCGAAGCCGCTTTCTTTGTAGCCGCCAAAGGGCGAAGCTGGATCAAATTTGTTGTAGGTGTTAGCCCAGACAACGCCGGCTTTCAACTCGGTCGACATCTTAAGGATGCGAGAGCCTTTGTCGGTCCAAACTCCGGCGCTGAGACCGTACGAGGTGTTGTTGGCCTTCTCGATCGCTTCATCAACGGTGCGAAACGTGAGAATGGAGAGCACGGGTCCGAAAATTTCTTCACGCGCAACACGACTGCTCATGCTCACGCCGGAAAAAACCGTGGGGCGGAAATAAAAACCTTTCGGAGGGAGCACGCACTGGGGTTGAAACATCGCGCAACCCTCCTTTACGCCAGCCGCGACCAGCGCACGAATTTTAGTGAGCTGCTCACGAGAGTTAATTGCGCCGATGTCAGTATTTTTGTCGAGCGGGTCACCGACGCGCAGCGAACAAATTCGAGTTTTCAGCTTAGCGAGGACTTTTTCCGCGATGCCTTCTTGCACGAGCAAACGCGAACCGGCGCAGCACACGTGGCCTTGGTTAAAAAAGATGCCGTTGACGATGCCTTCAACAGCTTGATCGAGCGGCGCGTCGTCGAAGATGATGTTGGCCGCCTTACCGCCGAGCTCCATAGTCATCTTTTTATCGGAGCCCGCGAGCGAGCGCATGATGATTTTCCCGACTTCGGTCGAGCCCGTGAACGCGATCTTGGCGGGCGTGGCATTATTCAAAACCGCCGCACCAACATCGCCAGCGCCTGTCACGAAATTCACCACGCCCGGAGGCAAGCCAGCGTCTTGGAAAATCTCCGCGAGTTTCAGCGCGGTGATCGAGGTCGTTTCGGCGGGCTTGAGGACAACGGTGTTACCCATGGCGAGCGCGGGCGCGAGTTTCCACGCGCACATAAGCAACGGAAAATTCCACGGGATCACTTGCCCGACCACCCCGAGCGGCGCGACCCGGCGACCGGGGGCGACATACTCGAGTTTATCGGCCCAGCCCGCGTGATAAAAAAAATGCGCGGCGGCCATGGGCACGTCGAAGTCGCGGGATTCCTTGATGGGTTTACCGCCGTCGAGCGTCTCGGCGACGGCGAATTCCCGCGCGCGATCCTGCAAGAGGCGGGCGATGCGATAGAGATATTTGGCGCGTTCGCGGCCGGGCATTTTTCCCCAAACGCCATCAGCCGCGCGCCGAGCGGCAGCGTAGGCCGCATCGACATCGGCGGGGCCGGCGAGCGCGATTTCGGTGAGTTTCCGCTCGTTAGCCGGATTAATGGAATCGAAATATTTGCCGCCCTTCGGTGCGACGAATTTTCCGTTGATGAAAAGATTGTAGCGCGGCTTCAGCTTCGGATCGGCTGATTCAGGCGCGGGATCGAAAGCCCAGAGATCGCCGAAAATAAGTTCGGGCGCACGGCGACCGACTCGGTTGGCGAAGCGTTGGGAGGCGCGGGAGGATTTCTTGACGACGGATGCGGTGGGCATGGGCGGACGAAAATGGGTGGACTGATTTAGTAACTTTCAGCGGCTTCGCTGAAATAATACGGCGCCTGATATGCGCCGGTTTTTTCTTTCTCGAGCTGGCGGAGCAAGTCGTTGAGCAGCGAGCTCGCGCCGAAACGGTAGCGCGTGTTATTGAGCCACGCATCGCCGAGCGTCTCCTTCACCGCGATGAGAAACGTGAGCGCCTGCTTGGCCGAGCGAATGCCACCGGCGGGTTTCATCGCGATGGCGACACCCGTATCGAGATAGAAATCGCGGATCGCCTCGAGCATCACCTGATTGTTGCCGAGGGTGGCGTTGAGCGAGGTTTTGCCGGTGCTAGTTTTGATAAAATCACCGGGACGGATCACGCGCATCGCCAAAAATGAAGCCGCGCGGATGCTGTCGTAAGTTTCGAGTTCGCTCACTTCGAGAATCACCTTGAGCGTCGCGGTGCCGCACGCGGTCACGACGGCAGCGATCTCGTCCTGCACGCGGCCAAATTCACCTGCGAGAAAAGCGCCGCGGTTGATGACCATGTCGATCTCATCGGCCCCGTCGGCGACCGCGGCTTTGACTTCGGCTAGGCGGGTTTTCAACGGTGCTTGACCACTCGGAAACGCCGTCGCGACCGACGCGATGCGCACGGAGGAATTATTACCTAAGGCTCGACGCGCGTGTCGCACCATCGATGGATAAACACAGACTGCAGCGACGGGCGGAATGCTCACGTCATCGTCGGGACGAAGGGCCTTTTGGCAGAGCGAGGCGACTTTGCCTGGCGTGTCTTTTCCCTCAAGGGTTGTGAGGTCGACCATCGTGACGGCGGTGCGCAAGCCCCAGACCTTGGCGGCTTTTTTAATTGAGCGCGTACCGTATTTCGCGACGCGCTCGTCGATGCCGATCTGATCGACCGAGCCCACTTCATCAAAGAGCCGCTGCAACGCGGCCTGCGGAGAACGTACCAACATGCGCCCACCTTCGCGGCCGCTGGCAGTGAAGCCAAATGTATTTTCGTCGGCTACGGCGCCGGCGCTTTCCAGAATTCGTTGTCCACGTGGGCTTCGCGCATGACCGCAGCGGCGCGAGCGACAAGCTCGGGTAGCTGCGCGGCGAGGTCAGTTTTTTCACCGAGATCGTGCTGTAAATCGTAGAGCCGAATCGGCGCGCTCGGTTTCAACAAGCGGATCCCTTTCCATCGGCCGTCGAGCAAGACGGCTTGGCTGAATCCTTTTTCGTAAAATTCCCAATAGAGGTACGGATGCTTGGCCTGTTCGCCGCGGCCGAGTAACTCAGGCACAAGGCTAATGCTGTCCAAAATTTTCGGCGCCGTCGCGCCCGTGAGTTCGACGAACGTCGCCATCACATCGCCAAAATATCCGGCGTGCGCCGAGACGGCTCCGGCCTTGATTTTACCCACCCAACGCGCGATCCATGGCACACGGATGCCCCCGTCGGTGAGCGCGCGCTTCGTACCGTTAAGTGGGCCACTCGCCGCAAAAAACTCAGGGTTGTGCAACGGGCCACCTTCGCGGTGCGGACCGTTGTCGCTAGAGAATATCACCAGTGTATTGTCATCAAGCCCGAGCGTTTTTAGCTGAGCAAGGAGGTCGCCGATGCGTGCATCCATGCGCGTAATCATCGCTGCTTGGCCTTTTTGCGCATCTGGCCAGGGCTGGTCGGCGTACGGGCCGTAGCTCGGTACTTCTTGGCCATCGCCGAGGACGCGGGCGCGTTCGTTGTTGGCGTGCGGCACAGTGAGAGCGAGGTAGAGGAAAAACGGCCGCTTTTTGCTGCGAGCGATGAAATCTCGCGCCTCGTCGAAAAAAAGATCGCTGGCGTACACAACCCGCTTTGTAGCGTAGCCGGTGCCCTCGACCGGCCCAACCTGCGTGACGACGTTGGGCAACGGCACGCGCTCGCCGTTGCGCCAAAGAAAATCTGGGTAGTGGTTGTGGGCGTGCGTTTGGTTCAAAAAACCAAACGAGTAATCGAAACCGTGTTTGCGAGGCTCGCCCTCGTCGCCGGCGTTGCCGAGGCCCCATTTGCCGATGAGCGCGGTCGTGTAACCCGCCGCCTGCAAGACGCGCGCGACCGTGACATCGCCGGCGCGCAACATCTGCGCTTCGGGATTTTCTGTGCCGGCGTTGCCGCGTACACGCGTGTGGCCCATGTGCAAACCAGTCATGAGCACGCTGCGTGAGGGCGCGCAAACGGTGTTGCCCGCGTAAAATTGCGTGAAACGCATCCCTTCGGCCGCGAGTTGATCGAGGTGCGGGGTGCGGATGATTTTTTGTCCGTAAGAGCCGAGATCACCATAGCCGAGATCGTCGGCCAAAATGAAAATGATGTTGGGCCGGGGAGCAGCGGCCGATGCAAGGCACGCGTAAAACAACAACGAGATTAGGACACATACGAAGCGTGGCGAAACATTCATGGGGTAACTCGAAGCCAAGGCTCTCGCGCGGCCGCTGGCAAGTTGTGCGCGCCGAGCGCAGCGCTCACGCCGCAGGATAATCCCAGCCCTTGCGGTACTCGCGGCGCAAGAGCGCCGTCGCCGCCGGATCGCCCGTGATCACCTCTTTCGCGCCGTCCCACTCGATGCTGCGACCGAGCTTTAGACTGATCATCGCAAGCAACGAACAGTTGGTCGAGCGATGGCCTTCCTCGATGTCGCTGATCGGACGCCGGCCGGTTTTTATCGCGTTAAGAAAATCCGCCCACAGCTCGCGGATATTTTGCCCGTCGGGCTGATTGAGTTGCGGCTCTTGGTGGATGATAGGGTCTTTGTTGGCGGGATAAAATGTCCAGCCTTGGCGGTAGCCCACGTGCATTGTGCCCTTCGGTCCGTAGAAATAACAGCCGGCCGCTTCGCCTTTCTCGGCGTTGTTACCGCCAAAGAGTCGGGACTCCCACGTGACCGTAAATTGCTCGAAAGCAAATTGAGCGACTTGGTGGTCGGGCGCGTCGCTCGTCTGCGTCTGCGCCGTAAAAACCGGAGTGCCTTTGATCGGACGGCCGCCCGTGGAAAACACGCGCTTCGGCCAACGCTCATCGGTGACCCACAAAACTTGGTCAAACCAATGCACACCCCAGTCAGCGATCGTACCGTTGGCGAAGTCGAGGTACTGGCGATGACCACGCGGATGAATCCCGCGGTTGAACGGCCGCAATGGTGCCGGCCCGCACCACAAATCCCAATCCAGCTCGGGCGGCGCCGGCTCGTTGTCGATAGGTTTTTCCGGACCGCTACCGGGTGTGTTTATAAAACAGCGCACCATGCCAATTTTACCGAGGCGGCCCGCGCGGATGAAGTCTCGCGCACTGATCGTGTGGGCCGACGTACGCCGGTGCGTGCCAACTTGCACCACACGGTCGCAAGCGCGCGCAGCTTTCACCATGGCCTGGCTTTCCGCGATCGTGTGCGCGGTGGGTTTTTCGACGTACACGTGCGCACCGGCGCGGACCGCCGCGATCGTAGGTAACGCATGCCAATGATCAGGTGTGGCCACGATCACGATGTCGGGCTTCTCCTTGGCAAGTAGATCGCGATAATCACGATAACCGCGCGGTCGGTCGCCGCTGAGCTGAGTAATTTTTTCCCGCGTGCGCTCGATCGCCCGACTATCAGGGTCGCACACTCCGACGATCTCGCACTGGCCGCTAGCCATGGCTTCGCCGACGATGTTGCCGCCCCACCAACCGGCGCCGATTAGCGCCGTGCGATATTTTCGCGCACCTTTCTCCGCGCCTCGCAGTTGCAAATTCACCGCGCTGAAGGCTCCGACCGCTAATGTGCTCTGAATGAAAGTTCTTCGATTCATGGAGGTGCTTCAAACTGAGCTGTTTTTAAGCCATGTTGCAACCCACGCGTTTCAGCCACCGACGAATGATCAGACTGTCCGAAGGAAATGAATCTCGGCCAGCCCTAGTACAACGCGTTGGATTATTCACCCACAGAACCGCGGGCTAACCTCCGTCGCGCTGAGAACCCTGACTGCTAACCCTGACTGATGACTGCTAACCTTATGAAACGTCTCCAGCCCTCTCGTTACCTCGCATACTTTGCCTTGGCTCTCGCCGCTTTCATGCCAGCGGTCTTTAGCGCCCAAGCTCCCGCCACCTATGGCACCCTCACGGGCCGCGTCTCCAATCAAGCCACCAATCAATATCTTGGCGAAGCCGAGGTTCTACTGGAGGGCACCGCGTATCGGACCCTGACGGATCGCGACGGTTCGTATACTCTACTCAACGTAAAACCCGGCACCTACACGGCCGCCGTCACTTACGCGGGGCTAGATAGCCAAAAGCAAACGGTGATCATCAGTGCTGGGCAAAACCTATCCCAAGATTTTGCGCTCACCGCTGGCATCTACAAACTCGGCGCATTTGTTGTCGCCAGCGAAATCGAGGGTAATGCCGCCCAGGTCAACAAACAGAAGAAAGCCGACCACTTCATGACCGCCATCTCCGCCGACACCCTCGGCGAAGTACCCGAAGGCAATATCGGCGAATTCCTCAAATACGTCCCCGGCCTTCAAGTAAATTACTCCAACGCTGACGCCTCCACCATCTCCGTCCGCGGTCAAGATCCCGAATCCACGCTTTTCACCATCGACGGCCAAGTTCCTCCGGCCGCGGGCACCCCTCCCCGCTCTAGCACCGGCTCTTCCGATGCTTCCAGCCGCGCGTTCGAATTCACTCAAGCCAGCATCAGCAACATCGAATCCATCGAAGTCTATAAAGCGCCGCCACCATGGTTCGCTCCTTCCACCGGCGGCGTCATCAACGCTGAGACCAAGAACGCCTTTAACCAAAAGCGCCGCGTGTTCCGTACCGTTCTGCTTATCAACGCCAACAGCGAGAT
>CANGCX010000038.1 GCA_947452315.1 Opitutia bacterium | reverse complement strand
GGATGCCGCTAGCGCTCCAACCAACGGTGGAGGAACCGGGGCCCGGTTTGATGACGTTACCATCGGCTCCGACATACATGTCGCGACCAGACGAGGCAGGCGCGGTCTCGCGGTAGTCGATGGCGATGTCGCGGCCATCGGTCAGGTGGATCATCATGAAACCGCCACCACCGATGTTGCCGGCAAACGGAAACACCACGGTGAGAGCTAGGCCCACGGCAGCACCAGCATCGACGGCGTTGCCGCCTTTTTTTAGGATTTCCACCCCGGCTTCAGAGGCGAGGACATGGGCGGAGGTAACTAGCGCATGTTCGGCTTCAACGGCAGTGCGTTGCGCGTGGACGAGGGGCGAGGAGGCGAAAACCAGCGCAGCGCTGGCGAGCCACGTGGTCAAGCGGCGGGGAATCTTCATGGTGCTTGTAGACTCTGTGTAAAAAGCAGTGGCGCAAGCGGAAGTTACCAACGACCCACAGCAGGCATCCGCTGCCCGCGCTCTCGGCTTCGGGGTGCTGCTCCTCCTCCTGAATACCTCCCGCATTCGCCTACGGGTCGTGCGGCGACCTACATTTTCAAATAATAAATTGATACAATAATATTGATAAAGCCGTAAAATAGCTAATAATTAGTATAATGGTATCGCTTAAATCTGCTCCTGAGGTCCTTGCCGAACTCGCAAAAATGGTGCGCGTCCAGCGATTGAAACGGGGCTGGACTCAAACCGATATGGCCCGGAGGGCAGGGCTTAAACTGCCCACTTACATCGTATTTGAGCGCTCGGGTCGAATATCCTTACTGAGGTTCCTGAAGCTTCTCGACGTACTCGACCTCATGAAAGATATTAACGAAATCGGACGGATAACCGACCAGCAAGCTGTCCGTCTCGCCGATTTGATGCAGGAGCGTAAACGAGGACGCAGGATATGATTGCACTCAGCGTTAATTACCTCGGTACGAAGGTCGGAACCTTGGCGGAGACCCGCCAAGGAATCGCGTTCGAGTTCGATCTAGCCTTTCTCGCGTCGGGACACGATCTCTCGCCGCTGAATCTCCCGCTAAGGACTGGAATACACCAAAGAGATGGAGTCGGCAGTATGCGTCTCCTCGGCCTGTTTGAGGATTCGTTACCTGATCGGTGGGGAACTAGAATCATGACAGAATGGTTCCGCAAGCACGGCGTCCCAGAGCATTCCATCACCCCGCTCGCTCAACTCGGGTATGTCGGCTCCCGCGGCATGGGTGCCCTCACTTACGCACCGGCTCAAGAAATCGCGGAATTCTCAACCGAGCATTTTGCGCTGAACCAGATTTTTGAAGCCTCAGAACAGGTAGAAAATGGCGGACTGATAGATCTCAACCTCCTAGCCCACGTGGGCTCCCCTGCTGGTGGCGCACGCTCGAAAGCGTTGATCGCAATTTCTACGCAAGCCGCACACCTCATGGTCGCTGGAGACGGCACACTTCCGCTGGGCCATGAGGCTTGGTTGGTGAAATTTAGCGGACAGCGAGATCCTAATGCCGGAGTGATGGAGCAAGCCTACGCACTCATGGCTCGCGCCGCAGGTATTGATGTTCCTGAGACGCGGCTCTTGCGAACGGAACGTGACGGCGTGCTCAATCAGCATTTCGCCGTTAAGAGATTCGACCGGATCGGCAATCAGCGCATCCATCATCACACGCTCGGTGGTATGACACACTTAATGGGTGGCGATTTGAGTTACGAAATGCTGCTTCGCGCGACCCGACGCGTAACCCATGATGAAGCCGAGGTATGGAAAGCCTTTCGCCGGGCGGCGTTCAATGTGCTCGCTAGCAACCGAGACGATCATGGTAAGAACCACGGATTCATTTACCACAATCGGCAGTGGAAGCTGGGGCCCGCTTACGACCTCACCTTTGCGAGTCAACGCATGCTCGCTGAGCGAGGCATGTCCATTGCCGGCGAACGGCGCACGGCGGGAATAGCTGAACTCGGCAAACTGGCGACAACAGAGGCTCTGGATCGACGCCAAGCGAAAGACATCATTGAACAAACCCGCCACGCAGTCTCGAGATGGCGAGAATTCGCATCTGCGGCCGGCGTTCCTGAAATTAACGCAGCCGAGGTGGAATCGGCGCTGAACCTCGGCTAAACAGAAACAAACTTATTGAGCGCTTAAGTGCCTAGAAGTAATAATCAGCTGAAGACTTGTTTTGTAACAGAAACTTAACTAACTTACATCCGTATGAACACCTCCTCACCAAGTAATTCCGCGCAAATTACCACGCGCGCTCAGTGGCGGTTTTTGGCCGCTCTGCCTGTCGCCGCGTTTCTGGCTACCGTTTCTTCTTCATTGATCGGTCAGACCGCGCCCACCGCCAAACCCGCGGGCGAAGAAATCATTAAACTCGAAGCCTTCATCTCGACCGGCTCGCGTTTCAATAACCGCACCGTGACGGAGTCGCCCGTGCCGATCGACATCGTCACCAGCAACGACATCAACCAAGGCGGCTACACCGAGACCTCCCAAGCCATTCAGGCGCTCGTCCCGTCGTTTAATTTCCCGCGCCCCTCGCTCACCGACGGCACGGACCACATCCGCCCTGCCACACTACGCGGCCTCGCGCCCGACCAGACCCTCGTGCTGATCAACGGCAAACGCCGCCACACCAGCTCGCTCGTCAACCTCAACGGCTCCATCGGCCGCGGCTCCGTCTCCACGGATTTCAACGCCATTCCGACCTCCGCTATCGGCAGCATCGAAGTGCTCCGTGACGGCGCTTCTGCGCAATACGGCTCTGACGCCATTGCTGGCGTAATTAACGTCATCCTTCGTAAAGACATCGGCTGGGGCTCTACCGTAGCTTACGGTGCCACCCAACGCGGTGACGGTCGCGATTTGAAGGTCGATGCCTACGCCGGTACCAAATTGGGCAAAGGCGGCTCGCTCTTCCTTACCTCCTACATCCGCAACCACAGCCCCACCAACCGGATCGAGGCGGATACGCGCCAACAATATTTCGGCACCAACGCCACAACCGGCGCCAAGACCGCCATCTCTGGTAACTACGGCTCCGGCACCGGTCTTAGCGCCGCCAGTGGAACGCTTGATCCCCGCGAAGCCACCATCAACCGCTACAACCACCGCTTCGGCGACCCACGCTCCAAAGACCAAGGCGTCTGGTTCAACGGCGAACTTCCCCTCGATAACGGCCTCGAATTCTACTTCTTTGGCGGCGGCAGCATTAAACACTCCGAAGGCGCCGGTTTCTTCCGTCGTCCCGGTCAAGATAACACCCTGCGCGCTATTTATCCCAATGGTTTCCTGCCGGTCATTCAGGCTAAGGTTGCCGATTACTCCCTCGGCGCCGGTCTCAAAGGCAAAGCTGGTGGCTGGGCCTGGGACCTTAGCACCGTTTACGGTAGCAACGTGCTTAACTATGTGACGGCGGAATCCGAAAACGCCACTCTCGGCAATTCGAGTAAGACCAGCTTCAATGACGGCAAGCTCACGTTCAACCAATGGACGTCCAACTTTGAAATCACTAACCAGTTTGAAGTCGGCTTTAAATCCCCGCTTAAGGTCGCCCTCGGCACCGAACTGCGTTGGGAGCAATACGAAGTTGGCGCTGGCGAGCCCGATTCTTACCGCGACGGCGGTGTTCGCATTATCGACGGCCCTAGCACCGGCGCCCTCGCTCCGGTCGGCGCGCAGGTCTTCGGTGGCTTCAAGCCCTCCGATGCCGGTTCCCACACCCGTGATGCTAAATCGACCTACGTCGATTTCGAGCAAAACATCACCGAGCAATGGCTCGTCTCTGCGGCGGGTCGCTTTGAGCAATACAGCGATTTCGGCACCAACAGCACTGGCAAGCTCGCTTCTCGTTTAGCGATCGCCAAAGAGTTCGCTCTCCGTGGCTCGATGAGCTCCGGCTTCCGCGCTCCGCACTTGGCGCAGCAATGGTTCAGCTCCACGGCCACCAATAACATTGGCGGCGTACTCCTCGAAGTGAGCACTTTCCCGGTCTCCTTGCCCATTGCTAAGGCTCTCGGCGCTTCTGATCTGAAGCCTGAAAAATCGACCAGCGAGAGCATCGGCTTCACCTCTGAGCCCTTCGCCAACTTCTCTGCCTCGGTTGATTTCTACCGCACCAACATCAAGGACCGCATCGTCCTTTCCAGTAATTACACGGGCGCGGCTGTGACCAACTTCCTCACCTCGCAGGGTCTGCCCGCGGTCGGTGGCGGGCGCTACTTCACCAACGCGGTCGACACCAAGACCGAAGGCGTCGATGTGACCCTCCGCTATAAGATGAACCTCAAAGAGCTCGGTAAACTCACCCTTACCGCCAGTGGTAATCACGGCTCGACGAAGGTCACCAAATATAAGCCCACCCCTCCGCAACTCGCCGCTCTCGGTATCACCACGCCGCTCTTCGACCTTACGGAAAAAATCCGCATGGAAAAAGGCCAACCCCGTGACGTGCTGAACTTCATCGCCAACTACGAGATCAACAAGTTCTCGTTCCAACTGCGCGAAGTTCGCTACGGCGAAGTTTCCGCTGTCGCCCTCGGCAACAACAGCGGCATCAACCAAGCCACGCAGGACGCGCTCCTCGGCGGTTACAACGTGCAGCTCGTTGATGCCATCGCTGGCAGCGCTGCTGGCAACAAGCAGGTCATTGAGACCTTCGCCGCCAAGTGGATTACCGATCTCGATGTCGCCTATCGCGTGAACAAACAGTTCACCCTCTCTGTGGGTGCGAACAACTTGTTCAACATCTACCCGACCCAGAACATCCGCTCGAAGGTCGTCAACGGCACGGCCTTCACGGGCAGCGACAACGTCGGCATCTTCCCTTATAGCGGTATCTCACCCTTCGGTTTCAACGGCACCTTCTATTACACGAAGGCTACCTACAAATTCTAAGGACCCACTTAGAGTCTTTAGTTTTAAATTCAGGCGCGGCGCCCCATGGGCTCCGCGCCTTTTTTTCGGTTACCCCACGCGCCGCACTCCGTTTACCCGCTCGAATTCTCGTAGTGCTTCAAAAAGCCTGGAGATTACGCCAACAGCCACGCCTTAGCCCCTGCATTTTGAATTGTCTTAGCATCGCCCAATTTTTCTCTATAGTTTTTTAAACCAATGAATTGCAATAATATAATGTGATGGCAGTAGGCCTGGAACTCTGTGCGTAGCGTTGCCGCCGCCCGCCCGACTTAGAGTGTACGCGAACCCAGTGCCGGCCCGGGAATCTCCTCCAGCTCCAAAGCTGGAAGAAAGTGAGATAATTTAAGCCTTTTTATGGGTTTACGGGCATTCTTATCGATTTTACCTGACTTTTAATGGTTTCTAGGAAGTCAAAATATTCATTTTAATTAAAAAACACAGTTTTTTAATTGTTTAAATCGTAACGTAATTATTTTATGCGTGCATGAATCCGGTTGGAAATACTTGGCTGAGACAGAAATTCAGCCTGCTTAAATCACGTTTGGAGCATGAATCTTATTTGAGCAGCCGGGCTTCTGTTACCCATCAAAAAGATGGCCGTAAAACCGAGACTTACCTCCGCCAGTATGCGCCTAAGCCATTCGACGATCCCTTGGCGCACATCGAATTCGGGCTGAAATATGACGGTGTGGAGCTAGCATTTTTGCGAGAGGTATTTGGCCGACTCGTGCCTGAAAACGTGACAGCTTACATTAAGCAAAGTCCGACCGGAAAATACGCCAAGCAAATCGGGTTCTTTTATGAGTTCCTGACTGGAACCGAATTGCCCATGGGTGGACTGGCCGGAAACTACGTTCCGGCGCTCAATCCCGAGGATTATCTTACGGCCCTTAAAGTCAAAAATCCCCGCTGGCGGGTGGACCACAATCTTCTGGGCACGACGGCCTTCAGCCCGACCGTCCGGCTGACCGAGAAGATCAAAGCCGGATTGAACCGAGATTGGAAAGGCCAGATCTCGGCGGTGCTGGCGGATACGCCGTCCTCTCTTCTCTATCGGGCCCTGACCTATCTGTATGCTAAGGAAACGCGTTCCTCATTTCTAATCGAGCGGGAGGAACCGGTACGAGCCCGCGAGGAGCGTTTCATCGCCGTCCTGCGGGACGCGGGTAAGGTTCCGATCGAGCAGGCCCTAACCCTTGAAAGGCTGGTTTCCTTGCAAAACACGATTGTGGATCCGCGCTATGCAGAGAAGGCCTACCGACAAATCCAGAACTACGTCGGCTCGACCCTTCCCGGAGTCAGGGAGCAGATCCATTACATCACCGTTCCGCCGGCCCTGCTCCCCTCACTCATGTCCGGGCTCGCAGGAGTGGCAAGCCGCCTTGAAACGGTCTCCCCCGTCGTGCAGGCCGCCGTCACCGGGTTCCAGTTCGTCTTCATCCATCCTTTTGATGATGGCAACGGCCGGCTTCACCGCTTCCTCTTTCAAGACGTGCTGGCCCGACGCGGTGTGATCCCTATGGGTGCGGCCTTGCCGATCTCGGCTGCTATCCTGGATAACATGCACGCCTACGACGAGGCTTTGGAGGATTTCTCCCTCAGGACCATGGACAAGTCGGTCTATATCACCAACGACTCGGGCGCCGTCACGCTGACCAATCCCGCTGAGGTCGAGCCCTTGTGGCGGTTCCCTGATCTGACGCGTCAGGTCGAATACCTAATGAGCGTGATGTCGCGCGCAATTGATGCCTTGCCGAAGGAACTCGATTATCTGCGGCGCTACGACCGGGCGCGGGAGGAAATTCGCGGCGTGGTCGATCTCCCTGATCAACGGCTCAATTCCTTGATTAAGTGGCTTGATGCGGGCGGCGGGAAATTATCTAAAAACAAGCGGAAGCAGTTTGCGGAACTCACAGACGAGGAAATTGTCCGCACGGAGCAGGCCTATGCGGAAGGGTTCGCCCACGATTCTTGAATTAGTCGTGCCCATCATGCGTTCCGCTTAACAACTCCCCGTCAACCCGGACGTCAAAGTCCACTACAGCGAGATAATCTTTAGTTGCCGTCGTTTTAATTTATCGGATCCAAATTCTGCATGATCAGGGACGTCGGCCTCTAGTAAACCTAGCCTCGCTATCACTACCGTTAAGCGAGATTCCGCGCACTAAAATTGGAACGCCTCCGGGACGCGGAACGCGGCGGTTTCTCTTAGTGGGATCACAGCCCTAGGTGTTAAGTTTGGTGCTCACCTTTGAATGGATAATTGGTCGAACTACGGTAATAAAAATAGGTGCAACCTATGCTTGTGGCGGTGAGCAGGTGCCAGAGGGCGTGGCCTTGCAGCCAAGCGTCAGGTCCGGAGAAGCGGCCTGCGACGTCGAGTTGTCGGCAGGTAACCGCGGCGATCAACGCGATGATGGAAAACAGCTGCCAGCGTAGTAACGGCTGGGGCGCTGGGCGGAAGCGATCTACAAGGCTGCAGGCCGCGACGCAAAGAATGAGTGTACTCAGAACGTTGGTCGCCGACATCGACCATTTGTAATAAAAAAGTAAGGCGCTGGTCAGAACGACCAAGCTGCAGAGCAAGGGCCACGAGGGTGCGTTTAGCCGTAAGGGGGAAAAAATGACGCGCGGCCACCAGCGGCCGAGGTTGAAGGTGAGAAACACGAGCAGCGGCCCGTACATGGAGGCAACGTCGAGTTGTTGGCCGAAGCGAGTAAGCGTGGCGTGAAAATAGCCGCTACCGAGGCCAAGCCCGCAGCAGGTGAGGCCAAACAGGACGCTGAGCGCGGGTGTCGCGACTACGTACGAGGGAGCAACGGGCCGCGATGTGGAAGGAGTCGGGGAGGCGCGGCGGCGGTCTTGCGCGGCCCAGGCGAAGGCGTAAAAGCCGAGGGCGATATAGGCGAGATTAGACCAGGTGTTGGCGCGGGTACGGAAGAAATTTTGGCGGTAGATACGCTCGGCGTAGTTACTCCGGCGCAGGTCGCTACTCCCGGTGCTGGAATTCCAGATGTCGCGGCCGGCGTAGGTTTGATTGAGGGCGATGAGAGCGAGGATGAGGGCAAGCAGAGCACCCCAAACGTAGAGGTGAAAACGCAGGGGAAGGCTGAGGTAAGATGAAGGCATCCGCTTAAGGGGGATTTTGGCTTAGGTCGCCGGGATGAGGTCGGGTTCCTCGTCGCCGACAAATATATAGCTTTACGCCCCTAAGTAATACCTGGGGATTTTGACGCAGATTGAAACTGCCGTCAGCCTTTAGGTTTCCGCGCCCACGAGTCGACCCGTGCAGCGCGGAGATTTTAGCGAAGCGAATCAATCAGACTTTTTTCGCGTGCGAGCCGTCGCAATAGCCTTGGGCATCCTTGGTGTTGCCGCAGCCGCATTTCTTGCGGGTGTCTTTGGGCGGGAGCTTCGCGTGGGAGCCGTCGCAATAGCCTTGGGCGTCTTTAGTGTTACCGCAGCCGCATTTTTTGCGGGCGTCGGGGGTGGTGTTGGATTGGGACATAAAATAATTGGCCAAGAAGTGGATGTAAACTTACCCAGCAGCCTACGGCCGTTAACCTAGAGAGAAAATATTGCCAGTCAAACGAGGCTTTGGCCTCCCGTTTTTTCGGGCGCGAATAGAGTAAATCGATCATTTACGGGGTCGCGCTCGTTGGGCGGAAGACCGGCTCAGTTCGAGCTTTCGTGTGCGCCTCGAAGTCGGCGGCGAGGGCGAGCAGTTGCGCATCGCTCCAGGGCAGGCCAGTGAAGGACAAGCCGATCGGCAGGCCAAACACGTGAGCCGCGGGCACGGTCACACTCGGATAACCGGCGACGGCTGCCAGAGTGGAACTGCCGCCGCTGCCACCTTCACCGTTGAGATGATCGGTGAGGGTAGCCGTGCCTTTGGTAAAATAGACCAGAGCGTCGAGGCGATGGGTGGCGAGTGCGGCATCGATTCCTTCGTTTCGCGTGAGTTGGATGCAGGCGGCGCGAGCATCTAGATAAATTTTATCGGTGAGCGGGCCTCGTGCTTGCGCAGCGGTGAAGAGTTCTTGGCCAAAAAAACGCAGCTCCGACTCAGCGTGGGCAGTGTTAAAAGCAATGAGCTCGGCGAGGGTGTGCATCGTCGTTACGCGCCCTGGCGTGCCGAGGTAGCGGTTGATTCCGTCTTTGAATTCGTAGGAGAGCACGGTGCTCGGTGCCTGACCCAATTTCGCCAGCGAGGAGATCGCGACCGGATCGATTATTTCCGCTCCTGCGGCGCTCAGCGTGGCGACCAGACCATCTAGAATCGGGTCCATTCGGGCGTGAAAGGTGGAAATAGTGCGCACGATGCCGAGACGGGCGCCTTTGAGCGCCCCAGGCTTTAGCGTGGTAAGCTCGTGAAGCAGACTTGCAGGAATCGCGTGCGTCGCCGGGTCGTGCGCGTCGCTACCTGCGAGGGCGGCAAGCACGAGGGCGGCATCACGAACGTTGCGCGCCATCGGGCCCGCAGTGTCTTGGGAGGCCGAAATAGGAATAATACCATCGCGACTCACAAGCCCGACGGTGGGCTTCACACCTACTACTCCACAGGCCGAGGCGGGTGAGACGATGGAGCCATTGGTCTCGGTGCCGATGGCGACGACGCATAAGTTAGCCGAGACGGCGGTGCCGGAACCCGAGCTGGAGCCCGACGGACTGCGGTCGAGCGCGTAGGGGTTGAGGGTTTGGCCTCCACGGCCGCTCCAGCCGCTGCTGGAATTATTGCCACGGTAATTGGCCCATTCGCTGCAATTGGTTTTACCAAGAATGACGGCACCCGCGGCGCGCAGACGGGCGGCGACGCCGGCATCCCGCGGGACTTTTTGCCCAACCAGCGCCTGTGAGCCGGCGGTTGTCTGCATGCGATCCGCGGTGTCGATGTTGTCCTTGAGCAGAATCGGAATACCATGCAACGGACCTCGGATTTTTCCCGCTCTACGCTCGAGATCGAGCGCATCGGCTAACGCGAGCGCATCGGGATTGAGTTCGATGACTGAGTTCAGCTTGGGACCAGCCCGGTCGATCAGCGCAATACGCTCGAGATAAGCGAGTGTCAGTTGGTGGGCCGTGAGCTGGCCAGCCACCATGCGGTTTTGCAGGTCCTCAATGGTGGCTTCGGCGAAGGAAAAATCAGCGGCTGGGACCAACGTCGGTAGAAGTAGGGCCATAAGCAGGGATCTTAGTGGATTTTTCATGCGCTAGATCCCCGCGAACAGACGCGGTTCAAAGTTCGGCGAGGCGGATGTTGCGGTATTCACACTTCATCACGACGCCAGGATGGATTTGGAAACCGAGGGGACCGGCGCCGGAGAATTTAGCGTCGGTGTACTCGGAGGCTTTTTGGCCGTTGATCCAGCAGGTGAAGGTGTTGCCCTTGGCCTGAATACGGAAGGTGTTCCATTCCCCTTCGGGCTTCATCAACTTCTTGGCGTCTTTGGCTTGGCCGACCTCGGGGTAGGCGGGTTTGCCCCCGGTGTAAAACGAGCCTGACATGTCCACGCGCAAGCTGCCGGAGATGCCGAGTTGGAGTTGAATTTTTGGGCTGCGCATTTCTAGGCCCGTGTCGACGCCGCGATCGGTGGTGGTTTTCCAGCGTACATCGAATTCGATCACAAAATCGCTGTAAGATTTTTCCGTCCAAAGATAATTCCCTTTTTTTGCGGCGTCATTTTCACCGATCAGGATGCCGTTTTCGGCCCGCCAAAATCCGGCTGATTCTGCGGCCTTGAAATGGGTGAGGTCTTTGCCGTTGAACAGCGGCGTGAGTTGGGGTTCAGCGGCATTCGTCGTAAAGGCGGAGCCGAAGGTGAGCGCTAAGGCGAGGGCGAGGGAGGGGGAGGGGTATTTCATCGAAGTGAAACCTAGGCGGATTAAATCGCGGGTGGAAATAGGAATGTGGCGCAAATTTTCGATGCCTTCGCGTTCGATGACCTAAATCGAAGTGATGCGATAACCTGATTTATTATTGGCCGACATTTTAAGTTTTGTGAGTTCGCTTTTCAAATTGAAGCAAGGACGCGCGAGGTACCCGGCACTTCGGATTGACGGGTGGTGCAGTATATCAAGTTTTTGATGATGATAAACGATAAGGACCCAGCGAACTACAACGTTACCTTGGGCTACGTGCTGGGTGCTTTAGGGGTGTTCATTTTCGCGATGACCTTACCCATGACCAGACTGGCCGTCGGCGATAACCTCCATCCGCAATTGAGCCCATTTTTTGTGACGGTGGGACGCGCGGCTGTGGCTGGGTTATTGAGTGCCGCTTATCTTTTTTTGCGGCGTTGTCCGGTGCCGCCGCGCGCTTTATGGCGCACCTTGGGGCTTAGCGCGGCGGGTACGGTGATAGGTTTTCCCTTGGGGATAGCGATGGCCTTGCGCGAAGTCCCATCGATGCACGCTGCGGTGGTGACTGGGCTTTTGCCGCTAGCGACGGCGATCGCCGGAGCGATCACGACCAAGAAACGGCATTCACTCGGCTTCTGGTTTTGCGCGGTCCTCGGCTGTGCCTTGGTGATCGTCTTCGCTTACCATCAAGGAGGGGGTCGGCTGGTCGGGGCGGACGGATGGCTCTTATTTTCGATCATTTCGGCCGCAATCGGTTACGTCGCCGGAGCGCGCGCTTCAGCCCAAATTCCTTCCCCGCAGGTAATCAGCTGGGTGTTGGTCGGTTCCTTGCCCCTGACTTTACCTTTGATGCTGCTTGTTTGGCCCCAAGCACATATTGAGGCGACGGCTTGGTTTGGATTTGGCTACGTCTCGTTGTTTTCCATGTGGATCGGATTTTTCGCGTGGTACCGCGGCTTGGTACTCGGCGGCGTGGTGCGGGTGAGCCAAGTGCAACTGTTACAGCCGTTTTTAGCGTTGTTGTTGGCCGCTCCCCTAGTGGGCGAACGCCTCGATCCCCTTACGCTCGGATTTTCGCTTGTGATTCTGGTCGTTGTCGCAGTCGGCCGATGGCTGCCCTGAAACAAAACTTGCGACCTTTTTAGGGTCGCAAGTAGTTCGGGCTGAGGTGCCCTTGCGGGCTCTAAAACGTATACGTCGTAGCGTTACGGCAATTCTTTGATTCGGATGTTGCGGTACCACACAGGGGCTTGCGCTTTGCCGTGAAGGCCTTGCAGGCCGATGGGGCCGTTGCGGCCGTAATCTTTCAGCGCTTTGGCGAATTTGTTTTTGGTGCCGTCAGGATTTTTGTGTGCCTCGGTCCAGGTGTTCAAATCGACGTTGAAGACTTCCTCGCCGTTGAAGATGAGCGCGACGTGGCTATCCTGGCAGGTGATGGTGTAGTGGTTCCACTCGCCGACCGGTTTGGCCATGTTCTTCGAGGGCGGCTGAGCATTGTAAATCGCACCGACCATGCCGTAGAGGGCACCGTCTTGGCTTTCGTGCACTTGGATTTCGAGGGCAGCTA
This sequence comes from Opitutia bacterium, assembly GCA_947452315.1. Taxonomy (GTDB): domain Bacteria; phylum Verrucomicrobiota; class Verrucomicrobiia; order Opitutales; family Opitutaceae; genus Tous-C4FEB. Next base: position 8,258 of record CANGCX010000038.1, on the reverse strand, counting down.
GCACGTCTTTGATGTTGCTGGAGTGCAGGAAGACGCCGCTGTTGGATTCTTTGGCTACTTTGAATTCTAGATCTAAGATGAAGTTGGCGTAGGATTTTTTGGTCCAAAGCGTCTGGTGGTTTTTGGCCACGAGCACTCCGCTCTCAACGACCCAGTCCCCCGGTTGTGTCACTGCGTTGGACAAATCGGCGGCAAATACTTCCGACCAACCCGTGGTCACGGGGTGAGCTTTGGGGGCGGCGGACAATCCAATGATAGACAGGCTCAAGCTGGCGACGAGGAGAAGACTGCGGCGAAGCAGCGCGAGGGGTGTTTTCATAATGGGGAACGAGGGTGTGTTTTTACAAAACTATCTCTTCTCGTTCACCCCTCGGAGATCAAGGCCGATCCGCAAGCATCCTTCTTTTGGATAACTTTCGACGACCCTAAACAGGTCTTACCGTCGCAGGCTACAGGATCGAATTATTGATCGATCTCGTCAGGCAAACCCATGGATCATCCCGTTCCCCCATATGGTTATTTTTTTCAAATGCACCGCACGGCTGATGCCCTGTGTTGCCGAATTGTAACTTGGCTCGGTTGACGGGGAGATTTCCGGGTTAATTCTGGGTGAGTTGCCGCTTAGCGGCTACATTGTCTGGGGTTACATAGAAAGCTAAGGACCGGTCATGTAGGGGTACATGACCGGTCCACCTTTCTCACTGGAAAGGATCACCCTCCAAGACGGTTGATGCCGCGCACGTGGGAACACCCAGATCGGTATTGCATGTCGATCGAGCTGTTGGTCTTTTTCGCTCCATGCGTATTACCCCATTCTCGCTCGTTGTACTCGTATTATTAAGCGGTGTGGTACTATCCGCCGCTAACCTCAAAATCTCCCATCAATTCCCCGGTGGCACTATCGAGTCTGGCGATTTTCGTGACCGACTGTGCCGGAAATTCGCCGCCGAGCTGGAGAAGCGTAGTAAAGGCAGTCTCACTGCCACGGTTTATCCCGGCTCTTCTTTGATGAAAGTGAATGCGCAGTTCAGCGCGATGCGTAAGGGCGCCCTCGACCTTACGTTGTTACCCATCGCCAACGCTGCTGGCGGTGAAGTGCCGGAGGTTAACATCGGCCTCATGCCGGGCTTGGTCACCTCATATGAGCAAGGTATGGCTTGGAAAAATGCTCCCATTGGCCGTGAATTCTCCGCGCTTCTGGCTGAGAAAGGCGTGATCATCGTCAGCTGGATCTGGCAAGCGGGCGGGGTGGCGAGTCGCACTAAGGCTATCATCGAACCCGCCGATACTAAGGGCCTTAAAATTCGTGGTGGCAGTCGCGAAATGGATCTCACCCTAAAGTCTGCCGGTGCAGCCGTGGTCTCGCTCCCGTCGAACGAAATTTACGCCGGTATGCAAACGGGAGCACTGGATGCTGCACTCACGTCCTCGACCAGCCTCATTTCGTTTCACCTCGAGGAAAACGCGAAACATCTCACCACCGGCCGAGGCCAAGCGTATTGGTTTATGTTCGAGCCGTTGATGATCTCCAAAACGATTTTTCAAGCGCTGCCCAAGGATCAACAAGACTTGATTCTGAGTGTCGGATCCGAACTAGAAGCGTTCGCGGTCGAGGCGGCTAAAGCTGACGATAAGATGGTCGCCGAAGTTTACGCCAAGGCTGGAGCGAAGGTTTATGATTTGAGCGCCGAGACGGTGGGGCGTTGGCGGGAAATCGCGCGCGTCACTTCTTGGAAAGATTACGCCGAAAAAGGTCCCCGATTCGCGAAGCTCATCCAGCTCGCGGAGGCCGTAAAATGACGGAGCCCGCGGAAGTTCCAGTTAAAGGGTTGCCCGCATCGGGTCGCCTTACGTCTATGGTCCGCGGGCTCGCCTCGCTCAATCGCGTCATCCTCATGGCGTCGATGGGCGCCCTCGTGCTCGCCGCGCTCATACTTTCTACGGGGGTCGTCTTGAGATATTTTTTTCAAACTGCGACCGACTGGCAGGATGAGGCGGCGGTGTTTCTTCTCGTTGGGGCAACGTTTCTGTGCGGCGCCCACGTCCAGTCTCTCGGCGGACACGTCGCCATCGACGCATTGAGTGGCTTAATCTCGGCTCCGCTTAATCACCTGCGCCGACTTTTGGTTGATGCGGTGTCGGCCGCTTTTTGCGCCTTCTTCGCTTGGAAATCATGGACCTTGTGTCACGAGGCTTGGGCGGAAAAACAAACGACCTCCTCCACTTGGGCGCCGCCGCTCTGGATTCCATATTCGCTCATGGCGGCCGGCATGACGCTGCTCACCTTGCAACTCGCACTGTTAATCTTGGTGCGGCTTAACCGCGAAAGGACTTAAAAATGAGCACAGGTGTGATTGGAATGCTGTACGCTGCGGCGACGCTATTTGTCATGTTGATCGGTGTGCCGATCGCCTTCGCTCTGGGATCGGTGGCTTTGCTCTTCATGGCCATTTTCATGCCGGCGGCATCGCTCGATACCGTCACGCAAAACGTCTATGAGGAGATGGCGAGTATCACATTACTTTCGATCCCGCTTTTTATTTTGAAGGGCGCTGCCATTGGAAAATCGCGCGCCGGCGCCGATCTGTACTCGGCGATTCATGCCTGGTTGCACCGAGTGCCGGGTGGGCTCGGGATTGCAAACGTGTTCGCCTGCGCGCTCTTTGCTGCAATGGCGGGTTCGAGTCCGGCCACGTGCTCGGCGATCGGCAGTGCGGGCATTCCGGAAATGCGTCGTCGTGGATACTCGCCCGGTTTCGCCGCGGGCATCATCGCCGCGGGCGGCACCCTAGGCATTCTTCTGCCGCCATCGATTACGATGATTCTGTATGCGGTTGCCGCGGAGCAGTCGCTCGGACGACTCTTTCTGGCGGGTATCGGACCTGGGGTGTTGTTAGTGGCCTTATTTTCCGCGTATGCGGCTTGGCGTTTTCGTTTCGAATACCGTGCGGCGCATGCCGCCCATGCGGAAACGGGTGCGACCTCAGCCCATCTCGAGCGAGAGGAATTTACGCTGGCGCAAAAATTCAGCCGATTACCGCGCGTGGCACCATTTGTCGTGCTGCTGACCGGTGTGATGGTGGCGCTTTATGGGGGCTACGCTACGCCGTCGGAAACCGCGGGACTTGGTGCGGTGTTGGCTCTGGCGCTAGTCGCGGTGGTTTACCGACTCTGGCGCCCGTCCGAAATCGAACCCATGCTCTCGAGTACACTCAAGGAATCGACCATGCTGATGTTCATCATCGGCATGTCGCTGTTGTACGCTTACGTCATGAGTTATCTCCACATCAGCCAGTCGGCAGCTGAGTGGGTGGTAGGTTTGCAGCTCTCCCGATGGGTGCTGTTGACGACAATTTTACTCATGGTGGTTGTGCTCGGCTTCTTCTTGCCGCCGGTCTCAATTATTTTGATGACAGCTCCCATTATCCTGCCGCCCTTAAAGGCTGCAGGTTTTGATCTGATTTGGTTCGGCGTCGTGATGACCATCGTGATGGAAATGGGCCTGATTCATCCACCGGTTGGTCTAAATATTTTTGTGATTAAAAACGTGGCGCCCGATATTCCACTCGGTGAAGTTATCCGTGGTGTGCTTCCCTTTGTGGTACTCATGTTCATCGCAGTCGTAGTGGTCTGCCTTTTTCCCTCGTTCGCGACGGCGCTGCCGGATCTGCTGATGCGTGGCCGATCGTAGCCTGATTCTATTAGGCAGGTCTTGTTATTAAAAAAATCGCTCGTTAGCGGGCGCTTATTTTGGCCTCAGCCGACAGGTAGATTTATTTAGCGATAATCCTATGGCAATGCCATCAGAGGTGTAGTTGCTTTAATAAAAATAAATGTTGCTTAAACGCAATAATAAGTTACTTAATCAAATCATGGTTCATAATCGCATCGCTCTATTTCGCACGGAACGCGGGCTTTCCCGTAAAGAGCTGGCTGATCTCGTCGAATTGAATCCCCAGACGATAGGGTTTCTTGAGCGCGGCTCGTACAGCCCGAGCGTCGAGTGCGCGCTACGCTTGGCCAAAGTTTTCAACGTCGGTGTGGATGCCTTGTTTTCGCTCAAACCCTTTCCGGCTCTTTCCGCACAGCTTTCCGTTCAGAAAAAATCCTAAACCAAAAAAACCTCTATGAAAACTAGCACACGCTTTTCTTATATGAATTTAAGCCCACGTACCGTTCGCGCGCTGTTTGTCGCCATGCTGGTCGGATTATGGGGCTCCTTATTGATGAAGTTTGGAATGGCGGTGGAGCACCCCGTTTTATTGATCAGTTTTGGGGTTTTGATGCTGATTGGAATCGGGGCGGCCGGAGGGTTGTTTCTATCGAGCCTAAGCTTCATCGCCCATGCTCCCGAGGGTCAAATTGATGAGCGCGAATTGGCCGAGCGCAACCGAGCCTATTTCGATACGGTGAGGTTGATTGGCCTGGTTATTTTGCTGGCGGGTTTGGTGACTAGCTTTGGCGAGCGGGTGGGTTTGCGAGTCACTCTACCTATTATGGAAAACTTTTTGATGAGGTTGTTTTTGACTACGATCGTTGCACCCGCGGGTTTTTTGGCGTGGCGTCAAAAATCTACCGAAGGTAACGCAGAGGAGTGAGCGCCCCCCCCCCTTGGCGTGTAACTGGCGCGCTGGGAACAAAAATGGCGCGGGAATGCTGACTAGAGGTTTATGCGCATCCTCAATCAAATACCCCAATTACTCATACGTAGATTGACCGGTTGCGTAGGGTGCATATGAATTCTAGCATGTTAAATACGCATCGCTTTAGAGTCCTTATGAGTTTGGTTTTCGCGTTGTTTTTAAGCTCGGTCGTCAGTCGAGCCGAGCGCGGTGTGATTATCGATGGCGGCGGTTTTTTTTCCGACTTCGCTAAGGCCGAGGCCAATCGTCAACTTCTCGAACTTGGCCTGCGCTTTAAAAAAGAAGTCGTAATTGAGACCTTTAAGGCAATTCCCGCGGAGGTAAGCCAAGGCGTAAATTTGCAGGATCGTGCGGCGGTTAACCGAATGTTTGAAGTTTGGACCTTGCAGCAAGCCCGCGAGCAGCGCGTCAACGGTATCTACATCTTGTTATCGAAAGAGCCGGCCCATCTTCAGGTTATCATCGGCAATGATACGCAGCGGTCGCTTTTTACAACGAGAGACCGGGCCGCCCTGATTGAGGTGATGCTCGGAAAGTTGCGTGCTAAGCAGCCCGACGAAGCCTTGCTACAAGGCGTTAGCGTAATCGCCTCTGCGATGAAATCCCACGTCATGGACCGCGCCCAGCCTCACGTCCAAAATCGCTCTGCGGGTGAAAAAGAAGAGCCCAGCCCGTGGGGTTGGGTGTTGGCCGCGGTGGTTGGTTTTCTCGTTGCCTGGCTTGTCGTCGGACTCGTGCGCTCGATGTTCAGCGGTGGTGCCTCCGGTGCCACTCCTGGTTCTGGGGGCGGCTTTATGACTTCGCTCTTAGGCGGCATGTTCGGCGCCGCTGCTGGTATGTGGCTTTACGACCAGTTCTCGGGTCGTAGTAGTTACGATAGTGATCGCGGCGATTATAATGATGCGGGCTCCACGCGCCGTGATACGGATTATTCCAGTTCGGGTGATAGTTTTAGCGACGATTCCGGTGGCGGAGATTCCGGTGGTGGCGACGCTGGTGGCGGGGATTTTTGAGAAGAGTTTTCGTAATCAGTGATTTAATTGGGGCTTTTGGCTCGGTCACATCTCGGGTTCGTTAAGTAGCGACATGGGCCTACTTCAATACGCTGATTATTTCTCTGCCGACTTGGACTATCCCCGAAATAATTTAGTTTAATTCGCTCGGCCAGAGATGGTCTCACGATATGCCCCAATTTGGCTGATTCACTCCAACTAGAATGTCATCACTCGAACAGACACTACCGGGCTATCTACTTAGTGGTCATATCACAATTTAGAGGTGGCTCAAAAAAAACAATCTCCTCACTTAGACTCGTGCGAACACTGCAGCCATCACTCCTGCATCCCCTTGTTAAGTTACGCCCGCTTGTCGTGGACGACTGGGATGCACTCTACGCGGTCGCGAGCGACCCGCTGATCTGGGCTGTCCATCCCGCGCATGATCGTTGGCAGGAATCGGTGTTCCGGCGTTTTTTTACTGATGCATTAGCCAGCGGCGGCGCCTTGGTCGCTATTGATCCCGCGACCAACGATTTGATTGGCTCGTCTCGATTCGATCCCAAGCGGGCCGAACCCGGCGAGATCGAGATCGGTTGGACCTTCCTCGCCCGTAGTCACTGGGGTGGCCCAACCAACGCCGCCCTCAAATCACTCATGGTTGGGCATGCTCTAACCCTGTTTGATCGAGTCATTTTTATCGTAGGCGAAGGCAATGTCCGGTCCCGTCGCGCCATGGAGAAAATCGGCGGACAACTGACCAACCGCGAACACCACGCCGAAATGGCCGGCAGAATGGTTCGTCATGTCATCTACTCGATTGATCGTGCCGGTTTTGCCAGAGGCCCGCTTGGTGGTATTGGCTCCCGCATTTAAATCTCAGCTACTCCCCCGTGAATTTCCTGCACTTACGATTTTGGTTTCTTTTTTCAGTTCTCGCGCTTGTTTCGCCGTGCGTAGTCGCTGCGGAGCCGCTCGGCAAAGCCGAAGCCTCGGCCGACCCGGATTGGGCCGCTTTTCAACAGGCGATGCAGCCCGCACCTTCCCCTAAGGATACGGATTTTTCGGGCCGCATCCGCTGGGGCATGATGTTCGTTCAAGGCGTGCTTACCACGGGCCAGAATTTTTACGAGCGGCACCCCACTGATCCGCGCCGATGGGACTGCGTCATGCAGATGGTAAAACAATTCGGCAGCTGGACTGGCGGCATCAACGGCCGCGAGGACGGCAAAAAAGCCGCCAACGCAGTTTTTAGCGAAGCGGCGCGGGCGCAGTGGGCGATCAAACTGCAGGCCCTGCGAGTCGCGGGTATCGCGGCTCCCGATATTTCCGATACCAATCGGCTCATTCTCGAGCAGGAGACCTTGGTTGGTCTGCGCAACCTCGCAGGCAAGGCTGCCCCGACTGAGCGCGTCGCCGCCCTGGCTGCGGTCAAAGCTGAGGTGGATCGGCTCGCGGCCAAGTATCCCGATGAGCCTCTCATGGGTTCACTTGCCAGCGGCTATATCAAGTCCATGGAACGAGCTGGAGCCACCCGGGAAGAAATCCAAGCGCAGTGGGCCGCGTTTGCTGCCTATCCGGGAACGGCACTGGCCAACGCCGCCCCCGCGGGCGCTCGTGACGCGGCCGCGCGACAGCAGCTTGGCGACCGGGCAAAGCTGCCGATCGAACTCGCGTTCACCGCGGTCGATGGCCGCAAGGTCAACCTCCGGGATTTACGAGGAAAGGTCGTCCTTATGGAATTCTGGGCCACCTGGTGCGCGCCTTGCAAAGAAGAGATTCCTAACATCAAAAAAATCTACGCCGCCTACCACGACAAAGGCTTTGAGGTTGTGGGCATCGCGCTCGAGAACGCCCGACTCGCCGATACCGACACCACGGACGAGCGAGAAAAAAAACTAGCGAAGGCGCGTCAGGTGCTCGTCGACTTCACTGCGAAACAACAGATGCCGTGGCCGCAGTATTTTGACGGCAAGTATCGGCAGAACACGATCGCGGTCGATTATCTCATCAACACTATCCCTGCTATGTTTCTGATCGGTAAAGATGGCCGCATCATCACGACCCATGCGCGCGGACCTCAGCTGGAGGCGGCTGTTAAAGCCGCGCTGGGGTTGTGACCCTTCGACTTGATGGGTTTAAATCTAGTACTTGAATCGTCATGGCCTACCGCAAATGCGGATCCTGCTTAAGATCGCTCAGAACACGCACGACGCCTGATAGCAACCACCAAGACGCGTTCGGCTTCGCCGCCGCTTTCTGGCTTCACAGGAGGTGGTGACAACAACTCCTTTTGTTGGAACCAAGTCATAATAATATGACACCTCAAAAACCGTCTACCGCTAAAGATTTCGCCCTAAGCCACTAGGCTAAAAAGCGAAATCAAAAACTCGGAATCTTCCATCATCCAGTCTATGAATAACTCAATCCACCATCGCCTTGCAAATCTGTCTGCACGCTTTCGCGGCTGCAGCCTCGAGGCCAAGCCTGGGAACCGTGGTTGCATGAGCGATGCGTTGAAACGGTTGGCCGCGGGCCGGAGTGCGGTTTCGGGCCACTTCAAGACTAGCCTGAGTCTGCTGTTAATTTTTATCGGGACGTTATTTCCGGCAAACGCTTT
>CANGCX010000037.1 GCA_947452315.1 Opitutia bacterium | reverse complement strand
GGGTTGGTCGTGCAAAAGAAAAAAGAAAGCCCCGCCACTGGGGGCGGGGCAAACAGATTTTCGGCCAACAACAAAAGCTAGGCTGTAGCTTAGCTCAAGATCAGGCTTTGGCCGGTCATTTCCGCTGGCTTGGCCAAGCCCATCAAATGCAACACCGTCGGCGCGATATCAGCGAGCCGGCCGCCCACTCGCATCTTGGTCTGACCGGCAATGAGGCCTTCTCCCACGGCGAAGACCTCCACGAGGTTGAGCGTGTGTGCGGTATGCGGACCGTTGCTAGACGGATCCCACATCTGCTCGACGTTGCCGTGATCGGCGCAGACGACGGCTTTGCCGCCGACTTGGTGAATCGCAGCAAGCAATTCGCCCACACCGGCATCAGTGGCCTCGACGGCTTTGATCGAAGCGGGCAACGAACCAGTGTGTCCGACCATGTCGGGATTCGCGTAGTTCACCGCGATAAAACCGTATTTGCCCGATAGAATCGCCGCTTTAGCCAAAGCCGTGACTTCGGCTGCCGCCATTTCCGGCTGCATATCGTAAGTAGCGACTTTAGGACTGGAGGGACAAGCTCGGTCTTCGCCGGGAAACGGCTCACTGCGGTAGTTATTAAAGAAAAAGGTCACGTGAGGATTTTTTTCCGTCTCAGCGCAGCGGAATTGTGCGAGACCTGCTTTGCTCACGACTTCCCCTAGGATATTTTTCAATTTCTCCGGTTTACCTGAGATAACGTGAACCGGCAGGCCTTTCTCGTATTCGGTCATCGTAGCGTAATAGAGATCAAGTTTAGCACCGCGATCGAACTCCTTGAAATCATCCATCACAAACGCCCGCGTGATCTCGCGGGGACGATCTCCACGGTAATTGTAGAACAATACCGCATCCCCATCGCCAAATGTCGCGAGAGGCTTACCATCGGCGCCGACAATCCAAGTCGCGGGCACAAACTCATCGCCTTTCTGGGTCTCGCTGAGCGGACGATCATAGTAATTCTGGATCGCCGCCGCCGCGTTCGACGCCGTCGCGACGGCCTTTTTGCCTGTAAGCAGATCGTAAGCTTTTTGCACGCGTTCCCAGCGGTTATCTCGATCCATCGCCCAGAAACGTCCGCACACTGTCGCGATCGTGCCGACGCCGATCTCGCGGCACTTAGCCTCGACCTGCGCAATATATCCCAACCCGCTCTGCGGCGCTGTATCGCGACCATCGGTGAAGCCATGGATATATACCTGGGCCTTGGTTAGGCCATCGTCTTTGGCCTGCTGCAAAATGCCGTAAAGATGCTCGAGCATTCCGTGCACACCGCCATCAGATACGATGCCCATAACGTGTAATTTCGCAGTCGGCGACGCCTTCACCCGCGCCACTGCGCAACGCCACACGGGATTACCTGCGAGTTGTTTTTCGGAAAATAATTTATTCAACCGCACGAGCTCTTGATCCACCACGCGACCGGCGCCGATGTTTTCGTGGCCAACTTCGGAGTTACCCATCTGTCCGTCGGGCAAGCCGACATCGAGGCCGCTCGCCGCGACGAGTGAGCGAGGATATTTCGCCTGCAACGCATCATCGCAGGCTTTTTTAGCCAGATAGACGGCGTTGAACGCATTTTGGTCGGCGTGGGGATTTTTTCCCCAGCCATCGCGAATGATCAACAAAACGGGTTTCAGCGGTGAGTTCATGGAAAAATAGCACTGTCACCCGTGAACACCTCACCGCTCGTCGCAACGCAAAAAAAACCGCGCCTTAAATTTACTGCTCCCATCAGCTTACCGCCGTTTGACAATCCTGTGCTTCTAAAGACCAATTTCGACTCATGTCGCAACGCGCCGTTCTCCTTGTTAATCTCGGCTCTCCCGATTCAACGTCCGTCCCTGACGTTCGCCGTTATTTAAGAGAATTTCTCGGAGATGAACGTGTACTGGATTTACCCGCACCGCTACGCTTCGCGTTGCTCGAGGGAATCATTCTGCGCACCCGCCCAAAAAAATCCGCGCACGCGTACGCCTCGATCTGGAAACCTGAAGGCTCGCCTCTTGTCATCACATCACGATCTGTCCGCGAAAAACTCTCCGCTACGCTCGGCGCCGAAACTCCCGTGTATCTAGCGATGCGTTATGGCAACCCCTCGATTGCTAGCGTCATAGCAAAAATGGCCGAGGACGGTGTTACCGAGGTCCTGCTTTTCCCGCAATACCCCCACTACGCGATGTCCTCGTGGGAAACTGTCGTCGTAAAAGTTTTCGAACAGCGCACCAAGCTAGCGCCCGGGATGAACATCACTACCGTGCAACCATTCTTTCAGGACGCCGATTACATCGAAGCACTCTACCAAGTCACCGCGCCGCACCTGAGCCAACCGCACGATCATCTTTTATTTAGCTATCATGGCATTCCCGAGCGCCACTTACGCAAAGGCGATTCATCCAAAGCGCATTGCACGCTCGTCGCCGATTGCTGCACCACGTGCTCACCCGCGCACGCCACCTGTTACAAAGCCCAAGTCCTAGCCACCACGCGCGCCCTCGTCGCTCGCGCCGGCATCGCCGCCGACAAACACTCCGTTTCCTTCCAGTCCCGCCTCGCCGGCGAACCGTGGCTCTCACCCTTCACCGACTATGAACTCAAGCGTCTGCCCAAAGTCGGCAAGAAGCGCTTGCTCATCATTTGCCCCGCCTTCGTCGCCGATTGCCTCGAAACCATTGAGGAAATTTCCGAAGAGGGCCGCGATGATTTCATGGCCGCTGGCGGCGAATCATTCCAACAAATCCCCTGCTTGAACGATCAGAAGCCCTACATCGAATTTCTCGCCCAGCGAGTAGGTCGCTGGCTTGATCTACGCTAAACCTTGAGCCCGGACTCGCCCAACGATCTCAACCCGGCCCCAACAGCCGGCGTCCCTCTGAGCGCTACCATCAGCGCGACTAACGACGCGCTACAACTACTCGCAGCTCATGATCTCGTCGGCTTCTTTGATCTAAATTTTAAAGCGGATCATATCCACTACTCTACGGCTTGGAAAAAACTCCTCGGCTATACCGCCGACGATCTCGCCAATTCTCGAGAAGTCTGGAGGCAACACATCCACCCTGAAGACTCAGAGGCCGCCCCTTACTTCCTCGGCCAGCGTCACATACCCGGCACGCGCCACCTTCAAGTTGAGTTCCGTATGCGCCACTGCCTCGGACACTACATCTGGCTGCAATGCACCGGCCTTCAACAAATTGGCCCTGACGGCGAACTCGAACGCGTCACCGGCCTCTGCCTCGACGTAACCGAACGTCACGAACTCGAAGAAGTCAGTCTCGCCAACGACGCTCGCTTCCAAGACCTCACTCAAACCACGGGCCCGCTTGGCGCCTTTGAATTCGATTTCATCCAGCACCGCTACTGGGTCGCCCCAGCTTGGAGCAAGCTCCTAGGTCACGCCGAGGATGTCGACCCTTCCAAAGCTTTCCGCCAAAGCCTCCCCCTCGACGTCGACCCCGAGCTTGATCTCCCCTCATGGTTCGCCCAACTCGCCCCGGGTCTAGCCACACTTCACGCAACACTCACCCTGCGCTCCGCCAACGACCAACCTGTCTGCGTTCTTCTTAGCGCTCACCGCACTTCAAATCGCAAAAACGAACTCACACGTATCATCGGTTTCATCAGCGCTCTACCCACAATCCCGCCAGCAAACGCGCCTGCCCCCAAGTCCGAAGTCATCACCGCAAATCTTACCTCAATCAACGACGCGCTCATCACCACCTCCTTCGCTACCTTGGCCGAAGCCGTACTCATCACCGACTCCCAAGGTCGTATTCTAGTCTCAAACGCTGCCGCCACTCGGTTACTCCGACGACCGGCCGCCCAAATCTCCGGCGCACCACTGTCCGAAATCTTTCGCCTCGTCCGCCGCGAAAACCTTCAAACCGGCGACGATCCTATCACCCGCGCTCTTTCCAGCGAAAACCAACTCCCTCTCATCCACGACCAGGCGCTCACTTTCACTGACCCCACTATACCGCCACTACCCATTCTCTGGACCGCACGAGCCTCTTATGATCAAGCCGGCCAAACCCGCGGCTTTATCCTCATCTTCCGGGACCCCGAAGAAATGAGCCTGACTCCAGATGAGCTGATCAAAGCCAATCGCTTTGAAACCATAAGCCAACTCACCCGCGGCCTCGCCCACGATTTCAATAACCTTCTTACCACAATACTAGGCGGCATCGCACTGGCGAAAGACTCACTTCACCCCACCGCTCTCGCCGACGCCGAAAGCGCCAGCCTGAAGGCGAAAAATCTCACCAAAGAACTGCTCTTACTCACCCAAGGTGGCGCCGCCGCATCCTCGCTTGTCACAGTTGAAGAGCTCTTCGCGGCCACAATCAAAATAGCCACCGTAGGCAGCGCCGCCAGCGTCACCGCCGAAGTCACGCCCGGCACCGATTTAGTGCAAGCCGACCGCGCCCAGATCCTACAGGTCTTACAAAATCTCGTCCTCAACGCTCTGCAGGCGATGCCAGCCGGACCCCACCCTGCGCGCGTACAATTGTACGCGCGCAACGTCACCCTCGCACCCGATCAAATCCCCGGCCTCACAGCTGGATCCTACGTCGAATTCGAAATTCGCGACAACGGCACTGGCATAGCCCCCTCTCACCTTCAGGAAATTTGGTCGCCTTTTTTCACCACCAAGAAACACGGCACCGGCCTAGGCCTCGCGACCGCCCGATCGCTCGTGCAGAAACACGGCGGCGTTATCGGCGTCGACTCCACCCTAGATGTTGGGAGCGTATTTACTTTTTACCTACCCCGCGGTGAACTCGCCCCAGGCTTTCAAGCCCACCCAGCACCCACACCACGTTTTCGCACCGGCCGCATCCTGTTTATGGATGACGACGAGAAAATTGCCGCGCTCAGCGCAGCGATGTTAACTCGCCTCGACTATAAATACGACCTAGCAAAAAATGGCAACGACGCCCTCGCGCTTTATCAACGTTACCTCAATATCGGCCGTCCCTACGACGCCGTAATTCTCGATCTCCACGTTATCGGCGGCATGGGGGGGGAGGCGTGTTATCTCGCGTTGAAACAACTCGACCCCGATGCGCGCGTCATCGCCTCCAGTGGATACGACGATACCTCTCTAGCTCGCCGATACCTCGACCTCGGCTTCTGCGGTTACCTCAACAAACCCTATCGTCTCGGCGAACTCGGCCAAGTCTTGAAGACTGTGCTCGGATGAACTGTTGACGTATTACCGCTGAGTTCACTCCTCGCGCCAGGTAAACGCATGGCAAAGCGCCACGCCAGCCGCATCCGCTTCGTCAAATGCCAGTGGTCGCCCATGTCCCATCATTGCCATCACGGTGCGTGCCATCTGCTCCTTACTAGCTCGACCCGCTCCCACCACGGCCTGCTTCACGCGCAACGGCGCATATTCAAAAACCGGCAACTCTTGCAAGGCCGCGGCGGCCATCGCCGCCCCGCGCGCCGCTCCCAAAATCTGCGCCGTCTGAAAATTTTGAACGAATATCGTCTGCTCCATAGCCACGTGCCGCACCCCCGCGCCCGCCAACATCCCCGTCACAGCCCGATGAATCTCGGCTAAAGCCAGTGCCATCGCCAATTTCGGATGCACCTTAACCGTCTGACAGCGCAACAACAACGGTGCGCGCCCAGTGGTAAATTCCACCAACGCTAAACCCGTTCCCCGTAACGACGGATCAATACCGAGTACTACACCAGCAAAAGGCACCTTCCGTCCCAACGAAGCGCCGGCCTTCGCCGTGGTCACGCGCGAATGCGTCGTCGCGGGCACAGGTTGTCCCGCCAGTTTCGCCGCCCACATCTGCCTCACGTTCATTCGCGCCATACCATAGCTTGGTCCACAAAACCCGCCCAACACACGGAAAATTTAAACGACATCGCTCACTCCTGTTTCAAAACAACAACCGCAGCCCCGCCGCCGCCGAGAAAAACAACGCCAGATTTTCAAAAACTTTCTGGTTAATCCGCGGTAAAATTCGACGCCCCAGCCACGCGCCCGCCAACACCGCCGGCGCCAACCACAAATTCAGCGTGAAACTCGGCGGTGTGATCAACCCAAGGCTGATCATAAATGGCACTTTGAATAGATTTAGCAGTAGGAAAAAAACCGCCGCCGTCCCCACATATTCCATCTTCGGCAGCCGCATCGCCAATAAGTAAATCGCCATCAACGGCCCCGCAGCATTTGCCACCAAGGTCGTAAACCCTGCCAGCACACCGAGCATTGGCGCAAACCACACCGCGTGCTCCGCCTCATTAGAACCTCCTCCTGCACGCCAACGCCGAAAAAGATGCACCGCTACGAGTGTCACCACAATTCCGCCAATTAACCGCCGCGTCTCGTGATCCCCAATCCGCCCCATCGCGAAATAACCGATCACAACCCCGACCGCCGCCCACGGAAACAACCGCCATAAGTGCCGCCAGTTCGCGTGTTGCCGGTAAGAACTTACCGCCACCAGATCGCCGAAACACAACAGCGGCAACACTAGCCCTGTAGCCTGTTTCGCGGGCAAAATCTGAGCAAAAATCACCACGAAAAGCATTCCCATACCGGCGATGCCGGTCTTGGAAACTCCCACCAAAAGCGCCGCAGCCACGGCCAAAACCCATTCTGCTGTAGTCAAATTCATGACGAAGCCTCCGTTTGAAAATCACCATCCTTCACCCGAAAAATTTCCCATGCCCCCAGCTCTGCATCCGGTAACGTGGTGCCCGTCGCTAATATCTGCGACTCGGGATCAATCGCCGCCCAAAATTTCCGACGACGCCCCGGATCAAGCTCCCCCAGCACATCATCTGCTAGCAACACCGGACGCACGCCGCTCTTCGCCTGAAACCAAGCCGCCTGCGCCAAACGCAGCGCGAGTACGGCCGAGCGTTGCTGCCCTTCAGAACCAAAATCCTTCGCCTCTTGTCCATCCACTTTGAGCACAAAATCATCCCGGTGCGGTCCCATGTTCGTGGAACGCATCGCAAGATCCCGCGCCCGACCCGCCGCCCAACGTGCCAGCAAAGCCTCCACGTCCGAATGGGGGAAATCGGGCACATAAACCAAGTCCGCTGGCTCGGTTCCGTCGCATAATTTTTGGTAACCAGCCGCCATGGCCGCGCCGATTGACTGCAAGCCGGTAATGCGGCGAGCGATCAACTCGGACGCTGCCGGCGCTAAGACCCGCTCAAACGCTTCCAATTGCGCAACTACAGCGCCGCCTTTTTTAAGCAAAGCGTTCCGCTCCGCTAGCGCCCGGGTGTAGGTCTGCAAGGCCTGCAAGTAGCTTCCATCCATTGCCGCCAAAGTAAGGTCCAACCACCGCCGCCGCCCCGCGGGCGCGCCGCGGACGAGCTGCAAATCCTGCGAGGAGAACACCACAGTTGGAAATTTTCCCAGATAATCCGCAAGCCTGGTCACGCGCGTCTGATCACACCACAATTCCTTGCTGTGCCGGTGGACTTTAATTGTAACCTGCGTCTCACCCAGCCGCGAGTGTTCCAGCGTGCACGCCACGGCTGCAGTCGTTTGTCCGTGCATCAACAGCGTCGCACTTTCTGCCGTCCGAAAAGATCGCGCCGCCGTCAGATAACCCGCCGCCTCGAGAAGGTTGGTTTTTCCCTGACCATTCTGCCCGACAAAAAATTGTCGTCGCCCCACAAAATCTAGCCGCGCAAACGCCACATTACGGAAATGGCGAAGAGTAAGCGTGCGCAGGCGCATGTGTCCGCGAGTAGCGGAAAAATTTTCATCGCGGGCAAGCCCGCACCCACCTTTTCTCCCATCATGAAGTTTGCCGCCGCCCTCCAAGCGTCCACCTCCACGCTCCAAGCCCTGCCCACGATCCGCCCCGCGATCGATGCTGCCGCGGCGCTTATTCTCGAAACCCTGCGCTCCGGCCACAAACTCCTTATCTGCGGCAACGGCGGGAGCGCCGCCGAGGCCGCCCACTTCGCCACCGAGCTCACCGGTCGCTACGCGAAAAACCGGCGTTCGCTGCCGGCGCTAGCGTTGTCCTCCGACGGCTCGCTCGTGACGTGCATCGGCAATGACTACGGCTACGAGCAAACTTTCGCGCGACAGATAAATGGCCTCGCCCAACCAGGCGACCTCGTGGTCGTACTCACTTCCAGCGGCAACTCCGCTAATATCCTCGCCGCCCTACGCGAGGCCAAAGCACGCGACCTAAAGAGCCTAGCCTTTCTTGGCCGTGGGGGCGGCCCTGCTCGCGGCCTCGCAACGGTCGAACTCATCATGCCCGGCCAAAGCGGCCCCGCTACACAAGAGGCTCACCTTTTCCTGATCCACTATTTCTGCGAACTTATCGACACCGAGTTTGCCTGAGTTTTGCTAGTGACCTTATTCGCTACACACAAGGCGAGTAACCTTAGCACGCTCAACACTGGATAGAATCCATCAACATCCTGCAGAGGACTCCAGCGGCGCGCGCGCCAAGCGCAAATTGGTTCTTGCCGCACCGAAATGCCGGCGGTTCGCTCCGACTTTAAACCAATGAGCAAAGCCACTCCCGCCCAAGAAAACGCCATCATTAAAACCGCCTACGGCGAACTCACCGTCGCCTTCTGGCCCGATGTCGCCCCAAAGACGGTGGAAAATTTCAAAAAACTCGCTCGTTCCGGCTACTATGACGGCACCGCGTTTCACCGTATCATCAAGGGCTTCATGATCCAAGGCGGCTGCCCCAACACTAAAGTTGGCGAAAAAGGCATGCCCGGCACCGGCGGCCCCGGCTGGCAAATCAAGGCCGAGTTCAATGCCAAAGCCCACGTTCGCGGCGTACTCTCTATGGCCCGCTCGTCCAACCCCGACTCCGCCGGCTCGCAGTTTTTCATCTGCCACGGGGACGCCAAATTCCTCGACCGCCAATATACCGCCTTCGGCCAAGTGATCGCCGGTGACGATGTCCTCGAAAAAATTGCCAACGTCCCCACCAAGTCCGGCGGAGGCGGAGAAAAGAGCACCCCCATCGAGCGAGTAGGTGTCGAGAGCGTAACAATTGTTGCCGCCTAAACCGCTTCGATTTTTAGATTCTGCTTAATTAAAAGGCCGGTCTTGTAGACCGGCCTTTTTCATGAGCATGAACCATGATTAAGCATAACCCAACGCCTTCGCCACCGCGCTACAGACGACGTTACCGCCGCGTGTGTTAACGCCTTTCGCCAGGCCGGGATGTTCCGCGAGCGCGCGCTCCACGCCTTTCTGCACCAACGTCGCAACAAACGGCTCCGTCGCCTGGGTCAGACCCATCGTCGAGGTGCGGCCAACTAGCGCCGGCATGTTGGGTACCGCATAGTGGATTACGCCGAATTTTTCGTAAACGGGCTCCTCGTGCGATGTCGGCCGGATCGTCTCGATACAACCGCCTTGGTCGATCGCGATGTCCACGATCACACTGCCCGGCCGCATCTGCGCGACCATCTTTTTAGTAACCACGATCGGCGCCTTCGCAGCTGGGATCAGCACCGCTCCGATCAATAAATCTGCATCCGCTACACTCGCCTCGAGATTCGCTGGATTCGACATGAGAGTGACGACTCGGCCGCGATACTCGGAATCTAGCGCCTCAAGTTTGCGCGTGTCCAAATCAAGCACGGTCACACGTGCGCCCATACCTGCAGCCATTTGCACCGCATGCGCCCCAGAATTACCTGCGCCTACTACGACGACGTGACCCGGCAGCGTACCGGGAATACCGCCGAGCAACACGCCTGAGCCACCGTGCTGAGACTGCAGAAAATACGCGCCTACTTGAATCGCGAGCCGACCCGCAATCTGAGACATCGGCTTAAGCAACGGATAAGATCCGTCATTGGCCTCCACTGTTTCATAGGCGATGCCTAGAATTTTTTTCTTCAATAATATCTTAGCGAGTTCCGCCCCCGCCGCGAGGTGAAGGTAAGTAAACAAAATCTGTCCCGTGCGGAGTCGCCCATATTCAGCAGGCAGTGGTTCTTTCACTTTTAAAATAAGATCTGCCTGAGCCCAAACCTTCGCCGCGGAGCCGACCACGGTCGCGCCCGCTGCCCGATATTCTGAGTCGGTAAATCCAGCGGTAAATCCTGCCGATTTTTGCACCACGACCTCCGCCCCAAGCGCCACACAGCGACGGCACAGGCTGGGAGTCATCGAAACCCGCGTTTCACCGATTTTAATTTCTTTCGGTACTCCAATTTTCATAAACGCAACCCAATCCCGAAAGCTCAAAAACGCAACGCCCCAGAAAGCTCCAAGTTAACTACGTTTCTGCGTCGCGACCCAGTCGCGGATGTTACCTTCGAGTACGCTCAATGGTACGGCGCCGTGACGCAGCACCTCATCATGAAACGCGCGTACGTCGAACTTTACCCCAAGCTCCTTGGTAGCAAAGGCGCGCAGTTCTTTGATTTTAAGTTCCCCAAGTTTGTACGCCAGCGCCTGACCCGGCCACACAATGTAACGGTCCACCTCGACCACGATGTCGTGTTCACTTTTGCCGGCGTTGTCTTTAAAAAAATCGATCGCCTGCGCCCGCGACCAACCGAGCGCGTGCATTCCGGTATCCACCACAAGTCGCACCGCCCGCCACATTTCATAGGTCAGCTGACCAAATTTTGCGTAAGGGTCTGTGTAAAAACCCATCTCCTCACCCAAACTCTCCGAGTAGAGCCCCCACCCTTCGACGAACGCCGTGTACCCGCCCCAGCGCCGAAAATCCGGCAATGAGCCCAGCTCTTGCGCGATAGAAATCTGGAGATGATGTCCCGGTACCGCCTCGTGCAACGTGAGCGCTTCCATCTCCCACTTAGGCCGTGTAGCGAGCGCGTAGGTGTTGGCAAAAAAATAGCCCGCACGGCCGCTTTCCGCGGCACCCGGATAATAATAAGCCGTGGTCTGCGATTTCTCAGCATAACTCGGCACCGGCAACACCCCATACGGCGTCCGCGGCAAGGTGCGGAATAATTTGATCAATTGAGGATCTGCCCGCTTCGCGATATCACGGTAAGCGCGCAAGAGCTCCTCCTTGTCGGTGAAGAAAAACTTCGGATCCGTACGGAGAAATTCAAAAAAATCAGCGAGTGTGCCTTTAAAACCTGTTTCCGTTTTCACTCGGTCCATCTCAGCTCGGATACGTTTCACCTCGGCCAATCCGATGTCATGAATTTGCTGAGGTGTTAAATCCGTCGAAGTCTCTGTCTTCACGCGCCATGCATACCAAGACCTTCCGTCAGGCAATGCCGAGGCAGCCGTCGTCGTGCGAGCGCCGGGCAAATACTTTTCCGCCAGAAATGCATGGAGCCGTTCAAATGCCGGCTTCACTTCCACCGTGTAGGCCTGCACCGCCTCCGCTTTTAACCGTGCCGCCTCTTCGCCTGAAACCCCAGGGCCTGGACGCGTAAAACCACCGAGCAAGGGGCTCCTCAAAGGATCTGCCGGAATCTGGTTGAGTACCTGCTGAGGCACATCACGCAAGGTGATCTGGGGCGGCGTCACACCTCGCGAGAGTCCGTCCGCTAGTAAAGCGATCACTTGATCGATTTGCTGAGGCAAAACCCTTAAGCGCGCTACCTGCGCCTCAAGTTGGGCTACACTCCCTGTGGGCATCGTAGCAAACACCTGCGCCGCATCCTGATGCACGCCGTTGAGCTGGGTGATTTGGACTAACTCCGCCGGAAACTGTGCTCCCTCGACCGCTTCTTCTAACTGGCGCTTAAACAAATCATAGCTCACCCGCTCACTCGCACTCAACGCCGCGCGCTCGATTGTCGCTAACACGGCGAGTGGTCGACCCGCGAGTCGTTTGCGCTCCTTGATCGCCGCAACTGTCAGATCGGTCCACTTCGTCTCGTAGCCTGGAGCACCAATGTAGGTCGCAAACTCGGGTGCGACCGAAAGGGTGTAAGACCACTCAACTTTAAAAAGGGCCTGCAATCGCTCACTGTCCACCGTGCGTCCCTTGGATGCGACGATGGCCTGAAACTGCTCGTCATATTCATCTGCGCGCGCACAGATCACGGCCATACCGACGGCCAGCATCACGAAAAATCCAAAACAAAATTTGCTTCGCATGGCTCAAAGCCTTCTCAGTCTTCGGCCACGATGCAAGACGCCGCACCCAAGCCACTGCACCTGATCGTCGCCTGTACCGAGAATCGCGTCATCGGTCGCGGCGGTCGACTACCTTGGCACATAGCCGAAGATACCGCTTTTTTTCACACCGCAACAGCCGGGCAAACCGTCGTACTCGGCCGCGTCTGCTACGAGACTTGGCCCCAAGTACGTTCCGATGGCCGTCATCCCGTGGTCATAAGCCGCAACTCGGCACTCGCACTACCTGGTGTACACGTCACTCCCACATTTCCATCCGCCCTAGCTATCGCCGATACGTTGCCCGGTAAAATAATGATATGCGGAGGCGAACGTATTTATACCGAGGCACTGGCAAGCGGTCGCCCGATTCGGCTTCATCTCACGCTCATTCACACCGAGATCACCGGCGACACCTTTATGCCCGAGTGGCGCCATCTATCCTGGCGAGAACATTCGCGTCGCGAGAGCGCCGACGCGAACTACCGCTACACGTTTGTAGAATTATCGCTATCGTGAGGCGGCGGCTCGTCACATGCGATGGTGTTGAAATGAAACGGAAGGTAGGCTGGGCAAAATCCAAAAACCGCAGAAAGGATGGGAATAAATCCGATCAAACCCCACCAACTCAAAAAATGTCCACCTGCGCCGAGAATCACGCAGCCTAAAACGAAACGTACCGCACCATCGTAAGAGCCAACATTTGTTTTCATAGGGTTAAGGAGTTACAGGTCTCAATTTACCCAAGGCGGCTGTTTTAGGCTGCGCAGATCTTGCGCAACCTTGACCGCCCAATTTAAAAGAATCCTTACCGCAGCAACGCCGCGTGAGCTTTTGCCACCTCGACGTATTTCTCGGCCCAAGCACGCAATCCCGCCTGTTCCTGCACCGTCAAAGCCCGTACGACTTTCGCCGGCGAGCCATAAACCATCGAGCCAGGGGGACACGTGAATCGCTGGGGCACGAGTGTGTTAGCACCCACGATACTCCGCGCGCCGATATGCGCCCCATCGAGTACCGTTGCACCCATGCCGATCAAACATTCATCCTCAATCGTGCACGCATGGATGATCGCCGCATGGCCGATCGTACACCACGCGCCGATGTGCGCCCCATGTGCATCCGCAAGGTGCACCACAACATTGTCTTGAATATTGGTTCCTTCACCCACGCGGATTTCCTCGATATCACCGCGCAATACCGCACCGTAAAACACACTGCTCGAAGGCCCAAGCACCACGTCGCCCACGATCGTAGCGTTGGCCGCAACAAATAGCGCGCGCACCGTGTCGGGCTTTTGCCCGAGGTGTCGTACAAGACGAGAGGAGACAACTTCTTTAGAACTCATTTTTCTTTAGAGTAAGGCATGCCAATCGCCTTGGGCGCCACCGCTTGGCCGACAAAACCAGCCAGCAGCAAGACCGTCAGCACATAAGGTAGCGCGAGAATAAACTGAACCGGAACAACGCCGACTACGGGTAAAACCAAGCCCTGCAAACGCGTCGCAAGAGCGTCCGTAAAAGCGAATAGCAGACACGCCCAAAGCGTAGGCCAAGGCCTCCATTTACCGAAAATCAGCGCTGCCAGCGCGAGGTAGCCCTTGCCCGCAGTCATGTCTCGCACGAAACCGGAGCTAGCCGCCGTCGACAGGTAAGTCCCAGCAAATCCACACAGCACACCCGAAATGATCACCGCCTGATAGCGCAGCCCGTTGACCGAAATTCCTGCTGTATCCACCGCGTGCGGATTCTCCCCGACTGCGCGTAAACGCAGGCCGAAACGCGTCCGGTAAAAGATCCATGCACTGAAAGGAACCAGCCCAGCCGCAAAATAAACGAGTAGGTTTTGACCGCTTATCAACTCCGCATATAACAACCCCGGCAGCGGCACTTCTCGCGCCGTCTGCGCCCACGGCCACACGAGGCCCGTAAAGCGCTGCCCTACTCCGTCGAGCTGCGGCGTTTGTCCACCAAGGTTGAACCACGCGAGCCCAAGTGTGGGCCCGAGGCCAACGACCATAATCGTTACCGCCATACCTGCCACGACTTGATTGCCGCGGTGTGTGATACACGCGTAACCGATCACCAAAGCGAGAGCCACTGCGGTTAAAATACCCGCACCAAGACCCAACCACACCGAACCCGTCACCGCGGACACTGCCGCGGCAGCAAAGGCGGCGCCGAGCATTTTCCCCTCGAGACCGAGATCAATAACACCAGCACGCTCAGAAAAAAGCCCCGCCATTGACGCTAATAGTAACGGCGTCGCCACGCGAATCGTCGCAGCCAATAATAGCACGATAAGTGTGTATGTTTCCATTTACTCGGTATCTTTCCCGCCATGCAAACGTGCGAACAATAGCGTTAACGGCGCCCTAAAAACATTTTCCATCGCGCCACACAACAATATCACCAGGCCCTGAATCACTACGACCATGTCACGGTTAATTTTCGGCATGTCGAAGGAGAGCTGCGAGCCTCCCTGGTAAAGTGCACCGAACAACACCGCCGCTACCACAATTCCGACAGGATGATTACGACCCATTAAGGCTACTGCTATGCCAACGAAGCCCGCGCCGCTCGGAAAATCCATCATTATGCGATGCTGAGATCCCATAAGTTCGTTAAGCCCGAGTCCACCCGCCAACGCGCCGGAAATAAGCATCGCGCCCACGATGACGCGAGGTGGAGAAATCCCAGCGTAAACAGCCGCCGTTGAGTTGGCGCCGGCCACCCGCAGTGCGAATCCCCAGCGCGTTCGCCAGATAAAAATCCACACGCCAGCCGCCGCCATGAGCGAAAGCCCAAACGTGAGATTAAGCGGCGTCGCCACTATGGTGACTCCGATTTTGGCGAACAATTCATGCGCCGCCGGCATCACCGCGTTGGCGGAAAATTCCCGCGTCTCGGGTGATTGCTGACCCGGCTTGATGAGAACGTTAACGAGCAAGTACGTCATAAGCGCCGCCGCAATAAAGTTAAACATGATCGTAGTGATCACGATATGGCTGCCGCGCCGTGCCTGCAGCCAGGCCGGAATAAAAGCCCACGCCGCACCAGAAATCGCCCCAGCCAAGATCGCCAGCGGCAAAATCACCCAAAACGGCCACATTCCCAAATACAGACAAACAAGACCCGTACCCAAGCCACCAATATAAGCCTGACCCTCGGCTCCGATATTAAAAAGGCCCGCGTGGTACGCGACCGCCACGGCAAGTCCGGTAAAAATAAAATTAGTGGCGTAATAAAGCGTGTAGCCGATGCCTTCTTGAGTCCCGAGCGCGCCAGTCGCCATGAGTTTAAACGCCGCAAACGGGCTTTCCCCAAGTGTTTTTATGATCACACCTGCGAGCACGAGCGCCACACCAAGATTGATGAGCGGCAACACACCAAGTTCAGCCCATCGCGGCAGTTTTGCGGGAGCGCTCATGACGAAGCCTCCGCTCGTACACCAGCCATCATGAGGCCAATTTTTTCTTCTGTCGCATCCGCGCGCGCCAACTCGCCGATGATTTCGCCGGCGTTCATCACCAAAATGCGGTCCGCAAGCGCAAGAATCTCATCAAGCTCCACTGATACGAGCAACAACGCCTTACCTGCATCACGCAGAGCGATGAGTTGTTTATGAATAAACTCAATCGCACCAATATCCACTCCACGAGTCGGCTGCCCGATGAGCAATACTTTGGGATCAGCGTCGATTTCACGCGCAAGGACGAGTTTTTGTTGGTTGCCGCCAGAAAACGCCGCGAGGCGCAGCTCTGGCTGACACGGGCGGACATCATATTCGGTCATTTTTTCTGCGCACGCCGCACGAATCGCAGCTTCGTCGCGCAACCCACCGCGATTGAATCGTGCCGCATCATGATAACCGAGCATCGCATTATCAGCGGCCGAAAATTCCACAACCACACCCATCCGCAAACGATCCTCCGGCACGTGGGCCAGCCCAAGTGCGCGCCGAGCACGCGGATCGAGTTGCTCGCGTACGAGATCGCACCCGCCGAAGGAAATTTCACCATGGCTCGGAGCGCGTGTACCCGCCAAGACCTCGAGCAATTCCGATTGTCCGTTACCCGCCACGCCGGCGATGCCGACAATTTCACCTGCTCGTAGATTAAAACTTACATTTTTTAGCCGTACCACACCAAGTCTATCACGGACTTCGAGTTTTTTCACCGTGAGCAAAGACGCACCTAGCTGCGCCGGACGTTTTTCAATATGGAGCAAAACCGCGCGGCCCACCATGTGCTCCGCGAGTCGGCGCGGCGTAGTTTCGCATGTGGCGACCTCCGCGACCACCGCACCTTGCTTCATCACCGTCACACGATCGGTCACGGCCATAATCTCTCGGAGCTTATGGGTGACAAGAATCACCGCTTTACCCTGTGCCCGCAGGCGCCGCAACATGGTGAAGAGTTGATCCGCCTCGTGAGGCGTGAGAACCGCCGTCGGTTCATCCAAAATCAATACCTCGGCCCCGCGGTAAAGGGCCTTAAGAATTTCAACCCTCTGTTGGAGCCCGACCGATAATTCCGAAACCACAGTATCAAGCGGCACTTCCAGTCCGTAATTGCGCGCCAAACGCCCGAGTTCCGCCCGTGCAGCTGTCAATCCACCCAAAAGAAAGGCTCCGCCCTCGACGCCGAGCACAACGTTTTCAAGCACCGTAAAATTTTCCACGAGCATGAAGTGTTGATGCACCATTCCGATGCCTGTCGCGATGGCCTCCTGCGGCGAACCGATTTCGACGGTACGGCCATGAACGCGGATCTCGCCGGCGTCTGCACGATGAAAACCGTAGACGATATTCATCAGTGTCGATTTGCCCGCGCCGTTTTCGCCAATGAGCCCGTGAATACTGCCCGCAGCCACGGAGAAAGTGATCGCGCGGTTGGCGTGCACTAACCCGAAACGTTTATCAATGCCTCGCAACTCGAGCGCGGGCGGAGCGTCGGGCGGCGTAAACGGGGGCGCTGCGGGCTCCTTCGACACTGGATACGGTTAAGGCGCTTTGTATTCCACTACCACGATTTTACCACTGACGATATCGGCCTTAGCCTTTTGGAGTCGGGCCTCGATGGCGGGAGTGAGCAGCTTACGGTTATACTCGTCGAGCGAGTAACCGACTCCATTTTCAGGAAGACCGAGCACGAGCTGCCCCGGCTTCCATGTTCCGGCTTTGGCTTCGCTAAAAGCACGATAAACGGCTACATCCACGCTCTTCATCGCAGAGGTCAATACACTGCCGGGATGAAGGTAATTTTGATTACTGTCGCAACCGATGCTGAATTTTCCCGCATCTTTTGCCGCCTGCATGACCCCGATACCAGTCGCACCGGCCGCATGAAAAACGACATCCGCGCCACGGCCGAACTGGCTCCGAGCGAGTTCGGCCCCCTTGGTCGGGTCACCCCAAGCGGCCGGAGTTGTACCCGTCATGTTCTCAAACACCTCAGCCGAGGGGTTAACAAAATGCACTCCTTGCGAGTAACCGAGGGCAAACTTGCGGATGAGTGGTATATCCATGCCGCCAACGAAGCCTACCTTACCTGTTTTAGAAACCAGCGCGGCGGCCATCCCGCAGAGAAACGACGATTCTTGTTCGCGAAAATTGATCGACTGGACATTAGGCAGATCGACAACGGCGTCGATGATGGTGAATTTTACTGCGGGAAACTGCTTAGCGACCTTCTCGACCGCCGAGGCTTGCGTGAAGCCGACCGCTACGATGATGCTGGCGCCGCGCTTGGCGAGTTGAGCCATAGCCAGATCACGCTGCGCGGCATTAGTAATCTCAAATTCTCGAAACGCGATGCCAGTGTCTTTTTTGAATTTCTCGGCACCCTCACTGGCCGACTGATTGAACGAGCGATCAAACTTACCGCCAAAATCATAGACGATGGCAGGTAGAAAATCTTTCTCAGCACCAGCGGCGACTGGCGCCAAAAAAACCGCGGCGCATAGTGTAATCACGGCTAAACAACGGGAAACCAGAGTTAAAAGCATGGGGCAAAAATCCATTTCGGTTACCTTCAACCGTGAACCAGCACCGCCGTCTAATCAATGCCTGATACTAGGAATACTCCACGCGTTCTGTCCTCAGCCTGCAATCAACCTTCGAAAAACTATTTCTTATGCCACTCGCCGTTTTCGCGCTGAAGCCAGACCCCGGTGGCACTGCCGGCGGCGATCTGTTTTGCGCGAGCGCGGGCGACGGTTTCAGCGGTAGAACCTGTTTGTTGGGCGAGAGCTACATAAACAGCTTCACGATCATGATTCTCTGCCGCTACTACGTCGCCGGCCTCCGCGTTAGCGCCGCGGAGTTCGACAAGTCCACGGTTATTTTCAGCGATAACGCCTTGGCTTTTCCACGAGTCTAGGATCGCGAGACGTTTGCTCATGCGGCTTTTGACCACGCCGAGATCCTCAGCGCGTACACTAGCAACTGTCGCCGAAAACAAACCAAGTACGAGAAAAAGACGGATAAATAGAGTTTTCATGGGTGATTTTAGGATTTTGCGGGGGACGTGGCGATGGTTGCAGATTTCTTGTCGAGATCGCCGAAGAAATCGTCTAGGGCGCGGTCGACTTTGACGTTCACATCGAGCGTCGCATGGACCTTAACCTCGATCGGCTGAACGGTTACGTTCAAACAACCAGACAAAAACAAAAAACCAGCGAATACAGGAAAAATGCGGAGCATAAAGGACAAGTTCGCAATTGGACCGACGAGCGCAACGAAAGTTTCATCATCGCAACGAGAGCGTGGCGCCGTTTTCCACGCCGAGCCGCAGCACGTAAGCCAGTGGCCCTTTCACGCCTATCTCAAAACCGACGGGGCCTACTGAAGTACCGTCGAGGGCAGGACGCGCTTGGATCATGACACGAGCAGATTGCCCCTGCGGATCTCCTTCAGGCGTAAGCCTGACTTCAAGCGATTCGACTTTAAGCGCTGTGCGGCCGAGTTCGATCGCCACCAAATCTGCATACCCAGGATTCAAGGGTGCTGCCCAGCGCGCCAGCGGCCCGAGCCATGCTGGCAGCAACGCGAAACGCTCAGGCACACTCGCGCTCAAAAAACCTGGAGCTGAAGCAAGTCTCAGAACCATCGGTTCATTAGGAACAAGTTCGAGACGACCGGCCCCAATCCGCAGCCCGAGCGCTTTGCTCCAGCTTAGTTGTAAGGCACCTTGCACACGTCCTTGCGCCTCTTCCAAACCCGTAGGAAGGAGCGCTACTACGTCAGCCAAGCCGATGCGTCGAATTTGCAAAGCCACCTGAATCATCAGGGGCGATATCGGCAATGTAAACGGAGCAGCTTCGATTTCACCACCAGCAATCTCCACACGCGCTTCCTCGATTTGCGGTAAAAGACCTTGGTCGATGCGCGCGCACACGAGCAAGTTACGCGCACCAAAACGCCCAGTCACGATAGAACCGATCGTCAGCCGTAGTGGACTCACGCTCGACCAGCGTTCAGCGTTTTGTGCAAAATTAAAATCACCCGTTAACGCGATGTCCTCCAACGCCCAGCCTTGCGTCGGATGGCTCACCGCACCGCGCCGCCAATCAAAGGTCACGCGGCCCTCGAGTTGCCCACCGCGAATTACTCCATCACCATGCAATTCAATATCCCCAGCAACCACAGCACCCACGAGAGCCGGACTTAACTGTGGAGCAAGTCGCGCAAACCAAATAGCGGGATCGAGCCGACCTTCGCTCAGAGTCCAAGTGCCCGCATCAAGGCTGGAGTCGATTGCAACACGCACCTGCATACGAATACCCGGGGCATCAGCGAAAAGCAGAAGGTGCAAGCGAGCATCTTCCATGCTGGTGAGTTCAATCCGCCAGACGAGTTCGGGAGCCCAAGAAAATTTTAAAACCTTTAGCGTGCCATCAAGCTCACCGGCCAGCATTGGACGTGCTGTTGACTGCGCACGAGCCGGGGCCCAAGCAAGCAGCCCGCAGAGGGCGAAGAAAAAAACGGGACGATAAAAGCGCATCGGGCGTTGGCCGACGCATGACTTGGCGGAGCCCAGCGCAGCTGCCAATCCCCAAGCGCGTTGGTCGTCGACGGCTACTATTACCCGGTCCGAAGAACAACTCAAACCACCGGAACGGCGGGGAGATTCCAAATCTCTTCAGCGTATTCTCGAATAGTGCGGTCACTTGAGAATTTACCGAGGCGAGCCGTGTTGAGGATCGCAGATTTTGCCCAGCCGGCGCGGTTGCGATACGCAGCGTCGACTCGGCCTTGTGCGTCGCAATATGCGCGAAAATCTGCGAGCACGAGGAAAGGATCGCCTTGGTGCAGCAGCGAAGCATGCACCGCGGAAAACGCTCCGGTTTCACCTGGGGTCCAGTAGTCGCTGCCTAACCAGTCGATGACAGCTCGTAGTTCCTCATCGGCGTGGTAGTAATCCCATGGATTGTACCCCTTAGCCCAAAGGGCTTCGACCTGTTCAACAGTGAGGCCGAAGATAAAAATATTTTCCGCGCCAACTTCTTCCCCGATCTCAACGTTGGCGCCGTCGAGGGTGCCAATCGTGAGGGCCCCGTTAAGGGCTAGTTTCATGTTGCCGGTGCCAGAGGCTTCCTTACCGGCTGTAGAAATTTGCTCAGAAAGATCGGCAGCGGGGATGATTTTCTCAGCAAGCGAGACGCGGTAATTGGGTAAAAAAACGACTTTGATTTTTCCTCCGATACGCTCGTCGGAATTGATGCGGGCGCCGATCGTGTTGATCGCGCGAATAATATTTTTCGCGACGTCGTAGCCGGGGGCGGCTTTGGCAGCGAAGACGAAAACGCGCGGAACGACATCGAGCGCAGGGTTCTGCAATAACCGTCGGTATAGCGCGAGAATGTGGAGCAAATTTAGGTGCTGACGCTTGTATTCATGCAGACGTTTAATTTGGACGTCGAATAGTGCATCGGGCGAAACATCGATGCCGCACTCAGCTTTGATGACAGCGGCTAGTTCCGACTTATTGGCGCGTTTGATGGCCATGAATTCAGTCTGAAAAGCTGGAACGTTAGCCGATTTTTCTAGGCCACGGAGCTGGGCAAGGTCGCGTACCCACGCGTCGTTGCCGAGCGTACGGGTGATGAGCGTGGAAAGGCGCGGATTGCACTTGAGCAGCCAACGGCGTGGCGTAATGCCGTTGGTCTTGTTTTGAAATTTTCCAGGAAACAAAGCGTCAAATTCAGGAAAGAGATCTTTTTTGAGTAAGGCTGTGTGCAGAGCGGCGACGCCGTTGACGGCGTGGGAACCAACAACGGAGAGGTGCGCCATACGGACCATTTTAGGGCCATCTTCGTCGATAATGGAGCAAATGCGTTTCTTAAGGTTGTCTCCGGGCCAACGCGCTTCCACGGCGACCATGTGATGCACGTTGATCTCATAGATGATCTGAAGGTGACG